>DASTBQ010000077.1:0-3107 GCA_035711995.1 Acidimicrobiia bacterium | reverse complement strand
TGGTTCGGGACTATCTCCTACGGGCTGTACCTGTGGCACGTTCCGTTTCTCAATACGCTCTGGTTCCACCCAGGAGTCGCATTGGCCGTCTCAGCGGTCGTAGCGTGGCTGTCGTATCAATTCGTAGAGCGCCCGTTGCGTCGGCGGTTTCACCGGCTCCGATCCCGCGACCCTCTTCTCAACGAAGTCATCCCCCGCCGAGTCTCGACGCCCGTCTACGTGGATCGTCAGGGCCGTGTGGCAACGATCAGTTCAGACTCGTAGCCATTCCTTTGAATCGTCTGGTATTCGAGTTGATATCCCTCGGCAATGGCTCGTTCTTCAATAGTCAGGAGTGGGTTGGCGTATCGCCGCTCTATCAGGACGGCGAACTCGTCAGGGAGGACGGTGGGCCAGCCATCGAAGAGCGATATGTAGTCAAAAGGAGTCGATTCGACATATCCCAGATCTGGGTAGGCGATGCGGAAGTACTCCGGAAGTCCCACGAAGATCGGCAAGCCTGTGTCGGCAAGTCGGCGAGTGCCCTCGATCTGCATTGCGAGGAGATCCTGCGCCCGAGTCGAGCGTTCGGCGACCACGTAGAACTCATGATCGGGGAAGGGGTAGAAGTCGCCCCTGACGTTCACGATGGAGAAGATGAGAATCGCCATCAAGAAGGCCAGCCCAACTCGCCGGCGGCGAGCACCAGCGGTAGTGGTTTGTCCGGAAGGCAACATCGTCACCAGCATTGCCGGAATAATCGATATGTAGTACCTGGGAAGAACAGCGATGGTACCGGTCAACACCACCGTGGCGATGTGAACTCCTAGAAAGCTGACCACCAGCACTCCAACAATTCTGGCGAGGCGATCGAAACTGCCGCTGCGCGCTCGGCCATACATGACAAGGATGAAGACGAATGTGATCGCGGCAAGATCGACGGTCAATATGAAGAGATTGAGGGACGATTGGAGCAGTTGGATCTGGCCGTCCAGCGTCATGGCACGGTCGAACCGTTCCGTCGTCAAGAATGCTGGGAGAAAAGGAAGCGCGGCCACAAATCCACCTGCGGCCGAATACGCCAGGTGCCGCTGCATGGATCTACCTGCGGGTCGCGCAAGAAGGATGAGCGGAAGCAGGAAGACTGCGGAGGTCTTCAGGGTCACACCGACGAACGCCATTGCCACGGTGAGCCAGAAGCGTCTCCGTGCTGCCGCCCAGCAGGCCAGAGTCGTGACGATCGCGAGCGGGAGATCTAGGTATAGATCGGCCGCTTGCTGGACAACGAGGGGTATCAGCCCCACGACCAAAGCGACGAGAGCGCTGTGACGCACGGTGAGACGCTCCCGACCCAGCAGGTAGGTGGACCCGGTGAGGCCACCGACGAGAACGATCGAGAGAACGTGACCGACAAAGAACCCATTTTCAGGTCCAAACGCTCCGACCAGCAGGGCTAGGAGAATGGTGTATGCAGATGTTGCGTGCGTGCTCGGGCCACCGTCCAGCATGCCGGGCATTCGGGCTAGCTCCACGATGTCGAAGTCGAGGTCGACAAGCGTGAGGGCGGCAGCGCTGACTGTCGTCGCGGAGTCCCATGCCGGAGGTGCATCGAGCATCGAGAGATTGACGATCAATGCGTAAAGGACCGGGATCAGAATGGCACAGGCCACCAGGGCGCGATCAACTGCCTGGGTTCTGGAGGAGGGGTCCACGGATGAGAATTTAGCCCTACCAGTCGAGCTGCCCGACAGCTGAGTGATCACGTATGTGATTCGGCGTGACCGGAAAGATTCCAAAGTGATTTCTCGCGTCGGCAAGGAGCCAGGAATCTCACCGAACACGTGTTCGGCGCCATACAGTATTACAATGGTGTGACTTCAGACTTTGACCAGGCAGGCAGTGTCCACCGACTCGATACTCATCAGGGGTGCCCGTGAGCACAACCTCAAGAATCTCACGGTCGAACTACCCCGCGACAAACTGATCGTCTTCACCGGGCTCTCCGGCTCCGGGAAATCGTCGCTCGCCTTCGACACCATCTATGCCGAGGGGCAGCGTCGTTATGTGGAGTCGCTGTCCGCCTACGCCCGCCAGTTCCTCGGACAGATGGACAAACCCGACGTCGACTTCATAGACGGGCTGTCCCCGGCGATCTCGATCGACCAGAAAACCGCCTCTCGCAACCCACGCTCGACCGTGGGCACGGTCACCGAGGTCCACGACTATCTCCGTCTCCTCTACGCCCGGATCGGGGTTGCCCATTGCCCCAACGACGGCACACCGGTGGAGCGACAGACCCCCCAACAGATAGTCGACCGCATCCTCGAGCTCGAGGAGGGGACCCGGTTCCAGGTTCTTGCACCGGTGGTGCGGGGACGCAAGGGGGAATACGAAGGGCTGCTGTCAGATCTGGCCAAGCAGGGCTTCGCCAGGGCCCGTATCGACGGGGAGGTGCGTGAGCTCACTGAGGAGATCCGTCTCGACCGCTATTACCAGCACACCATCGAGGTGATCGTCGACCGTCTCGTCCGAAAGGAGGGCATGGAGCAACGGCTCACCCAGTCGTTGGAGACCGCCTTGCAGCTCGCGGAAGGCGTGGCCGACATCGAGATCATCGACGGCTCCACACTCACCTTCTCCCAACGTCTCGCCTGTTCGAAGTGCGGGCTTTCATTCGAGGACCTCCAGCCGCGCAACTTTAGCTTCAACAGCCCCTACGGGGCGTGCCCGGAATGCTCGGGGATCGGGACCAAGTTCCAGGTGGACCCGGAGCTGGTGATCGCCGACCCCGACCTCTCACTCGGGGAGGGGGCGATCCCGATGTGGTCGTCGAACCGGATGCGTTATTACCACCGGCTGCTCGCCGGGCTCGCCGCCCAGCTCCGATTCTCCATGGACACCCCGTGGGGTGACCTGCCCACGAAGATCCAGGAGAAGATCCTCTACGGCACCGGCGACGAACGAATCACCGTCGAGTACGTCAACAGATTCGGTAGGAAGCGACGCTGGGACGCCACCTTCGAGGGGGCCATCCCCTTCCTCAACCGACGTCACGAGTCCGCCGAGTCCGACTCCGCCCGGGAGTACTACCAGGAGTACATGGCCGAGGTCCCCTGTGACGCCTGCGG
>DASTBQ010000076.1:0-3346 GCA_035711995.1 Acidimicrobiia bacterium | reverse complement strand
CTATCACGCCGGTGCACGGCGCGCATACACCATCGAGGAGCCGATGGCCGCTGCAATCGGCTCGGGCCTCCCTATCGGTGAACCGTCGGGGTCGATGGTCGTCGACATCGGTGGCGGCACCACCGAGGTGGCGGTCATCTCTCTGGGCGGCATAGTCGTCTCCCGTTCGATACGGGTCGGTGGCGACGAACTCGACTCAGCCATCATCGACTGGGTCAAGAAGGAGCACAACGTCCTGGTCGGCGAGAGAACCGCAGAACAGCTCAAGATCGCTGTGGGTTCGGCGTGGCCTTACTCCGACGAGCCTTCGGCCGAGGTACGCGGCCGCGACCTGGTGACAGGACTCCCCAAGACCATCCTGCTGTCCTCACAAGAGGTGAGGGAAGCAATCGAGGAGCCGACGCAAGCCGTGGTCGACGCTGTGAAATACACGCTAGACAAGACGCCGCCGGAACTGGCTGCGGACATAGTCGAACGTGGGATCGTCCTCACCGGAGGAGGAGCGCTCTTGGTTGGGCTGGACCATCGTCTGGCCCACGAGACGGGGATGCCCATCGTGACCGCGGCACAGCCGCTGCAGTCAGTGGTGCTCGGATCGGGAAAGTGTCTGGAGGAGTTCGACACGTTGCACAACGTGTTGGTGTCATCCGCCCGACCATGATCCCTATCACCCGTCGCATGCCATGCTGAACCGTCAACCCGGCGACAGATCTCTCCCCACCCTCGTCACCCTCCTCGTAATCGGAATTCTGCTCATGACCTTCGACGTGCGCGCCGAGGGCGGAGGCGTAACCGGAGTCCTCCGTACGGGCACCCAGAGCATCGTCGCACCGCTCCAGAAGGGCGCGGCCTTCGTGGTCAATCCCGTACTGGACCTGGTCGACTCGATCACAAACGTGGCCACGCTTCGAGAGAGCAACCTCGAGCTGCAACGCCAGATCGCGGAATTACAGGCGCAGTTGATCGCGGTGGACGACGATCTCGCACGTCTTCTCGTGCTGGAACAGCTGTACGACTTGGAGGCGACCGGCACCGAGATCGGCCGTACAGTCGCCGAGATCATCGGTCGTCCCGATCCTCTCGATGCCGCACTCACGATCAACAAGGGGTCATCTAGCGGGATCGCAGTCGGCCAGCCTGTGATCGACACCAACGGCTATGTGGTCGGCTCGGTGCAACAGGTCACGGCTGGCAGTGCCATCATCGTGCCGATCACGGTGGGATCCGATGGCGTTGCTGTCACGGTGGACAACCAAATCGGTGTCGTCGTACCCCAGGTCAATCAGGATCTGATGCGTCTCGATATCAATCCGGCCGAGGAGCCGGTTCTCGCCGGTGCTCGAGTCGTCACTTCGTCGCAGTCGGTCAGATTTCCGGCTGGGTACCCGGTTGGTCAGGTCGTTGCCGACGCGGCGCCATCCGGTGCCGACTCGTTGACCACTCAGGTGGAACCATATGCCAACCCCGACACTCTCCGTGTCGTGGTAGTGCTTGCCTGGCCTCCTGACCCGTTGGCAGCCTCCGCACAACCGACCACGACGACGACCGCACCCGCCTCTACCTCGACCACTGTAAATCCGAGCACGACCACGGGAGACGGATGATGAGACTCCGTCCCACACTCGTCGTCTTCAGCCTGCTGCTTGTCGCCGTCGTGTTGCAGACGACGCTGTTCAGCCAGACAGAATTCGTGATCCCTGACCTCGTGATGCTCGTGGTCATCATGCTGTCGTTGACTCGTCTTCGGGCTGAGGTCGTCCTTGGAGTTGCCTTTCTCGCCGGCTTGGCCGTCGATCTCCTAGGGTCGTCGGTGCTCGGGTTGCGTGCCATCGTGTTCACGATCGTTGCATATGTGGCGTTGCGAACTCGGGAACGGGCAGACCTTGGCAGGGTGGTGATCGGGCTCTGGGCCGGGCTTCTCACTTTCACCGGGGTCCTCCTCCTTCTCGTGATCGGGACCCTTTTCGGCCAGACGGTGCTACTCGGCGACGGAGTCCTCGAGCTGTTGCTCCTCGTGCCGTTGGCCAATTCGATTCTCGCCGCCCTCTTCTCACCCGTGGTGGTCCGCCTCGTCGACCGCGACACGACAGCCTTCCGATACGCATGAAGTTCGCAATGCGGCTCTCCGTTCTCGGCATGGCCTTCATCGCCATGTTCTCGATAATCGGGCTCAGGCTCTGGTTCGTCCAAGTGGCCGAAGGCCCCGCGATCGCCCAGGCAGCCGAGGAGCAGACATGGCTCACCAAGACCACCCATGCCACCCGGGGGAACATCTACGACCGAAACGGAAATCTCCTGGTGACCAGTCGTCTCGTACCCGCCGTGTTCATCGATCGAACATTCGTTCAGACCGATGAGCAGCGAGACGAGGTGATTCAGCGAATCTCGTCTGTCCTCGCGGTGGACCCCGCAGTGGTGCGCACCATGTATGACAAGGCTGGAACCAACGGAAGATTCCAGGTGGGCACTGTCAACACCGAAATGGCGTTCCAGATCACAGAGCAGCTTGGCTCGTTGCCCGGTGTCGAGATCGTCAACGTGCCCGAGCGTGTCTATCTGGCCGGCCCGACCCTGGCGCATGTAATCGGCCATCTGGGTCTTCCCGACCAGGCCGATCTCGACGAGCGGGAGGGTCTCGACCCGACGGTCCGCATCGGAAAAGTCGGTGTCGAGAAGTTCTACGACGACGTCCTCCAGGGCACGTCGGGAACCTTGGAATATCGGGTCCGTCGTGGGGCGATCATCGATCAACGCCCGGAGATTTCACCTGTTCCTGGCAGCTCGTTGATTCTCACCGCCGATTCAGACCTTCAGACCCAGGTCGAGCTCGCCTTGGAAGAGGGGATCAGACTCTCCAACGAGGTGAAGGAGATCGATCGGGAGAACGGCGAGGAGATCTTCAGTGAGACCAAGAGGGCCGCCGCCGTAGTCCTCGACCCCAAGACGTTCGAGGTCCTCGCTCTCGCCTCCGTGCCTGACTTCGATCCTCAGCTGTTCGTCGCGGGCATCGACGAAGCGACCTTCTCCTCACTGAATGACTCTTTCGCCTTCAACAACCTGGCGGTCAGTGGTCTCTACCCGCCAGCATCGACATTCAAGGCGATCACCTACTCCGCCTTTCTCGAGAAGAACATCCCCCTCCCCGCTGACAATGATGGCGTCGACCCGGAAGCCCGCGAGGTCAATTGCGACGGGCAGCTGGTCTTCCAACTCAACGACGGTTCAGCCGAGGAGAAGTTCGACTGGTATTACCCGAGCGACCTCGGCTGGCTCGATCTGCACGGTGCTCTGGAGAACTCCTGCAACAAGTACTTCTGGTCGGTGGGTCTGGGGGCCTGGCAGGCGA
>DASTBQ010000075.1:0-12605 GCA_035711995.1 Acidimicrobiia bacterium | reverse complement strand
CGCGGTTCTTGGCGCGGCCACCTATGCCGGGGCGATCATCTTCTCGTCGTGGGTGATCGGTTGGGTCACCGATCAAGTGATCATCCCAATCCTCGACCAAGGTGATGAACCGAGCCTCGTTTGGCTGGCAGGTGGAGTGATCGTGTTGGTGGCGATCGTGAAGGCGGCCGGGATCGTCGTGCGCCGCACCGGCGCCGCCTACCTGACAGGGGCGACGCGACGGGACACCCGCAACAACCTCCTCGCGCATCAACTCACACTCAACATGTCATGGTTCAACCGTCAGGCGGTCGGCGATCTGCTCGCGGTGGCCGACGCCGACGTCGATCAGGGAACAGGAGTACTCGGTCCGCTGCCCTACGCAACAGGGGTATCGCTGCTGTTGGTGGGGACAATCGCACTCATCTCGGCAATCGACATCTGGCTCGGGGTGGGAGCGACCATCGGGCTCCTCTTCGTGATCGTGATCGACGTCCATGGATCGTGGGTCACATTCGGGATGTGGGAGGCCGTTCAGGTGGAGCGGGGTCGGGTCTCGGCTATCGCACACGAGACCTTCGACGGTGCCCTCACCGTCAAGTCATTGGGTCGGGAAAAGGACGTGACCACCAAGTTCGAGGTCGCCAGTGACACCCTTCGCGACAAGATCATCGCCGTCCTCTCCACATGGACCAAGTACCAGGTTGTGATTCGGGCCCTGCCCCAGACCCTGATAATCGTGCTGATCGTGGTGGGTGCTGCTCGTGCCGCGGTAGGTGCTGTGACCGCGGGAGACATCGTGACTGTCGCTTACCTGCTGACACTTCTCGCCTTTCCGGTCCAGCTCATCGGGTTCGTGCTCTGGGACCTCGCCGGCAGCCTCGCCGGCTGGCAGCGGGTGCAGGAGGTCATGGATGCTTCAGACCATGTCACCTATGGCGACGAGAAGGCCTCAACCGTGCGCGGCGCCGCCCCGGTGACGGGTTCCACCGTGGGCTTCTCATACACCGGCGATCCGGTGCTCCAGCATCTCGAACTGAATCTGAAGGCGGGCACGACGATCGCAGTGGTCGGCCCGACCGCCTCCGGCAAGTCGACACTCGGGCTCCTTCTCGCCCGGCTGTGGGACCCTGACTCCGGGTCGATCCATCTCGAGGGACGCGACCTGCGCGACTTCGCCAGGTCGGAGCTGCCGAAAGAGGTTGCCTACGTGGCCCAGAACGCCTTCTTGTTCGATTCGACGGTCCGGGGCAATGTCACTCTGGACAGCACGTTCACAGAAGAGGAGGTCGCTCAGGCATTGCGTCTTGCGGCCGCGGACGAGTTCGTCGCCGGGCTCCCCAAAGGGCTCGACACCGAGCTCGGTGAGCGTGGGACGACGCTCTCTGGCGGTCAACGGCAGCGTCTCGCGCTGGCCAGGGCCCTGATCCGCAAGCCACGATTGCTCATCCTCGACGACGCCACGTCGGCCGTCGACCCGTCGGTCGAAGCCGAGATCCTCCGTGCCCTGAAGGGCGCCGCCCTGCCGTCCACGATCGTGGTAGTGGCGTATCGCCCCTCCTCGATCCGGTTGGCTGACGAGGTCGTCTTCGTGGACGACAAGCGGATAGTGGCTCACGGCACACACGATGAGTTGGTCGAGACCGAGCCAGGGTATGCCCGACTGGTGCGCGCCTACGAGGAAGAGGCGAAACGTCTCAGGGAGGCCTCATGAGCGAGCCGCGTTCCACAGGCGTCCTGATAAGGAGGGCTCTGGTCGAGGCGCCTTCGTTTCGGAAGGGTCTCAAACTGACCCTGGTACTGGCTGTGATCGGACAGATGGTCACCGTGATCACCCCCATAGTCCTCCAGCGGGTCCTCGACGAGGAGGTGCGCGACCCGAACGGGGTCGACATGGCCGGGGTGTACACCATGGCAGCAATCGCCCTCGTTGCTCTGATCATCGGAGTCGTGGTAGGGAGGGTATCTCTGCTGCGTTTGGTCAACAGCTCATCGACAGGTCTGTCGGACCTCCGCGGCAAGACCTTCGGCCACATCTTGAGACAATCGGTCCTCCACGTTCAGTCTGAACGTCGGGGAAATCTGCTGTCCAGAGTGACCTCCGACATCACCACCCTCCAGGAGTTCATGGAGTGGGGCGGCGTCGGGATGATCATCGCCACGAGCCAGGTGTTCCTCGCGACCACGGCGATGATGATCTACGATTGGCGTCTCGCCCTAATCGCTCTGACGGGCGTTGTCATCTATCTGTTTATGATGCGCTGGTTCCAGCGCATCCTCGCCAGGAACTACGACTCGGTCCGCCACGAGGTGGGTGTCTCATTGGGTGTCCTGAGCGAGTCGATAACCGCGATCCCTGTGATCAGGGCGTACGGCACCGAGGAGAGCACCAAGACCAAAGTCGCCGAGGCGCTGGAGCGGCGTTTCCACGTCGAGTACAAGACTGCCAGATTCGGCAACATCCTGTTCTCCACCGCAGAGATCTTCGCCGGTGTGCTCACCGCCACACTGGTGGTCGCCGGCGTTTTGATCGGTGTCAACATCGGTATGAGCGCCGGAACCCTGGTTGCCTTCCTGCTGCTCACCAATTTGCTGATCGAACCGCTTCAGATCCTGGTCGAGACTCTCGAGTTCGCCCAGTCGGCGGCTTCCGGGCTTCGGCGGGTCGTCGATGTTCTCGACGGGGAGATCGAGGTCCAGGACCCCGTGGACGCCGAGTCGTTGCGCCCCGGTGGGCTCAGTGCCAGGTTCGACCGGGTCGGCTACGCCTACCCCGGCGGAGCGGAGGTCCTATCCGATGTCACCGTCGACATCCCGGTCGGGTCCAAGGTGGCGGTGGTCGGTGAGACCGGTTCGGGCAAGACGACGTTCGCCAAATTGCTTGTCAGGCTGATGGACCCGTCGAGCGGGACCGTCCACATCGGTGGCGTTCCGGCGGAGAAGATCGCCCTGGGCGAGTTGCGCGATCGTGTCGCATTCGTGCCCCAGGAGGGATTCCTGTTCGACGACACTGTCGCCAACAACGTCAGATACGGCCGGCTCGAAGCCGACGACGTAGAGGTGTGGGCGGCCTTCCATGAATTGGGGCTGGGTGAATGGGTTCAGGGCCTGCCCGCGGGTCTGGACACTCAAGCCGGCGAGCGTGGCGGCAACCTGTCGGCGGGTGAGCGCCAGTTGGTGGCGCTGGTCCGTGCCTGGATCGGCACTCCTGACCTGCTGGTGCTCGACGAGGCGACGTCCGCGGTCGACCCGGCGCTCGATGTCGCCCTCCGCCACGCCATCGACAAGCTGACCGAGCATCGCACCTCGGTGACCATCGCCCACAGACTCTCCACGGCTGAGGGGGCCGATGAGGTGCTGGTGTTCGACAAGGGCAGGTTGGTCGAACGGGGTCGACATGCAGAGCTGCTGCGGCGAGACGGTGTCTACGCCTCGCTGTATGCCGACTGGGTTACGGGGACCAAGAGCGTCTGAGAGGACCGACCCGCGAACTCAGACTTCGGGAGGTGGCACGTAGTGGGCGGTTGTGAACCTGCCTCCCTCGAGACCGATTTCCCAGATCGATCCCTTGGAGCAGTAGAAGCGTGATTCCAAGGTCAACCCGGCCCACATCATCCGATTGATCACCGCGGGGATCACGTCACCATGACTGCACAGAACGGCGTTGTACCCGACCAGCTGGTCACACAGGTCATAGGCGGCGTCGACGTCAGGGCCTTCTGCGAGTGCGTCGTGCTCGATGATCTTGGCCCCCGTCAAGTCGGCAAGGGGCTCCATCGATTCGACACACCGCACATACGGGCTGGAATAGATGCGCTCGATTCCGAACTGATGGAGGTATTCGGCGATTGCCTGGGCCTCGCGTCGTCCTTTCTTCGTGAGGGTCCTCACCGCGTCATTTCCCGCCCACTTGTCTCGATCTCCCGCAGCGGTGTGACGAACCAGGAAGAGAGTCCCGGTCCGAGCGAGACGTTTCAGACCCGGAGCTGCGACCAGGTCCCTGTCGCTCTCATAGTCCAGCTCGCCCCGGGCTGACTTCCGGCTCAGCCATCGGATCTCGTCCACTTCCTTGTTCTTCTTGAAGCCCGGACTGTCGGGCAGCGGACGCATCGCAAACCAGGTGACCTCCTTGATCCCGCTGCTGATCCGGTATCGAGTGGTCCCCAGCGGAGCGACTATGCGACAGTGGTATCCGGTCTCCTCCAGCACCTCTCGAACCGCGGTCTGTTCCGGGGTCTCGCCCCGTTCCGCCTTGCCTTTGGGTAGGCCCCAGTCGTCGTATCGCGGACGATGGGCGGCCAGGATCTTCAGCTTGCCCTTGGAGGACACCCGGAACACCAGGCCCCCGGCAGCCTTGACGACTGTGGTCACGGCCGAGAGATTAGGTTCCTACCGGGTCTCTATGAATCCCCGGCGGTCAGACTTCCCAGCCGTCGGCCTTTTCGGTTGACCGGGGTCGTCACCTCTTCGACACCCGTGAGGTCGATGGTGACCTCCCCACAGTCCTCACAGACGCGACGCGTGATCCCTGCGCCGATGTTCTGAGTCTCCCCGTAGTAGTGGCGACCCTTGCGGCATGCCGACCGGGCATGTTTCCTGTCCTCAGGTCTGAGATGGCTCACGGGATTGACAAGCTAGATCGGAGTATCGCCATAGTCGTGGATCATCTCGGGTCAACCGGCCATCACCTCCGTGATACCAGCTTTCACCCGATTCACGTCGATGAGCGCATGACGCTCGATTGCAAACTGGGGCCAGGGCACGTCGAAACCAGTGACACGAACCAATGGGGCCTCGAGGTCGTACATCGCCTCCTCAGCCACCACCGCGGCCACCTCAGCGGCGACTCCGGCACTTCCCTGGGGTTCCTGGACCAAGAGGAGCCGACCAGTCTTGGAGACAGATTCGAGCACGGTCTCTCGGTCCCATGGGAACAGCGTGCGCAGGTCGATCACCTCGATGGAGTGTCCGGACTGCTCTGCTGCCCTCAGAGCGACCGGCACCATTCCCCCATATGTGACCAGGGTCAGGTCTGTCCCCTCACTTCTGATTCGGGCTCGCCCGATCGGGATGGTGTAACGCTCTGTCGGGACGTCGTTGCGACCAGCCCGATAGAGGACCTTGGGCTCGAGGAAGATCACGGGGTCGTCTCCATCGAACGCGGACGCCAGCAAACCCTTGGCGTCGTAGGCCGTCGACGGACAGATCACCACCAGTCCAGGTGCATGCACGAAGTAGGCCTCGGGCGAGTCGCAGTGATGTTCGTGGGCACCGATCCCAGCGCCGTTGGGGAAGCGAACGATCACGGGTACAGATGAAAGACCTCTCGTCCTGAATCGGAACCTTCCGAGATGACTGACTATCTGGTCGAATGCGGGGTACACAAAACCATCGAACTGGATTTCGGCGACGGGACGGGCGCCGGCGAGGGCCATGCCGATGGCGGTTCCCACAATGCCTGATTCGTTGAGAGGGGTGTCGATCACCCGGTCGGTGCCGAATTCTCTTTGCAGGCCCTCGGTCACCCTGAATACCCCACCTGCCAGGCCCACGTCCTCGCCCAGGATCACCACTTCATCGTCGGCGGCCATCGCCTCGTGCAATCCTGCGTTTATCGCCTCGGCCATGGTCATCGACCGGAACGGCCCTTCAGTTTTTTTCTCGATATCGACTCGCCAAATCTCGCTCTCCGAGAACATGGTCTCCGGTTCCCCATGGGCACGTTGCATCGCATGCAGTTGCTCCACGACATGCTCGGGGATACGGGCGAAGCCGTGACGCACAGCATCGTCGCGTCCCGGCATCGGCTCGGCCTCGAGCGATGTCACCGCCGCATCGACGGCATCGGTGATCTCCATCTCCACTTTCTCACCGACACGCTCGTCCCACTCGCCCCGATTCTCGAGGAACCGACGCAGCCTCTCGATCGGGTCCTTCTGCTTCCATTCCTCGACTTCATCGTCAGAGCGATAAAGGGTTGGGTCGTCGGCTGTGGCGTGCGGGCCATAGCGATATGTCAATGCTTCGATCAGGGTCGGGCCTTTTCCCGCCCGGGCCCGGCTGACCGCGACCTGGGTGGCCAGGTAGACCGCTACCGGGTCCATACCGTCAACCCTGACTCCCTCGAAGCCGTATGCCGTAGCTTTCTGGGCGATCGTGGGCGATGCGGTCTGTTTCTCGTAGGGCACCGAGATCGCATACAGATTGTTGGCGCAGATGAAGACAGTCGGCGTCTTCCACACACCGGCGAAGTTCATTCCCGAATGGAAGTCGACCTCGGAGGTGGCGCCGTCTCCGAAGTAAGTGACCGTCACGGTCTCTTCGCCACGAAGCTTGGTCATGTACGAGTAGCCGACCGCGTGGGGGAGCTGGCTGGCTATCGGCACCGTGACGATCCCGGTCCGGTACTTCTCGATGTCCCAGGACGCGTTAGGAAGCCCCTTCCAGTAGGCGAGAAGTACTTCCATGGGCAGGCCTCTCGTCACCTGGACCCCATGCTCCCGGTAGCTGGGGAACACGAAGTCATTGGCCTCCAGAGCGAGTGCCGAACCGATTTGAACCGCCTCTTGTCCTTCGAGCATGGCGTAAGTGCCGAGACGGCCCTGTCTCTGCAGGGCGAGCATCCGGCGGTCGAGAGTCCGGGACAGCACCATGTTCCGGTACATCGTTTGGTACAGCTCGGGCTCGAGACCTGGGTCGTCGCCGACCAGCTCGCCTTGGGCGTCGATGACTGTCAGGGTCTCATAGGGGCCCATGGGTCGAAGTCTGGCACAGGCTCGCCGCTCCAGGCGAGGAAAGTCCAGGCCCGGCTATCTTCGTGACATGCCAAGGTTCCGTCCCGAGATCGCAGCCATGCGCCCTTACAAGGTCGGCCGGCAGATGGCGGACGTGGCCCGCGAGCACGGTCTCGACCCAGCAGAGATCGTCAAACTCACAGCGAACGAGGGGCCTGAGGGACCTTTCCCCGGTGTCGTGGACGCGGTGACTGCGGTTCTCGCCGACTCGAATCGCTATCCCGATAACGACTGTTGGGACCTGGGGCATCGACTTGCCGAAGAGCTCGATGTCGAATTCTCGAACCTGTTGTTCGGGGCCGGCAGTGTCGCACTGCTCGTGGAGATCGGGCTGGCGATGGGTGGGCCGGGCACCAACATCGTTTACGGCTGGCCCAGCTTCGTCATGTACCGGTTTGCAGCACTCTGGGCCGGATCGGAGAGCCGGGAGGTTTCGCTGGACGCAGACCACGCGCTGGATCTCCACGCTATGCGACAGGCGATCGACGACGGGACGCGGGTTGTGATCGTGTGCAACCCGAACAACCCGACCGGGACCATCAAACCCGCAGACGAGATCGAAGCTTTCATCGACGAAGTGCCCGAAGACGTACTGGTAGTGGTGGACGAGGCCTATCACGAGTTCGTCACAGACTCCCGCTACCGAACCGAGATTCCGCTCGCGATCGAGCGCCCCAATGTGGTGGTCCTACGCACCTTCTCGAAGATCTATGCCCTGGCGGCCCATCGTGTCGGATATGCGGTGGCCCGTGCCGACCTGGTCACCGAGCTTCGTAAGGCGCAGGCCCCTTTGACCGTAAGCAAGGTGGCCCAGGTGGCGGCGACAGCCACTCTCGGCCAACCAGAAGAGTTGTCCCGACGTCGCGACCTGAACGAAGCAGGGAGACATCATGTCGTCGGGGCGCTGTCCGAACGTGGTCTCGACGCTGCCGAATCCCACACCAACTTCGTCTACTTCCGTCTCGGTGAGGACGCCGAATCGATTGTCGAGGAGATGACCACCAGGGGGGTGCTGATCAGACCGATGTCGGGTGGCTGGGTCAGGGCGACCATCGGAGACGACCGGGAGAACCGTCGCTTCATTGCTGCGCTCGACTTTGCGTTGAGCAGTCGATGACGGTGGTGGTCAGGCCAAAGCCTTGACCATCCGCTCGGCCATGGCTGTGATCGTCTCGTCGGTCAGGGGAAGATTCTGGAGCACGGTTGCCGACAACATGGGACCTTCGACGAGATGCATCGCCATTGTCATGTCGATGTCGGGGTCGATCTCCCCACGCTGGATCGCCCGCTGCAGGATCACCTGAACCGGCTGCCGTCGCATCTCGATTGTCCGGTTGCGGATCCGTTCCATCTCGGGGTCGGTGGTGGCAGCCCGTGCCACGTCCAATAGCAGTCGTCTGGTACGGGGATCGTCGAATATGGGACGGAGGAGACGTGCGCAGGCTTCCAGATCGCCACTCAAGCTCCCTGTGTCCGGGATCGGGAACTCACCGGCCATCGACGAGAGTGTGTCCACGACCAGATCGTGCGGATCGGGCCAGTGGCGGTAGATGGTGGTGCGGGCAGAGCCCGAGGCGCTGGCAACCGCCTCTACGGTGAAGCCTCCGAGACCGGCGTCGAGCAACACCTGGCGGGTGGCCTCGATGATCCGTTGGCGGGCTGCCTGGCCACGTGGAGCTGTCATCAGATACACGAGTGTAGCGATAAGTGGAATCTTCCACCTGAGAATTTGAGTATTAACGCTACAGCTATGTAGTGTTGCGGGGTCGGTTCGTACCCCGATTTTGGAATCCAGCCGTGCGGAACGACCATCTCACCGCACTCCATCGTCATCTCTCCAGGAGTAGATCGTGAAAGCAATCGTCTCGGCCCTCGCTGCCTTCAGCCAGCGGATGCCCTGGGTGGTCATAGTTCTCGCTCTCGTTCTCACCGGGTTCTTCGGGGCCTTTGCCGGTCAGGTCGAGATCGCCAGCGGCAACGAGGGGTTCGCACCGGAGAGCCCCGAGATCGCAGCCCAGGAGCGGATCGGAGAGAAGTTCGGGGGCGACGGCACCGCGTCGACGATGCAGGTGATCATCCGCGAGGAGGGCGGGGACGTCATCACCGTCGAGGGGCTGCGCACCGCGATCGAGACGGCCGAAGTCATCCGGGCCTCTGAGGTGGGCGAGTTGCTGGTGCAGAGCGAGCAACAGCCCGACGTCGTCCACTACCTGTCGGGTGTCGAAGGAGCGATGGCCGCTCAAGGGATGACCATCGATCAAATGACCGACGAGCTGGTCAAGCAGTTCTATGGCGCCTCTCTCGACCCAGAGGTCGCTTCCGCGGAGGAAATCTCCTTTCTGACCCGTCTGGTATCGGGCGACTTCGACGAAGCGACCACGAGCGCCTCGGGTGGAATGGTCCTCGGTTTCGTCGGCAGCTATCCGGGCGCAGACGCCGAGGAGTCTTTCAACAACCAGGTGGAGGCCGAGTCGGCCCTCGCCGATGATCTTGCCGCCATCGATACCGATCTCGAGGTCAGGCCGTTTTCGTTCGGTCTGCTCCTCACCGGGGTCGACGATTTCACTTCAGAAGTAGGGCAGTTGTTCGCCCTTGCCTTCGCTGTGATCGTGGTGATCTTGGCCTTCGTCTACTGGCTTTCTCCCGGAAAGGAAGGGAGCTGGTTTGCCTCGATTCGCCGCACACTGGCCGACATCTTCTTGACGATGTTGACCATCGTGATGGCGATCGGCATCATGCAGGGTGCCGGCTACCTTCTGGAGCAAGTTGGGGTCATCGATGCCTTCAGCGCCCCAACGCAGATCGTTCCGATCCTCCTGATCGGTCTCGGCGTCGACTACGCAATCCATCTCACTTCTCGCTATCGGGAGGAGATCGGCGAAGGTCTCGGCGTCGACGGAGCCATGACCGGGGCTGTGAAAACAGTCGGTATCGCATTGTTCCTGGCGACGGTCACGACTGTCATCGGGTTCCTGACAAACGTCTTCAACCCGGTGCCTGCCCTCAAGGACTTCGGCATCCTGGCGGCGGTCGGGATCCTGGTCGCCTTCCTTCTGATGCTCACTTTTGTGCCAGCGGTTCGCCTGGTTCTCGACCGTCGTGCCGAGCGGAGAGGCACCCTGCCGGTATCGGCCCTCGAAGCACACAGTGACCGGATGCTTCCCCGCATCATGGAGAAGCTGGCCGTGATCACCGAGAAGGCGGCGATCCCCACTCTGGTGATAGCCCTCGCCCTCGGTGGGCTGGGTTTCTACGGCTTCACCCAGTTGGAGACACGATTTTCGTTCACCGACTTCCTCCCCGAGGACTCGGAGTACGTCGGGACCCTCGACATCCTCAGCGAAGACTTCGGCGGTGGATTCGGCGAGACGACCGACGTTTTGGTGGAGGCAACCCCTGATCAAGCCATAGATGGGTCGGTCCACAACGCACTCGTGGCAGCCAATGCATCTCTCGTCGACGTGACTGACGTCCAGACCATCGACACCGCACAGGGTGCGTTTGCCAACGCCAACTCGCCGATCGCCATCCTCGGCCAGTTCTTCGCGACCGGCCCTGCCGGCGCCCCAGAGGAGGTTCTGGCCGCGGTTCAGACGGTGGGGATGGATGAGGATCTCACGGTCCCCGACGACGCCGATGTGGCGCCTCTATACGCCGCCATCCTCGCCGCGGCCCCTGAGCGGGCATCACAGGTGATCGCCATGAACGGCGATCAGGTAGACGCCCTGCTCTGGGACATCACGACCACCGCGGGTGAGGAGGTCACCGAGGTGCGTACGGGACTCGGGGAGGCCTTTGCGACTGTCAATGAGTTGGGGGCCTCGGCGATCGCCACTTCCGACAACATCATCGGGGACGTTGTGGTCAACAAGCTGACGGCATCGCAGAGTGCTTCGCTCTTCATAACCATCGCGGTCTCAGCGCTGGTCCTCGTCGTCAGCTTCTGGTTCGAGTCGAGAAGGTGGTTCCTCGGGATCATCACGATCGCACCGGTGGCACTCGTCGTGCTCTGGACCTACGGCCTCATGTATGCCACCGGCATCCCCTTCGGCCCGGTGACGGCGACCATTGCGGCCCTGTCGATTGGTATAGGCGTGCCTTTCACGATCCACATCGCCCGCAGGTTCCAGGAGGACCGACGCGCCAACCACGATGTGGAGGTCGCGATGAGGCTGACCATGAGGCACACAGGTGGGGCGCTGGCCGGTTCGGCCTTCACCACGATGGCGGGCTTCGGGGTCCTGATCACCTCGAGCCTGATCCCATTCCGTCAGATGGGCCAGGTGACCGTCTATGCGATAGGGCTGTCTCTGGTCGCCGCAGTATTGGTCTTGCCCTCGATGCTGGCCCTATGGGACTCGTGGCACCGGCAACGCGGTGACCACTTAATTGGGTCTGAAGCCCCCCGGGAGCCCTCTTCCGTGTAGGACGCGATCGACCAGAATCAGGGGCGGGTGGAAAGATCCACCCCTGTCATGGATGTATCTCGTAATCAGGCACAAGCAACCCGTCTGCTACCGCTCGCCGAGCGTGTTCTGACCCAATATCCGTTCGAGGTCAGAGAGTTGACCCATTTGGCCACCCACTCGAACGTCCTCTACCGCGTCGTGACCTCCAAGGGCCAGCAGTTCGTGTTACGTGTCGGCACTCCCCACGCAAACTCGCGCAGCAACCTCGAGATAGAAGTCGCATGGCTCGACGCTCTCGCTCACGAAACCGATCTCGAGGTCGTCAACCCCGTCAGGACGGTGAATGATGGGCTGATCGTCGACGTCTTCGACGAAGACATCGACAAAGAGCGCTCCTGCGTCCTGTTCACTTGGGTTCCGGGTCAGCCCCTTGGGGAAGGTTCAGGGTCCTTCGGCTATCGGCTCCTCGGTGTAATGAGCGCCTCGCTTCAGTCGCACGGGCGTGGATGGGAACCGCCGCTGGGGGCGCCGATGAGAATCTGGGACCAGGTCTTCTATTACGAGCCGGAGACGGACCCTGTGGTTCTCCATACTCCCGAGTACGGGCATCTCTTCGACATTCGACGTCTCAGAGTCATCGAGGGAGCACTCGATCTGGCGCGGAGGGTCATCGACGAGTCTTACCGAACGGCCCGACCCCAGGTCGTCCATGGTGACCTGCACGAGTGGAACGTCCATGTGGCGAGCAGCCGGCTCCACGCCTTCGATTTCGAGGACGTCATGGTTGCCCTGCCTGCGCAGGACGCCGCGATCTCGCTCTACAAATCACGCACGAGCGAGATGAAGAGCGAAATACGGGAGGCGTTCCGACGCGGTTTCGAGTCGATCGCCGAGTGGCCGATCACCGACGAACGCCAGCTAGATGGTTTCCACGCTGCGCGTCAGGTGATGCTGATGAACTACGCCGCTCGCGTACTCCCCAAGGACGAGGCGAGCGACTACATCGACCAGGTCATGCCCTGGCTCGAAACGTGTGTGGCCAGGTACAGATGAAGTGAGGTTCGCCGACCGCCACCACGCCGGGGAATTGCTCGGCCGAGCGGTAGCCGAACTCGATCCCCCCGATCCCGTCGTCTATGCGCTACCCCGGGGTGGCGTCCCCGTCGGATTCGAGGTAGCCCGGGCTCTCGACTGCCCCCTGGACATACTCGTGGTCCGCAAGATCGGAGTTCCCTTCCAGCCCGAATTGGCGATGGGAGCGATCGGGGAAGGGAACGTCCGCGTCAGAAACGACAGTGTGATGCTGGCCGCTGGGATCGATGACGACGTCTTCACCCAAGCGGCTGAAAGGGAACGTCGGCTCCTGGAGACGAGGGTGGCCTTCTACAGGGCAGATGTCGAACGTGTCGACCCGGGGGGAAGG
>DASTBQ010000074.1:0-30821 GCA_035711995.1 Acidimicrobiia bacterium | reverse complement strand
TGGTTGGTGGTGGCGTTCATCGTCTTGGTTCCAATCCCGAGTCGACGAGCTACGGCAGGCTGAGATGGCGAGATGGGAGAGGCTCAGTCGGCGGGGGAACGTCGTAGATCGTCGCGGGATGGGCGGGATCGGGGGTCCCGGTATGGCGGTTGGAGGTCTCGGAGGAATCGGTGTCATCATCTTCCTCCTCATCACCCTGCTCGGAGGTGGCTCGGGTCTCGAGGATGTGACTGGCCAGTTACAGCCGTCCGCCTCCGGCGATCAGTCGGCGGAGTTCGAAGGGGAAGACGACTACGAGGTGTTCACCGAGCTGGTTCTGGGCTCGACCGATGAGACCTGGAGTGGGATCTTCGAAGGCTCCGGACTGACCTATGACGTTCCAACACTCGTCCTCTTTCGCGACTCGACGCAGTCGGGTTGCGGCGGCGCCACATCGGCGGTCGGACCTCACTATTGCCCTCTGGACCAGACCATCTATATCGACGAGACCTTCTATGACGAACTGACCTCGCGTCTCGGCGCCGAGGGTGGCGACGTCGCTGAGGCATACGTGTTGGCCCATGAAGTCGGCCATCACGTGCAGAACCTTCTCGGTGTGCTCAGTCAGGTTCAACAACAGCAGCAGGCTGCAGGATCCCAGGAGGAAGCCAACGAGCTCTCGGTCCGTCTCGAGCTGCAGGCAGATTGCTTCGCCGGGGTGTGGGCTAACTCGATAAGGGACGAGGGCGTCTTCCTCCCCGGGGAGATCAACGAGGCGCTGGACGCGGCGGCGGCGGTCGGCGATGATCGGATCCAAGAGGCCGCGACCGGACAGATAAACCCGGAGCGGTGGACCCATGGTTCGTCCGAGCAGCGAGTGCAATGGTTCAACACCGGCTTCGAGACAGGTGACCCCTCGGCCTGCAACACCTTCGGATGACACTCTCATCCGGATTGGATGAAGCCGACAACCCCTGCGATCGGTAGCGTCTCACCGATGTCCGCCTCAGATCTCAATATCTTCGCACGTGCCGGGATCGCCATGGCCGCTCGGGTCAACCCGATCACCGGCGGCCCCGCCGCACCCCTCAAGGCCAGTGCCGTCCTCGACGCATTCGCCCCGTCGCTGATGCCGCGAAAGTCTCTCCACCAAGGGATGGCAGGTGCCCTGGCGGTGCTCGCGGGCGAGGCCGTTGGGCTTTCGGTCGACGCGATGGCGAAGAAGCTGGCTCCGGAAGGCTCTCCACTGGCATGGAGGGTCGGATCCCGGGCTTCCCTGGCCGCGATAGGCGCGGCAGTCTCGACGATCGACGAGAGTGATGACGAGTCGACGTCACGGGCCGCCCTACGTTCTGCTGGCCGGCTCGTGGAGGTCGGTGCCCTTGGCGGGATCCTCTACGAGGTGGGGCGAGACCTCGAGTCCAAGACCGAGTGGCCTTACGTATCAGTGCTGACAGGGCTGGGCGGGTTTGGGTTCATTGCCTTCCGACTGGCCAAAGAGTTGGAGACTCGACAGGGAGTGATCCAACGTTGGACCGAAAACGACAAGCCGGCCTCCCTCCCGGTTTCCCTCGGTATCGGACTCGGTGTGGCAACACTGGGACGTCAGATCGGGCGTGGGTTCGTCTCCTCCCGTCGCTCACTGGGCGAGTACATGGGCGGAGACGGCGGTCCTGAGCTGGTGGGCAGAGCCTTGAACGCTGCGATTTGGGCGTCGGGCGCGGTCGCCTTCTACACCGCAATAGTGGCCCGGCTGGCACGTGCCAACTCCAAAATGGAGAAGAACTTCTCTACCCCACCCAGCAACCAGTACGTCTCGGGCGGCCCGGCGAGCGTGTCGCCGTTCGAGGAGCTGGGCCTTCAGGGTCGCCGTTTTGTCACCGAGGTAGTGCCCCCGGAGACCATCGAGAACACTCTTGGCGAGACGGGGGCAGTTCATCCGATCCGGGTCTACATCGGTGTCGAGTCCGAACCGATCTACGCCACCGGGCGCTCCGAGCTCGCTCTCGAAGAGATGGAGAGACTCGGCGCCTTCGATCGAAGATATCTGCTTCTGGTGTCGCCCACCGGCACGGGATGGGTCGATCACACGATGGTCGAGTCTGCCGAGATCCTGGCTAGGGGCGACATCGCCACCGTGTGCATTCAGTACGGCAAGGCCCCGTCTTTCCTCGAGATCCAGGGTGTATCTCTGGGTCGGGCCCAGTTCCGTCAGCTGCTCTGGGGTGTTCGTCAGAGACTGACGGTCGTGCCGGAGGATGCCAGACCCAAGGTTCTGGTGTTCGGTGAGAGTCTCGGGGCGTGGTCGAGCTCGGATGTGATGATGCATCAGGGGATCGCCGGCTTCGACCACTACGGCGTTGAGAATGCTCTTTGGTTTGGTCTGCCCGGCCCGGCTCGATGGTCGCGTACCGGGATGCGCGAAGGGCGAAATCCGTTGACTCCCCCCGGATCAGTTGGTGCATTCGACAGATTCGAGCAGTACCAGGCCCTGAGCGAGCCGGAGCGAAGGGCGTTGCGGGCGGTGATCGTGGACCATGACAACGACCCGATTGCCCAGATGTCGTTGCGGCTCGCTGTGAAACGGCCGCCCTGGCTCAACGGGGAGCCGAGGAGGAACGTCCCCCAGGGGATGAGGTGGCAACCGGTGATCACATTCATCCAGGTGTTGGTGGACGCTATGAACGCCATGGTCACCATCCCGGGGGAGTACAAGTCGTTTGGCCACGACTACAGAGCCGACACACTCGACTTCGTTGGTGCCGCATACGACTTCTCTGAGATAAGCCAGAAACAGGCTGAAGCTATCCACGCGACGCTGATCCGCCGTGAGTTGGACAGGGCGGCCCGGATCAAGACCGAGGATCCGGCTGCCGCTGCTGAGAGTCAGGCTGTCGGGTCGGTTCAATAACGACCTCGCGGGTCACCCCGCAATGCGGACATACGTCGAGCCCCGTCCGTTCGATATGTCGACCACATGTCAGACAAATGGAGCTGAGATGGCAGGCGGGGTCACCCATGCGACGAATTCCGACTCGAGGGGGGCCGACTATTCGGGGCGACCACGAACGCGTGGAAAGCGGGCGGGGCGATGTGTGTAGCACGCGTCTTTCGTGTTGTAGCGGCTCAGTTTGGTGTCACAACCAGGCTCGGAGCAGACCCTGGTTTCGTCTGAGGTCTTCGGCTTCCTCCCGCTGGCTTCGGGGATGCGACCGACGATCGTTGGTGTGTCTTGAGTCACACTGAGGAGGTACCCCCTAATTGGTGGTGCGAAACGCCGGTCGTTTACCTCTTGACGCAGTGGGTAAGGCGTGTGACGCAGTGGGTAAGGCGTGTCTCGAGTCGATTCACGGGAGTGTGAGTAGCTGATGACAACCCCAACCCGGGAAAACATCCAGAAGGCGGCCTACGCCGCAGTTGGCGCGCCCGTTGCGGCCGTCAAGTCCCTCTACGAGCGCATGTCCGATCTGCGGGATATCGTGCGCTCATCTCGTCAGGAGCTTGGCGATGATCTCACTCAGGAATTGGCCAGCTGGGTCGACCAGGGTGAGGAAGTCATAGAGCAGACGATGTCGCGTCTCCGCTCGAGAGTGGTCGGCGTTGGGCTCCCGGATGCCGATCTGACCCGTATCAACGGGGTTGGACCGTCGTATGCCGAGCGTCTCCAAACGGCCGGGGTCGAGAGCATCGCCGATTTTGTCAGCGGCACGTCCAGTTCCAGGTCAATCACCAAACTCGCTGAAATCTCAGGTGTGTCGGCTGGCACCATCGCATCCTGGAGAGAGCAGGCCGAACTGACACGGGTGGATGGAGTCGGTGGTAGTTACCAGACCCTTCTACGTCGCGCAGGTGTGTGGACCGTGCAGGAATTGTCCGTCGAGGATCCCGAAGCGCTGACCCGGAGGCTAGGGGAGATCGACGCGCCTGACGCCCCTGACCAGACGCCATCCATCTATCAAGTCCGACACTGGGTGCACTCCGCCAACGTTCTCCTTGGTGGCTAGACGACTTCCGTCAGGGACTCGTGCAGCGTTAACCTTGGGGCCTCACTCCTGCGCTCGTAGCTCGACCGTGGGGGCGAGGGTCTGACAACTCAGACTCATCAGCTAATACCCGCGCTCGTAGCTCAATTGGATAGAGCGTCTGACTACGGATCAGGAGGTTGAGGGTTCAAGTCCTTCCGAGCGCGCACATCTTTCGTCTGCTCAGCATCGGACGAGTTGCACCTACCGACTCACGTCGCCGTCCTGGCACCTCGCGAGTCGAGCAGCTTCGCGGCGATGGGCCCTGATATCGCCATCAACAAGACGTAGGTCGCAGCCAGCGCGGGCAGTTCTTCCGCTCCCGCGACACCCGCCGCCAGGCCCGCGATCACGATCGAGAACTCACCGCGGGCGGTAAGCGCGAAACCGGTTCTCAGCTGACCGATTCGGCCTATGCCTGCCCTGCGCGCCGCCCAACGACCGGTCAACACCTTGGTCAACGCGGTCACGACACCCAGGACAACGGCAACCCCGAGAACCGGTGGGATGTCGCGTGGGTTGGTCGACAACCCGAAGAACACGAAGAACACCGCGGCGAAGAGATCGCGCAGAGGTGCGATCAGAGTTTCGGCTTTGGCCACGGCTTTGCCTGACAAACTGATCCCAACGAGGAATGCGCCAACTGCTGCAGAGACGTTGACGCCCTCGGCGAGCCCGGCCACGAGCAGTGTGAGGCCGAATACCGACAGGAGACTCACCTCGTCGGAGCGATGGAAGACGAAGGCTCCGATCCTGTCTCCCTGCCGGTAGGCAAATCCGATTACGGCCGCCATCAGAGCGACCGCGATCCCGATGGCGACGATTGCCTCGGTCGTGCTGCTTCCCAACGCCAAGACCCCCAGGGTTGGCAGGAGTATTGCCATTGCCAGGTCCTCGAAGACGAGGATCGACAAGACGACAGGCGTCTCACGGTTGCCGCTCCAACCCAGGTCGTGGAGGAGCTTGGCTATCACTCCGGTCGATGAGATGTAAGTGACGCCGCCGAGGAAAAGGGAAGGCACTACGCCCCAGCCGAGGAGGAGCCCCGCCAGGAAACCCGGCGTGAAGTTGAGGGCGAGATCGAGGAGCCCCGAAGGTGCAACAGCCCGCACTCCTGCAACGAGCTCCCTGGCCGAGTACTCCAGACCCAGCATGAGGAGAAGGAAGATCACACCGAGCTCCGCTCCTACCTCGATGAACTCCTCTGAAGTCACCAGCGGGACCAACCCTCCCTCACCCAATGTCAGACCGCCGAGGAGATAGAGCGGTATGGGTGAGATGCCGAGACGTCCTGCCAGTCGCGCCAGGATCGCGAGGACGAGCACGACAACGCCCAGTTCGACGAGAAGAAGAGCCTGGTGGCTCAATACCTAGCCGGACATCAAGATGTCGCCGACCTGATTTATGCCGTCGGCGGTTCCGACAACCACCATCGTGTCGCTCGGCTCGATGACAAACTCGGGCCCGGGCGCCGGAAATGCCTCTTCGTGACGAATCACGGCCACCACCGACACGCCGGTGCGGGTCCTGATGCGGGCGTCGCCGATCGTACGCCCCGAGTAGGGGGACTCCGGGGCAACCGCCAGCCAGTCGATGGCGAGCCCTTCGATCTGCTGCTGGAGACGAGACAGGTTTTCCACGACCGAGGATCCGCCCAGCACTTCGGCGAGCGTGTGACTGTCGTCATCGGAGAGATTGAAGCTCAGTGCTACCGAGTCGGGATCTTCAGGTTCACAGAGGAACACTTCTTTACGCCCCGTACGGTGATGGACGACACCCAGCCGGTTGCCGTCCTCTGTTGTGAAGTCGAGGCGCGTCCCCACTCCGGGCAGGGGAGTCTCTTGGATTTCAGGCACGTTGGGCCGGCTCCTTTCGATGACCCGAGACCCAAGGATAAGACAGGTCGTGGCCATCCCTCCACTTCCAGCTGATCGCCGCGCAGGCATCCTGACTGCCAGTGGCGTTCCCTGCGTCTTCGACGTCCGAAGTCTTGCGTCGGGAGAACTGGATCGAGGTGGGTCAGGGCATACCCGACACGAACTCGTCGCATCGTTCTGAGATGCGTCGGAGCCCCGAGACTGCGACTATCGCGTAAAGTCACGCCGCTAGCTGAGGAGGACTCACACGTGATTCTCGACATGCTCGGGGAGCTGAACTGGATTGCCATCGTCGTGGCCACGCTCGCCTGGTTCGCCTTCTCCGCGATCTGGTACTCGGTGCCACCGCTGAGCAAGGCGTGGGCCAGTGCAGCCCGCGTCGACACGACTGGAGACGGCCCACCGCTTGCACTTCTATTCATCCCCACCCTGATTGGGTATTTCGTGACCACAGTGGTCATAGCCCTCCTCGCGGAAGGGATAGGCGCGCAGACGACCAGCGACGGTGTCGTCCTTGGCGTCGTTCTCGGGGTCGGATTCGGAATGGTCGGAGCCCTGGTGAATCAGGTCTATGAGGGCAAAGGCAACAGCTATTTCCTCATCAACGGGATCAACGCTGTCATCGCCTACGCCATCGTGGGTGCCATCGTCACGGTCTGGGACTGATCTGGCAACATCGTGTTCCCCGCGCCCTATCAATGTTGCTCGAAAGGCCGCCCCGGTTGCCGAGGCGGTATACCGCTTCTATTCCTGAATCAAGGTCGGCACGATCTCGTCTCTAAGACGTCGCTTGTCGATCTTTCCCACACCGGTTTTGGGTAGGTCGTCGACGAACTCGATGATGTCGGGCACCTGCCAGGACGCCAAACGGTCACCAAGGAAGACCTTGATTTCTTCGCTGCTGGTTTCCGCCCCCGGTACGAGCACCACAAGTGCCGCCGGTCGCTCCCCCCAATGCTCGTGGGGAACCGCCACGACAGCTGATTCGAGGATCGACGGATGAGAAGCGAGCACTCTCTCGAGTTCGACCGAGCTGATCCACTCTCCTCCCGACTTCACCAGGTCCTTGGTGCGATCGACGATCTCCAACGTGCCGTCTGGGTAGAACCGCCCAACGTCACCGGTGCGGAGCCAGCCGTCGTTGAACTTGTCTGCGTTGGCATTGTCGTCGGGGTTGAGGTACGCGGCGGCGACCCAAGGGCCTTTCGCCTCCAACTCGCCCACGGTCTCTCCGTCCCATGGCCCTTCTGTAAGGTCGTCGAGCATCAGACGCAATTCCACGAGAGGTGCAGCCACTCCCTGCTTTGCGCCGTCTTCGACGTCAGGCGAATGAGCTCGGATCCAGTTCCCTGTTCCACTGGGTGACATCTCGGTCATACCCCAAGCGTGGAAGAAGTCGATGCCACGATCCGTGTACTTCTCGATGAGCGCTGGAGGAGCCTCGGCGCCACCGCAGAGAATTCGCTCCACAGAGGAGAGGTCGTGCTCCCCGCTGGCGAATACGGCCTCCATCTGGACCCAAAAGGTGGGGATGCCGGCGAGAACGGTTGGACGAGTCGCCTCGATCAGACCCGCCGCTGCCGGTGGAGAGGTGTCACGACCGGCAAAGACCAACCCGGCCGGTGCCAGCCCCGCCGCATACGGCAGACCCCAGCAGTTGACGTGAAACATGGGTGTGAGGGGGAGAATCACGTCACCTCGTCGTACCGCATGCCCGTCGACCATCAGCTCAGCCATCGAGTGGAGGACGACCGATCGATGCGAGTAGACGACTGCCTTTGGCCTGCCGGTGGTACCCGAGGTGTAACAAATCGAGGCCGCCGCGTCCTCGTCGACCAGAGCAGGTTCCACCGGGTCGTGGGAGGCGAGCAGCTCCTCATAGGTCGGATCGGAGGCGAAAGCAGGGTCGATGGCGGCCCCGTCCTCCATTACGACGAAGTTGGTTACAGCCAGTCGGTTCCGCAACGGTGCGAGGGTCGAGGTGAGCGAGGCATCGACGAAGATGACCTCGTCGCCGGCGTGAGAAACCACGTACTCGATTGCATCGCCGTGGAGACGCACGTTGACGGTGTGGAGGACCCTCCCCGAGCATGGTGTGCCGTAGTACAGCTCGAGATGTCGGTGGCTGTTCCAGGCGAAAGTGGAGACGGTTCCACCTTTCGACACACCGAGCGAGTGGAGGGCGCCGGCGAGTCTCATAGCGCGTTCACCGATCTCACCCCACGTTCTGCGGTCCAACCCACCGTCGGTGACCGACAGAACTTCCATGCGAGAACCGAGCGTCGTGGCGCGACGGAGAAGCATCGGGATCGACAGGGGGATGTCCTGCATCAAACCTTGCACGAAGTCTCCGATCCCGCAGCGTCCTCCGAATATATCAGGTACCTTGATACCCGGCTCTGGAGCGCCATGGCATGATTGTGCCTTCCAGGGAGTGACGAGGACGGTGAGCGATTCGATGACCCCGGTGCTCGACCCAGGAGAGATCTTGGCGGTCGACGTACATGTCCATGTCGAGACCGGTCCTCAGGGGGTGGATCATCTCTCACCTGAGCTCCGGGCGGCCGCGTCCCGCTACTTCCGCGGTGACTCGGCGCTTCCTTCGATTGATGAGATCGCGGAGTACTACAGATCCCGCAGGATCATGGCAGTTGTATTCGGCGTCGACTCGTCCCTGACCACGGGTCAGCCGCGGATTCCGAACGAATTCGTAGTCGAAGGCAGCCGCCGTCATTCCGACATCCTGATCCCGTTCGCCAGCATCGACCCTAGGCGGGGGCGGGAGGGTGTCGCCGAGGCCCGCGACTTGATCGCAGAGGGGTCGATACGAGGTTTCAAGTTCCACCCCAACATCCAACAGTTCGATCCCAACGATCCGGATGTCTATCCGTTCTACGAGATCATCGCCGACTCCGGCGCGGTGGCACTGTTCCACACTGGCCACAGTGGAATCGGAGCCGGTTTGCCCGGTGGTGGCGGGATCCGGCTCAAACACGGCAATCCGATGCTCATCGACGATGTCGCGGTCGACTTCCCCGAGATGAAGATCATCATGGCTCACCCCTCTTTCCCATGGCAGGACGAGGCGATCTCCGTCGCACTGCACAAGCCCCAGGTCCACATAGATCTCTCTGGTTGGAGCCCGAAGCGATTCCCCCCGGAGCTCGTCAGTCACATCGGGCGTGGACTCAGGGGTCAGGCCCTCTTCGGTTCCGATTACCCGCTGATCTCGCCCGATCGATGGCTCGAGGAGTTCGCGACGCTCGATGTACCCGAGGAGGCGAGACCGCTCATCCTCAAGGAGAACGCGATTCGACTGCTGGGAATCGGGTCATGATTTGTTGCGACCCTGTCTGCACGATGTCTAACGTGTCCGCACGTCGCACAACTGTTCGCAGGTCGAACATCGTCGACCCGGGTCTGCAGGAGGACCCGCTTGGCCATGAGGAAGGACAACGGCGTGCACGGTCGCGTCCGGGGCCCGAGCTGTGAGCGCGGCACCGAAAATAGAAGCGACGATGCTCCAGGTCACTGACGTCTCGGTGAGTTTCGGAGGTCTCAAAGCTCTCGATTCCCTGTCCTTCCACGTCGAGCAAGGAGAGATCCTCGGGATGATCGGACCCAATGGATCTGGGAAGTCGACAGCCTTCAACGTGGTCACAGGGACACTGAAGTCGCGGAGTGGGTCGGTGGTCTTCGACGGTGAGGACATCACGGGGCTTGCTTCTCACCAGATCGCTCATCGGGGCATCGGACGCACATTCCAGGTCGTGAGACCTTTCCCTCATCTGACAGCAATCGAGAACCTGATGGTGGGCCGGCTGTTCGGAGGGAAGGGCGATCGAAAGACGGAAGAGGGAGTCTCGGCCGCAATGTCGATCCTCGAAGAGATCGGCCTTGCCGACAAGGCCCAGCGCAAGGCGGGGTCGTTCACGATTCTGGAGCGAAAGTGGCTCGAGGTCGGCCGGGCCCTGGCGGGCCGTCCCAAGCTGGTACTCCTCGACGAGTTCATGGCCGGAATTTCCGCATCCGAGGTTCACCACGCCGTGGACCTGGTCAAGTCGATAAACGCGTCGGGCGTGACGGTGATCCTCGTAGAGCACATCGTCAAAGCGATCACCGAGGCCTGCAACCGTGTGATCGTGCTCGATGCCGGGAGGAAGCTTGCAGAGGGAACCGTCGCCGAGATCGTCAGCAACCCCGAAGTGATCGAGGCGTATCTGGGGAGCCGTCATGCTGGCGGTTGAAGGACTCGAAGTCGCGTACGGCGACCTCCAGGTGGTCTGGGGAGTTTCGTTTCAGGTCCCCGAGAACTCGATAGTGGGGATCCTGGGGTCCAACGGCGCCGGCAAGACCACAACCCTCATGGCCCTGGCTGGTCTCCTGCCGCCCCTGGCGGGTGAGATCACTTTCAAGGGCGAGTCCATCACAGGCGTACCAACGCATCGTCTCGTCGACTTGGGAATGGTGATGATCCCCGAGGAGCGGGCCACATTCGCCACGATGTCAGTCGCCGACAATCTCGAGATCGGGGCTTACACTCCCCGGGCCAGACCGGTCAAGGATGAGACCCTCGACGAGGTGTACTCGATCTTCCCAAGACTCGCCGAGCGCAGGTCACAGAGCGCCGGCACGTTGAGTGGGGGCGAACGCCAGATGCTGGCCATTGGGAAGGCACTGATGGCCCGACCCGAGCTGCTGGTCCTGGACGAGCCGTCGCTGGGTCTGGCCCCGATCGTCGTCGAGAGCACTTTCGAGGCGATCAAGGACATACGAAGCAGAGGCGTTTCTGTCCTGATGGTCGAACAGCACGTTGAATTGACTCTCGAGATCGCAGATCACGCCTACATCCTCGAGATCGGGCGGATCGTGGCCGATGGCACGAGCGCCGAACTGGCCAGCGACTCTCGCGTTCGAGAGGCCTACCTGAGCCTATGACCCAGCTCATCCTGCAGAGCGCGGTGTCCGGTCTCCTGGTTGGTGGCATGTACGGTCTGGTGGCACTCGGTCTGGCCCTCGCCTTTGGCGTTCTGAAGGTCCTCAACGTCGCTCATGGTGAGTTGCTGATGCTCGGTGGCTACGCCTCGTTCTTCGCCTTCAGTCTCTGGGGCGTGGATCCCTTCCTCTCCCTTCCCATCGTATTCGTGGTCCTGTTCCTCTTCGGCGTCCTCCTCTATCAGGTGCTCTTCAAGTATGTCACCCGCTTCGACATCGAGAACAGGATCAAGAACTCACTCCTCATCTCGTTCGGGCTCGTTCTGGTCCTGCAGGCGTTGGCAGTCCGTTTCTTCACGGCCGACGAGCGGACCATCTCCACCTCTTACTCGTCGGAGGCGATCACCGTCGGGGTAGTACGGATCCCGGTAATCCGTCTAGCGGGCTTCGTGGTAGCGGTGATAGCCACCGTGGCACTGGAGTGGATGCTGAACCACACGAGATTCGGTCGGGCAGTGCGTGCCACTGCCGAGGATTGGACCCGTGCAGCACTGACCGGTGTCGACGTCAAGTGGGTGTACATGATCGCCTTCGGCATCTCCGCCGGTCTCGCCGGCATCGCCGGTGCCATGATCAGCTTCGGCTACGCGGTGAGCCCAAGCATCGGTCTCGGATGGACCCTCAAGGCGCTCATCGTCGTTGTCCTCGCCGGTCTCGGGAGCATGCGAGGGATCCTCATCGCAGGGATGTTCCTCGGTCTGACCGAGGCCCTGGCAGCTGTATGGGTGGGCGGTGCCTATCGGGAGGTGGTCGCCCTGGTGGTCTTCCTGATCGTCATGAGTTTCCGTCCTCAAGGATTCTTCGGGAGGGCGCGTGTCTAGCGGGGCGCGATGGGCCGTCGCACTCGTCCTCCTGGGGGGCTCCATTGTCCTGGGCGTGGTCAGTGACGATCAGCAGATCCTGACCATCGCTATCCAGGTGTTCATGCTGTCCGCACTTGCTTCCAGCTGGAACATTCTCGGCGGGTTCGCAGGTCAGATCAGCCTCGGCCACGCGGTGTTCTTCGGACTCGGTGCTCTGGTGACACGCGAGATGTGGCTCGGCGGGTCAGCGCTGGCTCTGGCGATATTGACCGCAGTCGTTGCCACCACCGTCGTGGCTGCGGTCATCGGTGTCCCATTGCTCAGGTTCCGGGACATCTACTTCGCGATCGGGACACTGGCGGTCGGCGTCGCCGTATTTCTCACAGTTGGGAACATCAGACCGGGTATTTCATCTCTTCCGGTCGACGCCCTCCGTGAATACACCTTCACCGGACCTTATTTCCTCACTCTGGGAGTTTTGGTGGTCACGGTGATCGTCTCGGTCTTGCTCAAGAACTCCAAGCTGGGTCTGGGAATGATGGCAGTGCGTGATGACGAGGAGGCGGCGGGGGCTTCAGGTGTGGGCCCGCTGCGCCACAAACTCAGCGCCTTCGTGATCAGCGCGGCTCTCGCAGCCCTCGCCGGAGCCACGTTCGCTTACTTCAGCGTCAGCTACTACCCGAACTTCCCGTTCAGTGTGGTGTGGACCTTCGAGGCGATAACCGTGGTGTTCATAGGTGGTCTTGGGACGATCGTCGGCCCGATCGTCGGCTCCGCATTCTTCGTGATTCTCCGCGACACCCTTCCCTCGAACATCCAGGAGTTTCAGGTCGTCTTGTTCGGAGTGCTCTTCATCCTCGTCGTGCTCTTGCTCCCCGGAGGGCTCGTCGAGGGAGGCCAGAGGCTTCTGGGGTCTCTGACCCGTTCCCAAGCGGGTCGTGCACCGGATGCGAAGACCGGGGAAACGAAGGAAGGAAAGGAACTGTGATGAGGAAGAGGACACTGCTGGTTCTCCTGGCGGTGTTGGCGATGATCCTGGCCGCCTGCTCCAGCGAGGGAGGCGACGGGACCACAACGACCGCTGACACCGGAGGCGAGGAGACCACGACCACTGCCGACGGCGAAGACACGTCGACGACTACAGGAGGAGAAGAAGAACCGTCAGGTGAAGCACCGGCTTCGATAAAGATCGGAGCAGTAGTGCCGTTGACCGGCCCCTTCGCCGGTGGTGGTGCTCAGGTGGAGCGTGGATACCGATACGGAGTCGACGCCATCAACGAGGCGGGTGGCGTCTTCGTCGAGGAATACGGAGTCGCGATTCCGTTGGAGCTCGACCTACGCGACGACGCCTCCGACCCCAACCAGACCACAGCGATAATGGAGGAACTGGGTGGCGAGGACATAGTCGCCTACCTGGGCGGCTTCGGGAGCCCGGTCCATGCGGCAGGAACCGCAATCGCCGAACGCAACCAGATCGCTTACCTCGGCGTGGCTACTGCGTTGCAGGCACTGCACGAGCAGGGCTACGAGTACTACTTCTCGCCATTCCCGAAGTCACCTGACATCGCGGTTTCTGTGTTCGAGCTTCTCGACACGATCCCGGAGGACATCCGGCCGTCACGGGTCGGGATCTTCGCCGAGACCACGGACTGGGGCGCGGAGCTCGGAGCTCTCTGGGAGGAAGCTGCACAACAGTTCGGTTACGAGGTGGTCCTTCACGAGACCTACGCACCCGGATCGACCGACTTCACCGACATCATCCTTCAGGCGCAGGCCCAAGACGTTGAGGTGTTGCTGAGTCTCCCCACGCCTCCAGACGGCTTCGCCATGTATCAACAGATGGGTGAGCTCGGTTGGAAGGCGCCGTTCAACCTGGTCGTCCGTGCCGCCGACGTTCCCACCTGGAACGATCTCGGTGCGGCCGGCGAAGGTGTTCTCCTCTCTGCCGGATGGCATCCGGCTCTCGGCTTCGAGGGCATCGAGGAGATGAACCAGCGTCACATCGATGAGGAGGGACGTCCTGCCGATCCAGTGGTCGGCGGTTCATACTCGTTGGTCCAGATCCTGGCCGACGCCATCGAGCGCGCGGGGACGCTCGAGCACCGGGCCGTTCGCGATGCGATCGCCGAAACCGACCTGATGACCGTTGCCGGTCAGATCACGTTCCGTGAAGACGGGACCAGCCCGATAACCAATCCGCTGATGCAGCGCATCGGTGGTGGTGTGGAACTGGTATGGCCCGCCGAGTCGGCGACCCAGGAATTGGTCTATCCCGCCAACTGATCCGAAAGCGAGAGACGAGACGGGGTCACCTCGCGTGGCCCCGTCTCATCGTCTCTAAGTTGCCCTGGTGAACATTCCCAACCCCCAACCGAGGACTAGCTATCTGGTGGCCCGACTGGATCGTCTGATCCGGGCGCGGCTCGTCGACGCGCTCAAGCCACTTGAGGTCACGGTTCCGCAGTACACCCTGTTGAGTGTGCTCGACATCAGGCCCGGGTTGTCGAACGCGCAGCTGGCACGCCGCTCCTATATCTCAGCGCAGGCGATGCACCAGGTTGTAAACGGTCTCGAGGCTCGAGGTCTGATCTCCCGCCGCTCAGCGCCCGATCATGGGCGGGCTCAGCCAGTCGACCTCACCGCGGCGGGTCGGGCTCTTCTGGCGAAGTGCGATAAGGCAGTTGGCAAGGTCGAGGATGACCTGTTCGGAGAGCTTGCTCCGGGCGATGAGGGGGTTCTGCGTCGCATCGTCGAGTCCGCCATCGATGGCGCCCGGCGTCCCACGCGTGGGGCGGCGGACGGATGAGCGGTCTCACCTTTCGTCACCTCTTGGAAGACGACTGGCCGACTGTGGCCCGTATCTATGGCGATGGGATTGCGACTGGAAACGCCACGTTCGAAACCGATGTGCCCGACTGGGACGACTGGGATCGCGGTCACCTCGAGACCTGTCGTCTCGTCGCTGAATCTGGTGGAGCCGTCGTGGCCTTTGCAGCATTGAGCATGGTGTCGGCCCGCCACGTCTACCGGGGTGTCGCCGAGCCTTCGATCTATGTGGCCGAGGATGCGCGCGGAACCGGGGTGGGGAACTCGCTCTTGGGCAAACTCGTCGCCGACAGCGAGGAGGCCGGTTTCTGGACGCTACAGACCGCGATCTTCCCCGAGAACGTGGCGAGCGTGCGTCTGCATGAGCGCCACCGTTTCAGGATCGTGGGAACACGCGAGCGGCTGGGACGACGTCATGGTGTCTGGCGCGACGTCCTGCTCATGGAGCGGAGGAGTCGGACAGTCGGAGTCGAGTGAAAAACAGGTCGGTGCGGGTCGTCGGTATACGGATGACGACGAGTTGTCGCCGCGAGAGCGCATGTCGGCTGTCTCAGAGATCCAGCACGCGCGCGGCGCGATCCAGGACGCTTTCGATAGTCCCGGACTTGGCGGGCATCCCGCCGTAAGTGGATGTGGCCGCTGCCATCGCTTTCGAATCCACCACGAGTGAGACGAGGCAAGATCTCATGGCCTCCACCGATGCGGCGGTGGTGCGAAAGACAAGAGGGACAGCAAACCACTCGACGTGCCAGGCCCCGACGCCTCTGTCCAGCTCGTGACTGGGTGCCGCAGTGAGCATTGCGACCGCTCCGGTGCACGCGGTGGCCGCTGCGACCGCTCGAATCGAGTCGATGGGGTTTGCTTTGCCGGGCATCGATGACGACCCACCCGCTCTGACCTGCACTTCTGCTATCGAGGAAGAAGCGAGCAGTGCGACATCGGTGGCGATCTTGGCCATGGTTCGCGACAGACGTTGTAGCGAATGGGCGAGGGACAGCACGACGGTGCGATCTCCGTGCCAGATGACGTCCGACGTCCCGAGACCGAGACGGGCACCCAGCGCGGACACAACGTCGCTCGCAACCTCGCCGTATTCGACTCGTGAACCGCTGGACCCGCCCAGTTGGACAGGCAATGCCGACATCTGACGCAGTAGATCGTCGTGATGGTCGAGCACGGTGCTCAGCCAGCCGGCCGTCCTCAGACCGAAGGTCGTCGCATGCGCGTCCTGGAGGAAGGTGCGAGCCATATGAGGCTGATCTCTGTGCTCGATGGTGAGTTGGTGAAGTCGGCGGCCGACTGAGACGAGGTCGGAGACGATGTTCTCGAGACCTCGTCTCGCCTGGATCATCAAGCCCGTGTCGATTGCGTCCTGGGTGGTGGCTCCGTGGTGGAACCAGCGACCCGAGTTCTCGTCAACTCGCCCCGCGATCTCGACGCGTAGATCGAGCAGTGGAGTTCCCTTCTCCCAGGTCGAGGAGAGAATGGCCGAGGGGTCTGGCACCGGCTCGGAACAAGCCGCTGCCAATGCCGTCGCTTCCTCCTCAGCGGCGATCCCGGCGTCAGCAAGGGCCAGGGCGAGGGCGGCCTCGAACTCGAGGATGGAAGAGACCGTCGCCTCGGCCGAGAAGATCGACTCCATACCGGATGTCGTGTACCCGGGGGCGAGGAAGTAATCGTCGCTCACATCAGAAGTCGAAGAACACGGTCTCGTCGTCTCCCTGGAACTTGACGTCGAACCGATAGGTGGGTGGCTCAGAACCTTCTTCCATCTGGGCGACGAGTGTTCCACGTCGCGCTTCGGGGACACTTCTCAGCACCAGGTCGTTCTGGTTCTTCTCGATCTCGTCCGAGAAGTAGATACGTGTGAACACCGGGTTGAGCATTCCTCTGCCCTGGACGATGAGGGCGATGTGGGGAGCCTGGTCTTCGCCCTCGCTGTCGGGCACCGGGCCCGGTTTGATGGTCTCGAATCTGTATTCACCGGTCTCGAAGTCCGACTTCGCCCGTCCGAATCCGGTGAATCCATCGTCGAGGGCCAGGTCGCGAATGTCGTCAGGGTGCCGGTACCTTCCCGAGGTCCCGGCTTGCCAGATCTCGAGGCAGGCGTCCTCGATGTGGTTCCCGTCCCCGTCGATGACCTTGCCTGTGACCACTATTCGGTCTTTCGAGGTGGTGAGGATGTTCTCCCCGTCGAGAGCGAGACGCATCGAGAAGTAGGGGCCAACTGTCTGCGATGGTGTCTCCGGTCCACTCATCTGTGGTCCCCGTCCTCGAACGGCGTTGCCGCCTTTCCCCGCAGGACGATGTCCCATCGCCAGCCGAGTGCGAAGTTCTCCTCTGTCACCTCGTGGTCGTACCGGGCGATCATCCGGCCCCGGGAGTGCTCAGGGACACTGTTGAAGATCGGATCCTGGAAGAACAGGGGGTCGTTCTCGAAGAACATCTGCGTGACCAGGCGACTCCCCAGCGAGGGGCCCATCAGTGAGAAGTGGATGTGCGCCGGCCGCCAGGCGTTCGGGTGGTTCCCCCACGGATATGGGCCCGGCTTGATCGTCATGAACCGATACTCGCCCTCGGCATTTGTCTTGCACTGGCCGACGCCGATGAAGTTGGGGTCGAGCGGCGCCGGAAAGGCCGTCTCTCTCCAATGGGCATAACGGCCACATGCGTTGGGCTGCCAGATCTCGATGAGCGTGTCGGCAATCCCGGTCCCTTCCTCGTCGAGCACCCGGCCGGTCACGATGATCCTCTCGCCGATGGCGGGCTGGCCGGTGCCGGCGTTGCTCGTGAGGTCCGCATCTTCTGCGGTCATCTCGGACCAGACAGGCCCGGGGCCGGTCGTCTCGGTGAGGGTCTGAACGATGGTAAGCAGGTCTTGCGTGGGCGATCGCTTCACCGTCGACTTGTACTCCGGGTAGCTGAAAGGGGCATGATCCGGATAGGCCTTGGCTCCGTAATGCCTGATCAGGGGTTCTGTCATTTCTCCTCCGAATAAGTGGCCTTGAAGATCGCGAAAGCGTGATTCGCTGCGGGTACACCTGCGTAGGTGGCCACGTGGAGCAGCACCTCACCGATCTCCTCCGGGGTCACCCCGGTGTTGTGAGCGGCGTTGAGGTGAAGCGCCACCTCGTCGTGACCGAGGGCGGCGAGTATTGCGATGGTGACCAAACTCCTGTCGCGAATGCCCAGGCCAGGGCGGTTCCACAGATCTCCCCACACCTTCTCTGTGACCCACGTCTGGAAGTCACGGTCGAGATCTGTCGTGTTGGCCGTCGCCCGATCGACGTGGTCGTCTCCCAGGACCTCGCGGCGTTTCGCCATGCCCTTGTCGTAGTCACTCATAGGGGCAGCCCAACGTAGTTCTCCGCCATCGACCGTTGTGCGTTCTCCGACCCGAACAGGTACTGGAGCTCGGTCGTCTGGAGACGACGGTCGAAATCATTGCTCATCCCGGGGAACCGATGCATGGTGGTGGTCATCCACCACGAGAACCGCACCGCCTTCCACACCCGGGCCAGGGCGCGCTCTGAGTATTCATCGAGACCCGCGGTGGACCCATGGTTGTAGAACCCGTCGAGGGCCTCGGACAGATAGACGACGTCTGAGATGGCGAGATTCAGCCCTTTCGCCCCGGTCGGGGGGACGATGTGAGCGGCATCACCCGCCAGATAGAGACGTCCATGTCTGAGCGGTTCGGAGACCCAACTGCGTAGCGGCGTCACGATCGTTTCGATGGTGGGACCCGTGACCAAGACTTCGGACACCTCCTCGGGCACCCTGGTCGAAAGCGCCTCCCAGAACCGATCGTCGGGCCAGTCTTCTGGCGTGTCGTCTGCGTCGCCCTGCACGTAGTAACGGCTCAGACCCTCGTTTCGCATCGAGCACAGCGCGAAACCCTCGGGGTGATTCGCATAGATCAGCTCGTGGTTGACCGGGGGAGTCTGGGACAGGATGCCGACCCACACGAACGGATAGAGCCTTTCGAAGGTTTGCTGTACCTGTGACGGGATGTGGTTGCGGGTGGTGCCGTGGACACCGTCACATCCGACCACGTAGTCGGCATTCAATTGGTAGTGGGTCCCGTGTCTCGCGAATCCGATGCTCACCCGGTCGGTCTCGACGCCCGAGATCACCATGCCCTCGGCCTCGTCGATCAGGTTGATTCCGCTCGCCTCGATGGCGTCGTAGAGATCTCTCTGGATCTCAGTCTGGCCGTAGACGATTACGTGTTTTCCAGTGAGTCTCTTGAAGTCGATTCGGAGCATCTCATCGGTGAATGCCAGATTGACCCCGTCGTGGATGAAACCCTCTCGCTCCATGCGCTCCCCGAGACCGGCTTCCTTGAGGATCTCCCCGGATCCGAACTCCACGACTCCGGCCCGGACCCTGCTCAGCACGTAGTCTTTCGTGCGCAGCTCGAGGATCACACAATCGATGCCCAGCTCGTAGAGCAGGAGACCGAGCAATGATCCTGCTGGGCCACCACCGATGATCGCAACCTGGGTCTGGGCCGGGATCTTTCTCATCGATCGTTTCCTCGAATGGTCTAGTGATGTGCAATGAACACGGTATAGATGTCGTCGCACCTCACAGTTGGGGGCGGGTGAAGTCTTTCCGCTTGACACCTATATAGCCGATTCGTACGCTGTTCGCACGAATGTTCGGAATACGAACGGATTGACATTCGTGGTGCAAGGATGGCGATGACCCGTTTGGAGCATTGAGATGGCGGAGTTCGCCTCCCTTCACGAGGCCGTGGCCGAACTGGTGTCCGATGGCTCGACTGTTGCGATGGAGGGTTTCACACACCTCATCCCCTTCGCCGCCGGTCACGAGGTGATCAGGCAGGGCAAGCGCGACCTCACCCTGGTGCGCATGACCCCCGACGTGATCTACGACCAGGTGATCGGGAGTGGTTGTGCTTCAGCGCTGATCTTCTCATGGGGCGGAAACCCCGGGGTCGGCTCCCTTCACCGTCTCCGTGATGCGGTCGAGAATGGGTATCCAGCCCCGCTGGTCATCGAGGAGCACAGTCACGCCGGTATGGCCGCCAGATACACCGCGGGTGCCTCCGGTCTGCCGTTCGGGATCCTCGACGGGTACTTGGGCAACGACCTCGCGGAGCGCTCCAACATCGCAGTGATCGAGTCGCCGTTTGACGGACGGCGTGTCGCTGCTGTCCCGGCGCTCGAGCCCGACGTCGCGGTCCTCCACGCCCAACAGGCGGATCGCCGGGGCAATGTCGGGCTGTGGGGCATCACCGGCGTGCAGAGAGAGGTGGCCCTCGCCTCCAGTGCGGTGCTGGTGACTGTGGAGGAGATGGTCGACGTACTCGAACCGCGCGGTCCGAACGCCGCAGTCCTTCCCTCATGGACGGTAGACGTGATCGCAGTTGTTCCGCGAGGATCGCACCCGAGTTACTCCATGGGTTACACCACGCGAGACAACGTCTTCTACACCCGTTGGGACAAGATCGCGCGCGACAGACAGGTGTTCACTCAATGGATGGACGAGTTCGTGGTCGGGGCCAGCGATTTCGGCAGCTATCTCGCCGCCCTCGACGCCGGCACCCTCACTGCGCTGGCCGACGATGACTGAGACGGCTTACACCTCCAACGAGATCATGTCGATCGTGGCAGCCCGCCATCTCAACAACGGTCAGGTGTGTTTCGTTGGGATAGGTCTGCCCAGTGAGGCGGCGAACCTCGCGCGTCTCACTCACGCGCCCGAGGTCGTACTCATCTACGAGTCGGGAACCATCGGCACCCGCCCCGATGTGCTCCCCCTTTCCATCGGTGACGGCGAACTAGCCGAACGGGCCGACCTGGTCGTGAGTGTTCCCGAGATATTCGCCTACTGGCTCCAGGCGGGCCGGGTCGATGTCGGGTTTCTCTCGGCGGCACAGATCGACAGGTTCGGGAATCTGAACAGCACGGTGATCGGGGACTACGACGATCCAAAGGTCAGGCTTCCCGGTGCAGGCGGGGCGCCAGAGATTGCGACCTTGGCCGGTGAGGTGATAGTCATGCTGCGCCAGTCGACCAGGACGTTCGTCCCCGAGGTCGACTTCATCTCTTCACTCGGGTTCGGTAGAGACGGCCAAGGGCGAACCGGGACCTCAGGGAAAGGTCCCACCGTGGTGATCACCGACCTCGGTGTGCTCAAACCCGATCCCAACACCAACGAGTTGATGCTCGTGGCTACCCACCCCGGCATCGAGGTCTCCGAAGTCGAGGCTGCAACCGGATGGCAACTCGGTGTCGCCGATTCGATGGGCCGTACCGAAGCCCCCACCGAGGTCGAACTCCAGGTGTTGCGAGACCTGAAAGAGAGGACCAGGGTGGCACATGGTGAAGATGCAACTGTGCGCCCTGCGCACAGATCCGGATAGAGTCCGGCTCCGTGACCGAACGCTCCGGCGACTTCATCCAATCTCTGGAACGTGGGCTGGCTGTGATCAATTCGTTCTCCCGAGATCACAACCCTCAGACTCTCAGCGAGGTGGCTGCTCGAACCGGTTTGACCAGGGCCACGGCCCGCCGTGTGCTGCTGACCCTCGCCGAGTTGGGGTACGTGGATCAGCTGGGGCGGAGTTTCACCCTTACTCCCAAGGTGCTCGACCTCGGCTACTCGTTCCTCTCCTCGTTCCGTGTGGTTGAGATGGCCGAGCCATTCATGGAGCGTCTCGTCGACGATGTGAGGGAGTCGTCTTCGATGTCCGTGTTGGACGGCCCCGAGGTCGTCTATGTGGCCCGTGTCCCCACCTCACGAATCATGACGATCGCCCTCGCCCTAGGGTCGCGTCTCCCCGCCTACCCGACATCCATGGGCAGAGTCCTGCTGGCCGGCCTCTCGCAGAGGGATTTCGACGCCTACATGGATTCCGTGGAGCTGAGGAGGCTAACCCCGCACACGGTCACCGACCCCGAGCGATTCATGGCATTGATCGACGAAGTGCGTCGGGACGGGTACGCCCTCGTCGATCAGGAGTTGGAGGAAGGCGTCAGATCGATCGCGGCTCCCATCCGCAATGGCAGGGGTGATGTGATCGCGGCGATGAACGTGAGCTGTCATGCCTCCCGCATCGACGTGGAGAGGATGCTCGACGAGTTTCGACCCAAGGTCATGGCGACTGCCGCAGAGATCAGCGATCGGGTGGGCATCCTCCGCATGTAGTGAGGCCGGTCAATCTGGTACGGCGCGCGACACCAGGTCGTCGACTGGTTTGCCGGGTGGCAGTGTTCCGTAGAGACCACCGTGGCTCTCGATGAGTCGTGAGGCGACGAAGGCATCGAACGAGGTGTGGTCGCCGTGACGGGCCAGTTGTGCCCCGGACCAGGCGATAGCCAAGCGCTCCACGATCCTTCTGGCCTCGAATTCGAGATCTACCGCGTCCTCCAATCCATGACCCGCCGATCTGATGGCCCGATCGAGAGCCGGATCCGCCCCCTCGGCGGTCTCGATCTCATCGATGAACATCCGGAGACTTTCCGGTGAGCGTCGAGCAGCTCGGAGGACATCGAGGGCGATGACGTTTCCCGAGCCCTCCCAGATCGCATTGAGTGGCGATTCCCGGTAGAGCCGTGGCATCACCGACTCCTCGACATACCCGTTGCCGCCAAGACACTCCAGCGCCTCACGCACGACCTCGCTGGTCCGCTTCGTCACCCAATACTTGGCGATAGGTAGGGCGATACGCTTCATCGCAGCCTCCCGGGGATCGGTCTCGGCGCGGTCGAATGCACCTGCAAGTCGAACCATCATCAGCGTGGCCGCCTCGATCTCGAGTTCGAGATCTGCGATTACGTTCCGCATGAGGGGCTTGTCGACGAGCTTGGAGCCAAAGGCGGCCCTGTGGCTGACATGCCATGCTGCTTGAGAGACTGCTTGTCGCATCAGTGCCACCGACCCGATGACACAGTCGAGCCTCGTCCCGTTGACCATCTCGATGATCGTGGGGACACCACGGCCTTCCTCGCCCACCATTCGAGCCCACGCACCTTCGAACTCGACTTCGGACGAGGCGTTGGAACGATTCCCCAGTTTGTCCTTGAGACGCTGTAGACGGAACTGGTTGATCGAACCGTCGGGTCTCCATCGGGGCAGCAGGAAACAAGACAGCCCTCCAGTGGTCTGAGCAAGGACGAGAAAAGCGTCACACATGGGCGCGGATGTGAACCATTTGTGACCTGTGATCGAGTACTCCTCGCCCGGGCCATCCCCGTTGAGGGGCACTGCCGTGGTCGTGTTGGCCCGGACATCGGAACCACCCTGCTTCTCGGTCATCCCCATCCCCATCAGCAAGCCTGTCTTCTCGGGCGCAGGACGGAATGCCGGGTCGTAGGAGGTGGTGAAGAGACCGGGCAACCAGTCATTCGCGACCTGAGGTGTGGTCCGCAACGCCGGGATCACCGAGTAGGTCATCGATATCGGACAGTTGTGTCCGGATTCGATCTGGCCAGACATGTAGGTGTGCGCGGCGCGAACTACGTGAGCGCCTTCCGGTGCTCGTTCGGTCCACGGCAGACAGTGGTTGGCATTTCCGACGGCGATCTCCATCAGTCGATGCCACGACGGATGGAACTCGACGAGGTCGATCCGGTTGCCGAATCTGTCGTGTGTGACCAGCACTGGATCGTTCCTGTTGGCTTCGGCTGCGAGGCGGTAGTACTCGGATGATCCGGTGACGTCCCCGAATGCGACGAGACCGTCGCGACCTGCCTTCCCGCCCTCCCTCGAGACCGCGTCGTCGAGCACGGGATCCGAGGTGTAGAGGTTGTACCCCTCGAGCGGCGGTGCCTGGTTCGACACCTCGTGAGTGCGACTCATCGAGGTTCAGGATACGGTGGCGTGGGTAGTTCCCACCCGAGACCATCCAAACAGGCCCACGACTCCGAACATCGACGATGAGATTGCACGAGACACGACATATCGACAGACCTCTGGAGGAGGTCTTCAACTTCACCGCCGATTTCGCCAACACCGAAATGTGGGATCCAGGTGTGGAGTCGGCCCGGCAGATCGGAACGGATCCGGTGGGTCCGGGCACCACCTACGAGGTGGTCACCAGATTCGGCACGACACGCATCCCGATGGAGTACACGATCGAGGAGTACACGCCCAACTCCAGGGTGGTGCTCAAAGGTCGCGGAGAAACAGTCTCTGCAGTGGATACCATCGAGTTCCAGTCGAGAGACGGCGGCACCTTCGTCGATTACACCGCCGATCTGACCTTCGACAACTGGATTCGGCACGTCGATCCGCTTCTGCAACCGCTGATGCGCCGGCTCGTGGGCAAACGCGCCCTCGACGGGCTGGTGGACACACTGGAGAAGTGAACCTCCTCTCGATCGCCGGCTTCACCAACGTCGGCTACCGCCTCCATGCCCGCAATCACGACGAGATCGACGCGGACTTGACGGGTAGGACCGTGGTGATCACAGGTGGCAGGGGGGGGTTGGGCCGGGCCGCCGCGACACGGATCGCAGCCCTCGGCGCCAGGACTGTCGTCGTTGGCCGTGACCCGGAGAAGCTGGACGCAATCAGCCGGGAGACCGCGGGTGGGGTAGTCGGCTATGAGGCGGATCTGAGCTCGATGTCCGAGATCCGTGACCTGGCCAAACGTCTCCTCGATGCCGAGGGCCGCCTGCACGTCCTCGTGAACAACGTCGGAGTTCTCCTACCGGAGCGCACCGAGACTAAAGAGGGACTGGAGAAGACTCTGGCGGTAGATCTCGCCGGCCAGTTCCTACTCACGAATCTCCTGATCCCGAGACTCGTCGAGTCGGCCCCGTCTCGAATCATCAACGTGACCTCAGGCGGAATGTACTCCGAGCGGCTGAGGCCGGATGACCTGCACTTCGCACAAGGGAGGTACACGGGTACGGCTGCATACGCCCGAGCCAAGCGTGGCCAGGTCGTGCTCACAGGGATGTGGGCCGACCGGCTGAAGGGCACCGGGGTTAGCGTTCACGCGATGCACCCCGGCTGGGCAAAGACCGCAGGCGTCTCGGAGTCGCTCCCGACCTTCAACCGTTTGATGAAGCCCCTGCTCCGAACACCTGACGAAGGCGCCGACACCATCGTCTGGCTTGCCGCCTCCCCTGATCCTGGAGGAACTTCGGGGTTTCTCTGGTTCGACAGGGAACGGGTCGACGAACACCTCTTCGATCGCACCCGGGAGACCGCGGAAGAACGCGACCAATTCTGGGCCGCTCTGGTCGACCTCACCGACTCCGAGCTCCCGGAGAGGTTCGGATGATGGGGAACCTCATCGTCGGCACCGGCATCTCGATCCCCGACACCGTCGTGACAAACCACGACCTGGCCCGGGTGATGGACACGACTGACGAGTGGATAACCACGCGTACCGGGGTGAAGGAGCGTCATTTCGCAGATCCCGGGGTTGGCGCCTCCGACCTCGCCGTCGAGGCCGTGACCTGCGCCCTCGATGACGCAGGCATTCATCCCGACTCCGTCGATGCCCTGGTAACCGCGACTATGACACCCGACTATCTGGCACCCGGTATCGCAGGTCTCGTCCAGGCCGGAGCCGGTCTAGGCACGGTGGCCTCCTACGACATCCGCCAGCAGTGCAGCGGGTTCCTCTACGGACTCGATCTCGCCGACTCCCTCATCTCCAGCGGGCGAGCCGACACCGTGGCGGTCGTTGGGGCGGAGGTACACGCCGGGTTTCTCCCTTGGAGCGAAAAGACATGGGAGGTGGTGCTGGAAGGCGGAAGTGTCAGCGACGACGAATTTCGTCGCAACACCGAATATCGGAGCTGGAGTGTGCTCTTCGGTGATGGCGCGGGCGCGATGGTCCTGCGTCGAGGAGAGGCAGACGACGAAGGTCTGCTCGCCACGTCACTACACACCGATGGTGAGTCTTTCGAGCTGATCTGGGTGCCTGGGGTCGGGTTCAAGACTCGGCCCTATGTCGATGAGGAGGCGATTCGCTCCGATAGTCACCTGCCCGTGATGGATGGTGGTGGGCTCTTTCGCAAGGCGGTGCGACTCATGCCCGAAGCGGCCGCCTCCGTCCTGGCCAGGAGTGGGCTCTCCCTTGACGACGTCGACGTGGTGGTGGCGCATCAGGCCAACGACAGGATCCTCGAGGGAGTCAGAAAGCAATTCGGCGTTGGTCCCGAGAAAGTGCCCTCCAACATCGGCTCCTACGGAAACACCACTGCGGGGACCATTCCCATCCTCTATCACGAGCTTCGAGAAACGGGTCGTGTGGGTCCTGGGAAGTTGGTGTGCTTCGCCGCATTCGGGGCCGGCGCACATTACGGGGCCGCTCTCTACCGGGAGGCGCGGGCCTCCTCGTAGAAGGCGATTGCCCGTTTCCTCGCCATCGCGTGATCAACGATCGGTGCCGGGTAGGTCCGGCCCAATTCGACTCCGTATCCCAAGAGCTCGAGCGGTCCCGCTTCCCAGGGCGCATGGATCCACTCGTCGGGCAATTCGCTCAGTTCGGGCAGCCAGGCACGGATGAAAGATCCGGACGGGTCGAACCGACGTGACTGCGTCACGGGATTGAAGACACGGAAATAGGGAGCAGCATCTGTGCCGGTGCCTGCTACCCACTGCCAGTTTCCCGCGTTCTGGGCCACATCGGCATCGATCAGATGGTGGCGGAAGTAGGTCTCTCCCACCCTCCAATCGATCAAGAGATCTTTGACCAGGAACGAGGCCACCACGAGCCGGGCCCGGTTGTGCATCTGACCCTCGGCGACGAGTCGCCGCATGGCGGCATCGACTATCGGGTATCCGGTCTGGCCGGTCTTCCAGGCCTCGATGTCCTGAGACGAGTTGCGCCACCGCAGGTCGCGATAGCTGGGGTCGAAGCTGGTGGTGACCAGGTCTGACTGTCTGGCCATCAGGTCTCCATAGAAATCCCGCCAGGCCAACTGTCTGACGAGTGCAGACCTTCCTTCCGTTCCCGTGCCCACCTCAGAGATGAGCCTGCGGGGCCCGATCCAGCCGTACTTGAGGTCGACCGAGAGGTGGGAGGTGACATCGGTGTCGATCCGATCGCGCTGCTCGTGATAGTCGTCGACCCGCTTCAGGAACCGGTCGAGCCTCTCCATGGCACCTGACGGCCCGGCCGGCATGGGTGGGGCGTCGACGGTAGGCGCACCAGTACCGGGCAAGTCGCTGAAGACCACATCATCCGAGAGCTCAGCCGGGGTGACTTCGATTTGCGACCAGGCCCGATGGAAGGGCGTGAACACCTTGTAGGCATTCCCGTCGGATGTGAGGATCGAGTCCGTCGGGTGGGTGTATGTCCCGTCGTGATCCAACAGCTGCACGGTTTCCGCCACCTCGAGGTCCCGTCGCACGCCGAATGGGGTCACCTCGGCGGAGACGTGGACCCGACCGCTGGCTGTCTCCGATGCGACCCTGGGCACCACCTCGGCGGGAACACCCAGCTCGATTCGGAGTCGTCCCCCCCGATCGCTGATCCTCGAGTCAAGGTCGGCCAATCCGGCCACGAGCAGGGAGCGGCGACGTGTCGAAACCTTGTGATAGAGACCAGGGTCGATCACAAAGAGGGGGATCACCGCTCCTTCCGAGGCGGCGGCATTGAGTCCCGGATTGTCGTCGAGACGGACGTCCCGGCGAAACCAGAACACCGAACTCACCCCTGGGGCCTCTCAGGAGAGGTGCGGTTGACGACCCACTCGTCTACGGCTCGCCATACCTCGAACAGCCACTCGACCTGCTCGTTTCGTTCCGTGGGAATCGCAGAACGTGGTATTCGCCAAAGGGCCACCTCGATCGTCGTGCCCACGAGGCCGCCTGCCCAAATGTCGCCGACGGTCGCCAGACCCTCCAGCCCGTGGTGGGCGAGCAGTACAACGTCGGCATCACTTGTCTCGAGAAGCGCCAGGGTGCCGGCGGCTCGTGGGGGGAGCACGGTCCGAAACCCGGCCGCGAGACGTCCCAGCGCGCCACCGTGACGGGTGAGACGGGACACATAACGCTCCCGTTTCTCCTCGGAGAAGCGGGTCCCCTCTGGATATATGAGAACCCCCTCGTTGGGCTGGAGATGCCTGGCGAGCTCGCCGATGGCGGCTATCTCGTTGGAAGTTTGCTCTCCCGATCTGTCTACGAAATAGTTGGGAAGGCGATTGCCGGCGATGTCGAGAGCCGGATCGAAGAGCAGTTCGCGTTTGAGCACGTAGCGGAGCCGTATTCGGTGTGGATTTGCCACGAGATTTGCCGGGAGGAGGGTGTCGACCAGGGAGGCGTGACGCGAGAGGAGGATCAACGGCCCCCGCTTGGCGTTGTCCTGACCCTCTACCGAGACCTCGATCGAGAACAACCTGCACAACGCCTTCAGGTTCCAGCGCGCCCAAACACCCTGCAGGTCGAATGTGATCTCGTCTCGGCTGGGCCGGGGCAGTGGGGCGCTGGCGACCAGGGCGAGCAATGCCCAGAGCTCTCCCAGCAGGTACACCCAGAGGAACAACACTCCCCGGCTGGCGATCCACGGTCTTCCTGACGAAATCGAGCGGACGCTGTCGATCGACACGGTCGCCAACGCGAACACCGGCGAGCCAACCGTCAAGATCACGAACAACACAATCACGGCGGGGATCGTCATCAGTCTGCGAAGGGTCGGGTTGTCGGGCATGAGCCGGATCTCACACTATGTTCGGTGCCGATGTCCAGGTGGATGCCCGCGGTCGGCGCGTTCTCTTGATCTCAGCACTCTGCTTCACGTGGTTCGCCGCGGCATGTCTCTGGACCCTCAACGCCCTGCGTCGACCGGTGCCTCCACATCGAGGGTTCCCCCCGCTCTGGCTTCCCGGAATGCTCATCTCCGAACTGGCCCCCCTGTTCTTCTTGGAGAGAGTCATCTTCGCCGCCCTCTTCGTGGCCGGTGGTGCCGCCGATCACCCCGTCGGCAGCGCCGGTCTCTGGCTCTTTGCGATATCTCAGGTGGGACTGCTGGTAGTGATGGGCAGATCCATACGTGGCGCCCTCGCAACGGGCCACTCACCCCCTCTGTGGACTTTCTTCCGTCTCGTCGAACGTCTGCCCGAAGATGTGGAAAAACAGGGCGAAATCCCCTACTGGCGTGACCTGACACTGGACGTCTATTCACGCCGAGGCGTGGAGCGTGCACCGGCCCTGGTCTATGTGCACCCCGGTTCGTGGATGAGGGGCCGCCCAGGCAGGCAGGCACGAGCCATGATTCATCGGCTCGCGGCACTGGGGTGGGTGGTCCTCGACATCAGATATCCGTTGTCACCGGACGCCACCTTCCCCGAGCATCTGGTCGCGGTGAAACGAGCGATCGGTTGGGCCAGGAACGAAGGGCGGGCTCTCGGAATCGACGCAGACCGCATATCGATCTCCGGCGGTTCCTCGGGTGCTCATCTGGCTGCTCTCGCCGCCCTCACCCCGGGTCGTGAGGACCTGCAGCCAGACTTCGAGGAAGTCGAGACGTCCGTGTTCGCCTGTGTCCCCTTCTACGGCATCTACGACCTGTTCGTGCGTAATCCGACGAGATACGACTGGCCCTTCATCGCCCGCTACGTCCTCAAGGCGAGTGTGGCCGACGCCCCGGATCTGTACCGGCTTGGCTCCCCTCTCGACCAGGTGCATCCGGGGGCGCCCCCGTTTCTCGTCGTGCATGGCGAGTTCGACTCGATCGTGCTCCCCGAGGAGTCGAAACAGTTCACGAGGGCCCTCGACGAGGCCGGTGTGGAGGCTTCTTACTTCGAGGTCCTGGGCGCGCAGCACGGCTTCGACGCGGTGGCATCGATCAGGAGCAGGGCCGTAGCGGCCATGTGTGTCGAATGGCTGGTCGAGAAGGCGACCGCAGACCGGAAATAGACAGGTTCATCACTTATCGTTCCGGCCGTGAGGACGAGATGAGCCAAAGACTGGGGGAGATCGTCGCTCTTCTCCTCGTGGTGGTCGTCACCGCATGCACGTCCTCCTCCCAGTCCACCACCACCACCATCTCGGGACGATCGACCACGGCACCCTCAGCGGTCACGACCACCACCGACCCACTCCTCGCCCTGGCTCTCCCCATCGACCCTGACGTGATTCGTGGAGAGCTCGACAACGGATTGACCTACTACATCAGGGAGAACGACTCACCAGGTGGTCGTGCCGAGTTGCGGCTTCTGGTAGATGCGGGCTCCGTCCAGGAGGACCCGGATCAGGCGGGTATGGCCCATTTCCTGGAGCACATGATGTTCAACGGGACCGAGAACTTCCCCCGCAACGAGCTGATCGATGTGCTCGAGTCATTCGGACCACGCTTCGGCCCCGACATAAACGCGTTCACCTCATATGACGAGACCGTCTACGAACTGAGCTTGACGACTGACGACCCTGCACTCATCGAGCTTGGAATCGCTGTGCTCAGGGAGTGGGCGACGAGGGCCACACTCACCGAAGTTGACGTGGTGGAGGAGAGAGGGGTGATCCTGGACGAGTGGCGCACTCGTGCTCAGGGCTTCGACAGCAGGGTCGACGAGCAGATCGAAGGACTGATCCTTCCCGGCACCGTCTACGACGGCCACGATCCGATAGGGACAGCTCAGTCGATCGAAGATACGTCTCCCGCCGAACTCATCCGGTTCTACGACGACTGGTATCACCCGCAACGGATGGCAGTTGTCGCGGTCGGCGACTTCGACGTCGCCGAGATGAGGACGATGATCGAAACTGCGTTCTCTGACATACCTCCCGTGGAAGATCCCCGAGCCTGGGACGCTCCCGCCTTCCAGGCGCCGACGAATCCTCGCGCTGCAACCCTGGTCGATGAGGAGGCCACGATGGCGGGTGTCACGGTGCTCTGGCCCACACCGGTTCCCACGACTGAGACCGTCGGCGACTATCAGCGTGCGCTCGCTGCTTCGTTCGGGCTCGGAATCCTCGCCGACAGGCTGAGTGACGATGCCTCTGCCGGCGCCGGGCCACTACTCGGCGCGACAGCGGTGGAGCTTGGATGGACCAGGGCCTTCGGTGTTGAAGGCGTGGATGTCGAGGTCAGAGCCGGATCTGCAGACGAGGGTCTGGTCGCTGTCCTCAACGAAGTGGAACGAATCAGACGTAATGGCATCGATGAGGCCGAATTCGAGCGCGCCCTAGCTGCATACGCCGGTTTCTCCAGACAGGTCTACGAACAGAGGGAGAGTGCACAGGACCTTCAATTCACCGACCAGATCGTGGCCTTTCATCTCACCGGAACGAATCTGATGAATCCCGGGCAACGCTTCGACGTGGAGTCGGGGATCCTCGCCAGACTGACTTCCGAGGACGTCGAGATGGCGTTGTGGGACATC
>DASTBQ010000073.1:0-2188 GCA_035711995.1 Acidimicrobiia bacterium | reverse complement strand
CCATGGGGTGGTGCCCGGGATCGCACTGGCCATCCTCTTCGAGTTCAACGTGCTCCTCGGCGCCCTGGCCGCCGCCGGCGTGATGCTCGCCGGGATCAACCTGGTTCACCGTCAGACGACCTTCTCCGAGGACACCTCGATCGGTCTTCTGTTCGTGGGGATGCTCGGGCTAGGAGTGATCCTGATCTCACGCACCGAGTCGTACAGCGGAAGTCTCACCGCAATCCTGTTCGGCGATGCCCTTGGCGTCACCGCCGGCGACGTGATCTTGTTGGCCGTCCTCGTGATCGTGACACTCATGGCCACCATCGTCTTCTACAGGTCGTTCCTCGCCCTCTCCTTCAACGAGCAGAAGGCGTCACTCCTCGGTCTTCGCCCACGTCTCGCCCATATCGCCCTGCTCGGACTGATCACCGTGGCCATCGTTGGGTCATTCCAGACCGTCGGCACGCTCCTCGTCTTTGGTCTCCTGGTCGGTCCGGCCGCAACAGCTGCGTTGTTGGTCCGACGGGTGCCCGTAATGATGGCCCTCGCCGCTGCGATCGGAGTCGCCAGCGTCGTAGTGGGCTTGATCCTCAGTTATCACCTCGACACATCGGGATCAGCCACCATGGCCGTCGTCCCAATCGTGATCTTCTTCGCCAGCCTCACATTCAAGGCACTGCTCCGCAGGAGACGGGTTGTGGCCACCTCCTGACCTAGCGCTGCTGATCCGCGATCGCGGCAGCTGCCGACGCTCACGGGATGAGATGACTCTGGATACGTGAAGGTGGATCGTGACTTCGCTACCCATCCCGATGTGACGACCGCTACGAAGCAATAGATGATGACGTTCGAACTGCTCGACGAGAAGATTGCCCCCCGTATCGGACGCTGGGCGCTAGGTGCGGCCCTGATTCTCGCAGGCATAAGCCATCTGACCAGCCAGCGGGAGGAGTTTCAGGCCCAGGTCCCCGACCGACTCCCTGCCGATCCCGATCTCGTCGTCGTGGTCTCCGGAATCGTGGAGATCGTCCTGGGGACGGCGCTGATGACCATGAAGAGACAGCGTGTCCTCGTCGGGCTGATCGCCGCGGCATTCTTCGTCGTGATCTTCCCGGGCAACATCGCCCAATATGTGGAGGGTACCGACGCCTTCGGTCTCGACACCGACGAGAAACGTTTCGCCCGACTGCTCTTCCAGCCTGTCCTCGTGGTGTGGGCTCTGTGGTCGACAGGGGCCTGGGGCGCACTCGCCCATCGGGTGGGTGACGACTGACCGGCCAGCCGCTAACGGTTCATGAACACCCCGATGAGCATGGCGAGTCCCACACCGATAGCTCCACCGATCCAGAGACCGGTGCCCAGATTGCCCGCGGCAGCTCCTATCGCTGCCCCAATGCCCGCGCCAAGGACGGCGAGGGCCGGTATCAATTGTCCAGAACGGTTGTTTCTACCTCGGTCAGCCATCGGGCGACCCTACAGCGGAGCACCACGTGTTGCCGTGTCGAGAGTGGTATGTGAAGCCACCCGCGCAAGAGGGTGCAGATATCGCGCACATCTCGAACTGCTCGTTATCGCTCGGGATCTGTCGGTCGGTGCTGTGACTGGTGAGCGCAGCCGACTGCGGTCGAGGGCCGTGTGGCCGTAGTTCTTGGTGGTTACCGTCGCCAGAAGATGCGGTGTGTTATGCCGCTGGGGCTGGGTACCGACTCGTGGTGGTACCGGTCGAGTAGTTCCTTGTGAGATGTCCATAACCGTTCGCCTCGGCCGATCTCGATGGGGGCGACGGCGACGTGGATGGTGTCGATGAGGTCCGCTTCGAGGTATTGGCGGAAGGTTGCGACTCCGCCTCCGATCCGTACGTCATGTCCGTTGGCTGCGACTTTGGCTTGTTGCAGGGCTTCTGCGGGTGTCGCTTCCAGGAAGTGGAAGGTGGTATCGGCGAGGGTGAAGCTAGGTCGGTGATGGTGGGTGAGTACGAACACGGGGGTGTGGAACGGTGGCGTGTCGCCCCACCACCCGGTCCAATCGAGGTTCTCCCACGGGCCGCGTTGGGGTCCGAACTTGTTGCGCCCCATGATCTCGGCGCCGATGTTGTAGGCGAAGTCGCGCACGAAGTAGTCGTCCAGCCCTCGCGTTCCGCCGGGCTGGGTTCGGTTGGGCCAACTGGCGGTATCGAACGCCCACGAGGCCAGATCGGCTGGGA
>DASTBQ010000072.1:0-3134 GCA_035711995.1 Acidimicrobiia bacterium | reverse complement strand
CGACGGCACCTTCACCGTGAGAACTGCGCCGACGACCACCGCGCAAACCGATGCGAAGAGGACGCCAGCCTCTGAGTCGATGTCGGTCTGGAGGACCAACCAGACCACCGAGGCGGACAACATGAGCAGCGCCCACAGCGCGAGGGCGAGGCGAGCAAACGTGCTCCTCATCGTTCTTTCACCCAGACCCCGGCGGCCGCCGGTTGCATCGTCTCCGCGACCACCGACACCCATCCACCGACAACCCTCTCGGGGTCGACCTCATCCCGAAGGCTGCCGGTGAAGCCGGACATCACTCTCTCCGCGTCGTAGCGGGACCGATTGAAACGGTGATCGACCATCCCCTGCACTGTCCTGCGCAGGGGGTTGAAGAGAGCTGCCACTGCGAGCGTCGAGCCTGCCACTGCCAGGGAGGACTCACCCGGCAGGATCAGGGTCAACCCGGACAGCCCAACGAAATAGACCGTTCCGAGAAGAGCGATGACGACTACGTACGAAACGGTGCGGGAGAGAAGCCGATCCATCTCGTACAGGCGGTACCGGGTGATCGCAATCGCGATCGATACCGGAACGCCGATCGTGAACAACATGGTGATACCGGTGAGCGCCGTCTGGGCGAGTGTCGGAGCGTCAGTGACGAAGATGTTGACCAGGACCAGTGACACCACCCCGATGAGGATGACGACAAAGGGACCCGCGATCTGTCTGCGGATCGTGGCGTCCCCCCTGATCAGCCGGTAAATCAAAGGAAAGAGGCCGAGGAATACGACCAGCGCCAGGAAGCCCCCACCGAGGAGGCTGGTGACGATCACAGTGGCGATGTGGGCGAAAACCCACCATCGGCTCCCATAACGCCCGTCCGGGAAGAGGGTCAGGGAAGAGAAGAGGGTGAGCAGCCCCGCATCGAAGACGACCTCCGAGGCAGTCACGATCCCCGGGAGGTCTCGAGCCTCGGAGAGCTCCTGCAACGCCACCCCTGATCCGACCAAGAGCGGGCCGACGATGAACAGCCATCCGACTGCGTTCGTCGGGATCCGTCTGGCCAGAAAGACGCCTACCACCGGGAAAGCGAAGAAGGACAGGGCCCACACCTTGTCGATCGCCCGGGTGACCTCGTCCGACCACTGGTCCAACCACGCGGCCATGCCCCAGGAGACCACGAGTACACCGAGTAGCACCCAGGGAAGGACAGCGACCAGCTTGTTCGACTTCATTCTCCCCGTACCCAGACCCCGACCGATGACGGATGCATGGTCTCGTCGACCACCGACACCCAGCCGCCCAGCACCCGTCCGGGATCGACTTCATCTCGCAGGCTCCCGGTGAACCCGAGCACCACGCGCTCTGCGTCATAGCGAGACCGGTTGAAGCGTCGATCGACTCCTGACTGCACCCGTCGTCGCAGCGGGTTGAACAAGGCGGCCGCCGCCAATGTGGAGGCAGCCACCGCCAACGGGGATTGGGTGTCGAGCAGCGAGGTGAGCCCGGTCAGTCCTGCCGCATACACCATGGCAAGAACGACGACGACGATGGCATAGGACACGGTTCGAGAGATGATCCGATCGATGTCGTAGAGCCGGTAGCGGAGGATGGCCAAGGTCGCCGCGATCGGTATGGCGATGATGGACAACGAGATCCAGGCGTCGACGAGGAAGGGGGGTTGTCCGACGCCAATCGCCTCCAGAGCGATCTCGGCCCCCAGCGCGACGACGAAGGAGGCGCAGGCGAAGAGAAACCACTTCAACTGGAGTCGTTCGACCGTGCCCGCCTTCCGAAACCGCATGAACAGGGACAGGACCGCCCCGCCCATGAACACCGGATAGAACGCGAAGAGGGGCCCTCCAAGCCAACCGAACTCCGGGTTGGGCATCCCAGGGATGCCGATCGGGTTGGCGGCCCAGACTGCACAGCCCGTGTCGGAGCCATCGACACAAACCTGTTCCGTGAAGGTATACGTGAGCAGGGTCACAGCGAGGAGGATGAAGCCGACCCATTCCAACCACAGCCAACGTCGGCTCGGGACCTGCCCCGTGGGGAACCACAAGACCAGGGTTCCGATCAGAACGATCCAACCCAGCCATAGGGCGCCCCCGATGGCTTCGAAGGCGAGCGATCCCTGCTCGGCCAGGCCCCCGGCGATCGCAGAACCGAGAAACATGAGCCCGATAGCGCTGAACACCCAACCGATCCGATTGCCTGCTGCCTTCCACAGGACCAGTTGGCCCAGGACGAGAAAAAAAAGCATCGTCCCCAAGTTGAGAAGGGTGTCCGAATCCCAGGTGACCTCCCACCAACCCACCAGCCCTCCCACCACCAGGGCTGCCAGCAACGCCAGGGTGACGATGGCGAAAGCGAGCGAGACCTTCCAGCCCTCGGTTGTCGGAGCCTCCCCATCCCTCATGCAGGACGCAGCTTGGTATCGGGGCGTTACGTAAGTGAAACGGAGAATCGTCACGGAACACGTCGCGTTCCGCGCTGAGTCGAGCTCCCGGTAGCCATAACGCGCCCGCTACGTTGCCCGCTGCAACGCAGAGGTGACGGGGTTTTGCTGGAAGTCAATCTCTTGGGACGTCCCGAGGTCCTCCTGGACGGGAGGCCGGTCGTGGTCGATACCCGCAAGGCCATCGCCCTACTCGCCTTTCTGACTGTCGAGACCTCGGGATCCAGGGACTCCCTGGCGGGTCTGTTCTGGGCCGACGCCCCACAGGAACGGGCCCGGGCCACGCTGCGACGCACTCTCTCCGCCCTTCGCGGGGCCACTCATTCCGATCTGATCGGAGCGGACCGCAACCTGGTCACGCTCATCGGCCCGGTGCGTTCGGACCTCGACATCCTGGACGCCGAGATCGCCGCCACCCGGGACCACGGGCATGACCCCCGTGATGTGTGTGAACGCTGCATCCCGCATCTGCGCAACGCTGCCGACCTGTATCGGGGTGACTTCCTGGAGGGCTTCTCGGTGAAGGCGTCGCCCGAATTCGAGGACTGGGTCCGGAACATGTCCGAAACGGTGCGGATCCGGATCGGGGAGACCTACCACCGGCTGGGCACCGCCCTGGCCGCAGCTGGTGATTACCCGGGTGCCATCACGACGGTGAACAGGTGGCTGGAGCTCGACCCCCTCCACGAACCGG
>DASTBQ010000071.1:0-3120 GCA_035711995.1 Acidimicrobiia bacterium | reverse complement strand
CTCGCCAAGCTCGAGATCCGCGCCCACCACGTCCGGTCTTTCTCCCCAGTTGATGGAGATACCGGCAACTCCAAGGAAATCTGCCACGGCCTTGCGTCCCCACGGGGTCAAAATTCCGATCATCACCAAAACGATTGCGATCGAAACAGCAACCAGGCGGGGTGGCAGTGCGAGACGCCTTTGCGGTCTCTCTTCGACCCGCAGACGCCTCATCACAGCAGCGGAGAGGTCGACCGCAGGCCAGTCGATGGATTCGGCGGCGACACCGATGCGGCGTTCCAGGTCAGACATCGATCTTCTCCAATGCCTCTTTGAGACGAGCCAGCCCTCTCGAGTTGCGGGACTTCACCGTTCCCACGGGCACACGGAGAACCGCGGCGGTCTCCTGTTCGGTGAGTCCAACGACATGGCGGAGGAGCACGACCGATCGGATACGGGCGGGTAACACATCGACCGCGTCGAACAGTTCGCTCCCTTCCTCACGTGTGATCAGGACCGTCTCGGGGGATGGGGCCGCAACCCCCGAGACGGCTTCGGCCTCCACCAGGGAGCCGAGGCGGTGGCGTCGACCGACGCTGCGCATCCGATTCGCTGCCTCGTTCCGGACGATCGTCAGCAGCCAAGGTCGAAACGGCGCGCCGTCGCGAAAACGGTGCAGAGCCCGATAGGCCTTCACGAAAGCCTCTTGAGCGGCCTCTTCGGCCTCACCACGGTCCCTGACCACAAGAAAGGCGAGGCGCAGCGCAGTTGCTTGATGGATCCGCACCAATTCCTCGAATGCATCCAGGTCCCCGGACTTCGCTTTGCGTGTGAGTTCTCTGTCGTCCAGTGGTCGGCCCTCCACCGAAATCTCAGTCATAACTACACCGACAGCAGTCATGAGGTTCCACCCGAAGAGTGGAACCTTTCGCCGGGCGTCGGTGTATTTGGTGCAGGCTCGACCTTGAGATCCCCCCGATCTCCAATGTCATGTAAACGAAGGAGCGTGCCATGAGGAAGACATTCGTAGTGCTGGCCGGAGTCGCAATCGTGTTTTCCGCGGCTTCGATCGCTGTTGCGGGCAACATGGCGGTGACCGTCTTCGATTCGCTTCCCGAGGAATTCGAGGCGGGAAGAACCTACACGCTGGAGTACTCGATTCTCCAACATGGGGTCAACCCCGTTGAGGGTGCCAATTCCGTTCTCACCTTCACCGCTGTGGACGACGGGGAGACTCTCGCATTCGCAGCCACCGAGACCTCCACCCCGGGCAGGTATCGGGTCGATGTGACGCTGCCCAGGAACGGAGATTGGAGCTGGCAGGTGAGCCAGGGGGCCTTCGAACCGCACGTATTCGGCGCCCTGACTGTCGCCGCGGCGTCCGAAGACGGGTTCGACCTGGTTCCATGGATCCTCGCTCTCGCCGCGCTCGCAGCTGGTTGGTTCACGCTGCAGGAGGCTCGCTCGAGATTGACCACGACGCATGGTCTCAGAGGCAAGCCAGTTTGATCCGAGTGGCGATTGGGGCCGTGATCACCGCTGCTCTGACGCTCGCGTCGATGGCACTCTTTGCGGATCAGTCGAAACTTGCTGTGGTCTCGGACTCCGACGGCTACGGGGTCTTCTTGTCGAAGGGTTGCAACGGCTGCCACAGCCTCGACGAATTGCCGGGGAACATGGCGATCGGACCAGATCTGAGCGACATCGCGGACCGTGCGGGCCAACAGGTGCCCGGGTTGAGCGCCGAGGAGTACGTCCGTCAGTCCTTGACGGATCCACAGTCGTTCGTCGTGCCCGGGTTCGGGGAGCATATGCCCACTCTGCCGCTCACCGCCCATGAGGTCGACCAACTCGTCGAGCTCCTCCTCGGGTTGGATTGATTTGGAACGCCGGCCGCATCCTGAGCGCTCTCCTTGCCGTTTACTCCTGGGCAATGCTTAGTGTCCAGGAGAAGGCGATTCGGAGGAGACAGCGATGAAGACCCGAGGGAGACGACTCGGCGGGGCGCTCACCGCCACGGCAATTTTGATGACCCTGGCGTTGCCAGCGGCCGGGATCACTTGGGGCGAGCCGGATACGGAGGGTGCCTACCCCGCCGTCGGAGCCATCATGATCGACTGGCGGGTCATCGATCAGCCTGAGTACGGACTTGGCATCTACTGCAGCGGGACACTCATCCACCCTCAAGTGTTCCTGACCGCCGGTCACTGTGCCGACGGTCTGATCGCCGACGGGATCATCGACGCCGACGGATACCCCGTCCCCGGCGAAGGAAACGAAGCCGACATCTGGGTCAGCTTCGACGCCGACCCCTCGGATTTCAATCCGCCGGACGACAAGACACGTTGTGAGACCTGTCTCGACATCGTCCGTGTGGTCAACAGCCCGCTGTATCGATGGGGTCCGTCGTCGGACCCGCATGACATCGCGGCAATCATCCTGGCCGAACCGTCCACCATCACTCCGATGCCCGTCGCCGAACTGGGAGCCCTCGAGGACCTACGAGGATGGACCACCCGTCGCGATGGAGAGAACAGAGAGTTGTTCACCGTGGTGGGTTACGGAGGGAGCTTCGTCGGCGAGCCGCCGCCATTCGAAATCGAATATCTCGACCATCGGGCGATCGCTTACAGCTCGTTTCAGAACCTGCTCGACGCCTGGCTTCGGGTCTCTCAGAACCAGTCGAGGGGTGACGAAGGGACCTGTTATGGCGACTCTGGAGGCCCCATCCTCCGCGACATCGACGGCGTCGAGGTTGTGGTCGGTGTGACCTCTTGGGGTGATGTGCCCTGTGCCGCGATGGGGTTCTATTACCGGGTCGACATCGAGCACTCCCAGGAGTTCATCGCAGACGTGATCGCCGAGGCCGAAGCCGGCTGACGTATCTACTTAGCCTGGAGGCTCTCGGCGTAGGCAACACCCTGGTCGACCCAATAGCCGAAGTCATCTTCAGAGTCGTAGCCAGCTTCGGTGACACTGATCCAACCCTTCATGGGTCGTGCTCCCATGTCGAAGGTCCTGGCGCCCGTTCGGGCCACGGCTTGATCATGGGCTTCCTTCCCGACCCGGACCATCAGCTCGTCGCCACTCACCCCCACGGCCATGTTGCCATTGATCATGAAGGCGATCCCGCCGAACATC
>DASTBQ010000070.1:0-8530 GCA_035711995.1 Acidimicrobiia bacterium | reverse complement strand
CAGGTCGATCCCATGAGGGCGGTCCGCGAGCATCTGCAAGGTCATGCCCTCCGAAACGGCGCCGTATCCGTCGCCATAGGGCCCGGTTCGGACCAGGAAGTCGAGGAGACGCTCGGGTCCCACCCCACCGGTGGTGGCGGCAATGATCTCCTCGGGGTCACGGCCATGGATCGGTGACTCCGGATCAACGACCTCGTTGCCTACCGCCATGGCGAACAGCATGTCGTCGAGCGCGTGGATGTCGGGGTCCGAGCCCTGGCCGGTGAGAGTCGATCCCAGTCTCACCAGGATCTCCCACTCCTCCAGGGTGCCCTCAGGCAGGTCGAACAGGGCTGGGGAGTAGTTGGCGACGTTGCGCACCGACAGCCCGTAAAAGGCGAAGTCGTAGTGGGGTCGTTGCAGCGGAGTGGTTCCGGGCAGGATCACGTCCGCGTGTCTGGTCGTCTCGTTCAGGTAGATGTCGATGGCCACCATGAACTGGAGCGACGCCAGGGCCTCGTCCAGACGCTCACTGTTTGGAGTCGACAGGACGGGGTTCCCGGCGATGGCGATCATCGCCTCGATCCGACCCTCTCCCTGGTCGAGGATCTCTGTCGCCAACTCCGATACGGGCAGTTCACCACGCACCTCAGGTCGACCTGAGACCCTGGTTGTCCAGCGGCCGGTCTCGAAACCGCGGCGGGCACGTCGACGCTCATGCGCCGGCTTGGGGAACATCGCTCCACCGGGCCGATCGAGGTTGCCGGTGATCACGTTCAGCACATCGACGAGCCAGGAGGCCAGTGTCCCGAACTCGGCCGTATGGGTCCCCACCCTGCTGTAGACAGCGGCACTTCGGGCGTCTGCAAGCTCACGGGCTATTCGGCGTGTGGTGTCGGCGTCGATACCGGTGGGACCCGCCACCCGCTCGGGGGTGAAGGGCTCGATCGCCGCCGCCACCGAATCGACCCCTTCGACGTGGTCTGCCAGGGGCCCGAGATCGACGAGATGTTCTTCGAAGATCGTTGACGCGATCCCGGCCAGGAACATCGCATCGGTGCCGGGTCTGATCGGGAGGTGCTCGTCGGCGGCCTCGGCACTCTTCGTGCGCCGGGGATCGACCACGACCACCTTGCCGCCCCGTCGGCTGATCGCCTCCATTCGACCCGGCCAGTCCGGGGCAGTGGCGAGACTCCCGTTCGACTCATAGGGATTCGCACCCAGCATCAGGAGATAAGAAGTGCGATCGAGGTCGGGGACCGGGATCAGATCGGGATGACCGAAAAGGTAACCGCTGGTGACGTGTTTTGGCATCTGGTCCACTGTCGCCGCGGTGAAGATGCTCCTGGACCTCAGCATCTTCACCAGCGTGCGGACGTAGAGGGTGCCTGCCATCGAGTGCACGTTCGGGTTACCCAGGTAGAAGGCGACCCGGTTCGGGTCGGCGCTGATGATGGGGAGGAGGCGCTCTTCGATCGTCGCAAACGCCTCATCCCACGTCACCGGGACATGACGCCCATCCCGTTTGACCATTGGGGTTCGGAGGCGGTCAGGATCCTGATCGAGTTTGCCCAAGGTCGACCCCTTCGGGCAGATGTAGCCGTGGCTGAAGACGTCGTCTCGGTCACCGCGGATCCTGACGATCCCACCGTCGCGATGGCTGACCTCGAGTCCGCAGGTGGCCTCGCAGAGCGGGCAAGTCCGGTAGTGGAGGGCGAGTTCGCTCACCCCGGCGAATCTACCCGAATGTCGAGCACCGAGCCGGTCTCGATCCCTGAGGCGAGGAGACTCCAAATCCGTTGGGCGGCGTCCTCGGGGCTCACCAGCTGACCCCGATCCTTCAGATCTCGGAAACGCTCAACCGTCGGGAAGTTCCCCGATGACGTTTCCCTGATCTCCGCCTGCATGGGTGTGTCGACCACGCCGGGTGCGATGGCGACGACGACGGTCCCCCCACGATCCGCCTGTTCCAGACCCACGCTGCGCACCCATTGGTCGAGTGCTGCCTTGCCTGCCCCGTAAGAAGACCATCCGGCGTATGGGGAGGTCGATGCCCCCGAAGTGATCATCACCAACTCGCGTCGCCCCTGTCGGCCTGACACCGCTTTCAGAAAGTGATGCCCGAGCACCTGTCCTGCCGCACTGTTGAGCAGCACATTCGTCCGGTAGGCATCGTCGTCTACCTCACCGGCGAACCCGATCGGGTCGAGGGTCCCTGCGTTGTGGATGAGCACCACCCGGTCCGGATCGTGCTGGTTCACCAGCCGTGAGATCGCCGCACCCACCGTTGACCACCGTGCCGGGTCTGAGAGGTCTGCCTCGACGTGCTCGATGTCACTGCGACCGGGGCCGCTCCGGCTCACGTCGACGACATGAGCAGGGAAAGGGACCGATGTCGCCAGGGCGGCGCCGAGGCCGCCGGACGCACCGGTGATCACGACCAGGTCGGGCACTACCAGCCCCTCACGTCTTCGGTTCCGGGCAGCCGGGCCGCGTCGTCGTAAGGGAAGATCTCGATCAGCTCACCGGCGGAGATTCGTTTCTGGATCGCCTTCCACGGCTCCACTTCGAACAGGTCGCCGTGTCTCGCTCTGAACTGATCTCGAAGCTCCTCGGTCAATCCGAGGAACCGCTCGTGCTCCTCGGGGAAGACGTCGCGGTCGCCGACCGAAAACCAGGGGGTCTCGGCCAGTGCCTCGTCCTCGTGGCGTGGCTCGGGGATCTCTCTGAAGACAACTTCGGTCAGTGGGGTCAGTTCGTCGTAGTCGTAGAACACCACCCTTCCATGACGAGTGACACCGAAGTTCTTGGTGAGCAGGTCGCCGGGGAAGATGTTGGTGCAGGCCAGGTCCTTTATCGCCTGTCCGTAGTCGACGATCGCGGAGGCGGCAGCTCCCGGGATGGCTTCACGCGCGTAGAGGTCGAGCGGAATGACTCTTCGTTCGACGTAGAGATGACTCATGATCACGGTGTCGCCTTGGACCCTTACCGTTCGCGAGGCGTCGGTCAGCAACTCGTCGAGGAGTGCTGGGTCGAACCTGTTGCGATCAAATGAGAGATGTTGGAAGTTCTGAGCGTCGATGAGTCGGCCCGCTCTGTCGTGCTGGGACACGAGCTGATACTTCTCCATGATCTTGGACCGGCTCGTGCGTTTCGGAGGTGGGAAACGGTCGCGGATCACCTTGAAGACGTCGTCGTACCCGGGCATCCCGAATACGACCATGACCAGACCCGAGATCCCAGGCACATGCTCGAAACGCTCGTCTGTCGAATTGAGATGGCGGAGCAGGTCCCGGTAGAGCTCGGTTTTCCCGTGTTTGTTCTGCCCGATGGCGATGTAGAGCTCAGCGATCCGTTTCCGGGGCATCAGCCGCCCCAGGAACCGAACCAGGTCGTAGGGCCGGGTGATCTCGACGTGGAAGTAGGAGCGGGTGAAACTGAAGAGGATGGACACCTCGTCCTCGGTGAGGAGGACGGCATCTACGACGACACCGTCTGGCTGGTTGCGCAACGAGATGACCATCGGGAGACGCACGGATCCTGCATAGAGCAACCCGACTATGTAGGCCGACTGGCCCCGATAGAAGACCGATCTGACGACCTCCGCGCGGCCCACGACAGGCAGTCCTCCGCGTTCGGCGAGCTTGGTTTCGATCCGTTTCGCCACTGCGGAGGCGTCACTCTCGAGATGGGCGAAGGGTGTGTCGTGGGTGAATCGGCCCAGTAGGGCGGTCACGAGATCGGTGGTTGTCTCCTCGCGGTCGAAGATGACATACACGGGCTCCAGGGAAGGGCTCGGGGGGCTGTCGAAATCGGTGTCGACGAACTCGATTCGACCGTCGACGCCCACTGTGTCGAAGACCTGACGGGTCACCGAGTTGTGGAAGGTCTCCGCCAGCTCCCAATCCTGGAGGTCGGCGATCAGCGTGGAATAGACCGCTTTGATGGCGATCCAGAGGAGCCTGTCGTCTACACGGTCTCCGAGCAGTCTCCCGATGTCATCGACAACCTGCCCGACGATGTAGGCGTAGACCTTGAGACGACCTTGGGCGTCGGCCTGCATCCCACGCCAGTCCGCCTTGGCGAACCGTGACGGAGCCCTGGAGTTGAAAGTGCCGAACCGCGTCATGTACTCCTCGAATCCGTCGAGGATCCGACCAGCGGTCAGCCTGGAGAGCCGGCTGTCGGAGAGGGGCGAAGTCAGGGTCTACTCCTGTGCCGCCTGTGCTCCACGTGCACCCAGCTCGGCATCGAGCAGGAGGATTGCGCTGGAGTCGCCACCCGCGAGACGCACTCTCTCGAGAATCGTCGCCACAGTCGACTCCTCCTCGTTCTGTTCGTCGATGAACCACTGCAGCAGCGGGAAGCAGGCCAGGTCGTCCTTGTCGGAAGCCAGGCGGTAGATGTCGTGGATAGCAGCCGAGACCGCCTGCTCCTGGGCGAGGGCAGCTTCGAACACTTGCTCTGTGCTCTCGAACTGCGATTGCGGAGCCGTTATCGAACCGATCTCGACTTCGTTGCCCCTGTCGAGCACGAAACCGATGAACTTGTGGGCGTGATCTTTCTCCTCTTCAGCCTGCTGTCGCATCCACGAGGCCATGCCTACGAGGTTCTTCGCCTCGAAATGAGCTGCCATCTGGATATAGGCGATCGAAGCGCCGAGCTCCATGGTGATCTGGTCGTTGAAGGTCGCCGCCAGATCATCGGTCATCTTCAAGGCTTTCTCCTCTAGTCAGGAGTCAAGACTAGGGGCCAGAGGGTCGCCCCGCGACAGCCGTTACGATCGGTTGTAATGGGCGAATACGGACGATATAGAGAGTACGCAGAGGCTGTCTGGGAGATCGAGGAACTCGGCATCCCGGTGATCCAAGCCCGCGTGGCCGATTGGCTCGGTGTCAGTCGAGCGAGTGTCAACGAGATGATCCATCGGATGAAAGACGACGGTCTCGTCACTCTCGGGGACGAGATCCACCTCACTGACGAGGGCCGTCATCTCGCTGCCGTGATAGTCCGTCGTCATCGACTGGCCGAACGCTTTCTCACCGACGTGCTCAAGCTCCCCTGGGACAAGGTCCATGCCGAGGCCGAGGTGTGGGAGACCGCCATCTCCGACCAGGTGGAGGAGGCGATGTGGGCGGCGCTCGAGGATCCCCAGACCTGCCCGCACGGCAACCCGATCCCCGGTGCGGGATACAAGCCGCCCCTGATGAAACCAATCAGCTCGATGGAGCCCGGAGAGACTCGCAAGCTGGAGCGGATCTCCGAGGAGCTGGAGCTCGACGACGAGATGCTGGGATTTCTCTACGAGTCCGGATTCCATCCCAAGACTGACGTGCAACTCGTAGGACGCGACCCCCAAGGGGCTTTCACGGTCTCAGTCGCTGGTCAACGCGTGGGTGTCGGCTCCTTTGCGGCCGACAGGCTCTTCGTAGCCGTCTGAGCCCCACCGATCTGTTGTCAGGCCAGGCTGTCTACCGCCGCGCTGACGTCGATCGCCAGTAGCACCAGGAGCAGGGCGATCACGGCGATGTTGATCCCGATCACCACCTTGCGAAGTCGATGGGTGGACTTGGCGAATCTGCGAATGCTGAACACGTTTGCGACGATCGCCACCAGCCCGATTGCGATTCCGAGCCAAGGTCCCACGCTCGTTGAGAGACCGAGAAACGGGAGGACGAAGGGGAGGAGGATGTAGGCGATCAGACAACGAATGCCTGAGATCACTATCGACCAGTTGAAGATGCGCTGAGCGTCCCGGTCAGATGTCCGGGTGTCCATGGCCTCACTGGTTTGGGTCACGGCTTGATCCACGACATGAGGTTAAACGATGTCACTGGCGATGGATTGTTCAGAGGCACCAACCTCTGAGTTGCCCACCTTGGTCGTCGTGAAAAAGCATGTCGAAGCCGATCTCGTTGCCCGGTTCATGCCGGGCGTGTGGGGCCCTGACGGCTAGTGGGTTCGTCGGTATTTGATCGCGTTGCCCTGCTTGCCCGATGGCTCGATGAGATTGGCGCTCCTCAGGCAATAGGCCATTTGCTGTGCGGTGCGGCGTGGGCGGCCGAGCCGGGCAGCCAGGTCGGCGGTTGTGAAGGTTTCAGGGATCTGCGATGGAAGCAGATCGATCAGCTCGGCCCCGCTGGTGAGGAGTGCTGATCCCAGCACCTTCTGCAGCCGTCGCTCGTGGATCACCCATCCGTTGCGACGCCATGCCTTCCCCGGTGAGTGGGTTCGGTACTCCTCTTCGTCGGTGAGCACCACATCGACCTCGAGGTCGGCGGCGACCACCAGGCCCGGGAAGCTGATCAGTTGGGTGAAGATATCGGTCACCGCCCCGTGCTTGGGGGAGCGCCTCCGACTGATGATCGTGCCGTCCTCCCCGACCTTGACGATGGTCCTCTCCACGGCGATCGGGTGGACGATGCGGATCCGATGACCTTCGGCGAGGAGCTTCGAGACCTTCTTTTTCATCCCCGCGAAGCCAGTGGTCTGGATCTCGATGAGGAGATCGTCTCGGACCAGGTCGATCACGTATCCGTCGACGGGATGTTCCACCATGTCCCCCGGCTGCTGATACCACTGCTTGAGCGCGGCGTGCAACGCCTTCTCCCGCAGTGTGCCGATATGGGTCACCTGATCAAGCTAGCGAGAGTGTGGCCTGTGGCCAGGGCGGCAGCGGGGACCGATGGTGGCAGCGTTCATCCCGCTGCGCGGTGGGTTGGGTGCTTCGGGGATGGATGCTTCGAGGTTGGTGAGTGCGGGAAGATTCGACGGGGAAGTCCGTGGCTAGTCCGGTGGCCCTCGTTTGACCAGGTAGGTGTGGCCGTGGGGGCTGGTCCAGGTGTGCGTGTCGTCCGGGTTTCGGGTGAGTAGCCACGGACTGTGATGCCGGAGCATGTGATGGTGACGGCAGAGCGGTTCGAGGTTGTCGTTTCGGGTTCTGCCGCCTCGGGCATGCGGCTCACGATGGTCGAGGTCGCATTGGTGGGCCGGCATCCGGCAGCCGGGGAACACGCAGGTGGGATAGAGCGCGTGGAGGTATCTACGTTGAGCTCTGGTTGGTCGGCGGGCGAGGGTGCCGGTGGCGACGGCTTTGCCGTTGTCGGTGACCTGGAAGATCCACTCCCCGTCTTGGTTTTCACGCACGGTCTTGCGGGCGATCTCTGCGATCACCGGTCCGAAGCCGTCAAGTTCTCCGGGGTGGTTGGCCAGCCGGGCAAGGGTTTGCAGGTCAACGGTGATCTGTGCTCTCCCGCCGCTGCGAGTGGTGGTGTTGCCGCAACCGCATTTGCCTGCGATGAGGTCCATTGCAATGTCGGCGTGTAGTTGGTCGAGGGTGCGGGGATCTCCTTGGTCCTTGTACCAGTGGGCCAACCGGTCGACGTGCCGGTAGGCGCTGGCGGTGGCGACAGGGTTTACCGAGGAGATGGTCAGAGTCGCGGTGTGGTCTGGGTTGGCCTGAGCTGTTATGCGCCGGTCGTGGAGCCCTTGCTCCATGGCGCATTTGGCGCCGTCTGGGTCGATCTCCATGACTAGTCGAGCAACTCGGGCCCGCAGTTGGCCCCTGGTTAGGTCAGGAGCATCGTCCAAACAGCGGTTCAGGACGGTGTCGGCAGTTTCCCGATCGAGATGGCCCAAAGCGTTGACCAGATCTTTGGTCTTGGCAAGATCGATTTCTCCCTTGGCGAGCCGTTGCCAAACCCGGCCCAACCTGCCGGTGAGGCTGATCGCCTCGTCTAGTTGGGTTTCTGCAGCGCGCCGGGTCAGGGTCAACGCAGCGGCGATCTCATCAGCGGCATAGTCGAACTCCTCGAAGGATCGCTCCACCGGGGCAGTAGCATCACCCGGTGGTGTCATCGCCACCTCGACCATGGCTGCGAATTTCCCCGCCTCATGGGATGCAGCGAGTCTCGCTTCGATCCGCATCACCCTGACCAGGTCATATCCGTTGAGTTTGGTGCGGTCGACGGATGAGACGATCAACGCCAGGTAGGGACCAACCGGGATCTCTTCGAGATTGCCAGGCAAGTGATGCTGGTCCTCGGGGATCCAGCCGGCGGCCAGCTCGTCGACGGTGACCAGGTAGGCCTGCTGATCTTCACTCTCCCCGCTCAGAACTTCCGGTTCCGAGAGTTCGATCTCACGAATCTGTGAATCGAACATATGTTCACCATACAACCCACCACTGACAAATTCTCAGTGGTCATGCCAGGACCCGAAGTTTATTCGGCGTCCGGTATTGCCGGATCCTGAGCGTTCGTCGGCGCACGATATGGCTCCCGGCGGTGAGCGTTATGGACGGCCGGTAATGGGATCGTCGTAGGCTCATGTCGTGATCCACCCGCTTGTCCGACCGGTCCGATGGGTAATCACGCCGACAAAGTCGTGCCAAAGCTGTAGCTGCTGCCGAGTCCCCACACACTGAGAAAGGACCGATGGATGTCACAACTCGTACGGGTTCAGAACTTCATGGTGTCGATCGACGGGTTCGGGGCAGGTGAAGGTCAAAGCCTCGAAGCGCCCTTCGGACATGCCGAACCCCGAGGTGGTC
>DASTBQ010000069.1:0-17387 GCA_035711995.1 Acidimicrobiia bacterium | reverse complement strand
CAACAAGAAGAGCGCGTCGGTCACAGATTCTCCACGGTCAGCGACGTCGCCGAAGTCTGGGCGTCACCGATGAATCGCGCCGCCGAGACTGCGATACCGGTGAGCCAGGGACTCGAGATCGTCGCCGAAACCCACGACTGGCTCGCCGAGATCCAGAATCCGCCGGAATGGGAAGACGAGCCAGTGGAACTGATCGAGAAGGCGTTCGAGGAGGCCAATTTTCGGGACAGGGAGGAGATGTGGGACGGGATCCCCTGTGGAGAATCATTCCGGGACTTTCACACCAGGGTCGTCTCCGGGCTGGTCAGCACTCTCGACTCCCACGGTATCCACCCGTTCGGTGGTCGTCACCTCTGGACTGTTGACGAGCCAGGGAAACGAGTCGTCATCGTGGCTCACGCCGGTACCAACGCCGTGATCCTGGGGCATCTGCTCGGACTCGATCCGGTTCCGTGGGAGTGGGACCGTTTCCGTCAGCCACACACCGGGGTCTCCCGACTCACGACTTTCCAGGTGAGTACCGGCTGGGCCTTTTCCCTACGCCAGTTGGGCGACGTCACTCATCTGCATCCCGGGATGGTCACTGCGTAGCAGCCTCCGTCGAGGGGAAAGGGTCGCCCCCGGTCCTCACTGGCCGAACCGGCGGGTTCGCCCCTCGTAATCGCGCAGGGCACGGAGAAAGTCGACGCGGCGAAAGGCAGGCCAGTTGACGTCGACGAAGACGAATTCGGAGTACGCGGACTGCCAGAGCAGGAAACCAGAGAGCCGGGACTCACCACTTGTGCGGATTATCAGGTCGGCGTCCGGTAGGTCGGCTGAGTACATGTGACCGGCGAGACCCTGGGCATCGATGTGCTCGGCGATCTCAGCCGCTGGAATCCCTTCGGCGGCGAGTCTGCTGACCAGGTCCTTGGTGGCGTCGACGATCTCCTGTCGGCCTCCGTAGCCCATCGCGACGTTGAGACGACGGGACCCGTCGGGATGACGTTCCTCGGCCTTCTTCGCTGCCTCGACCAGATGAGCCGGGAGGAGGTCGAGACTTCCGATGAACTTGAGTGCCATGTCGTAACGGGCACATTGATCGGGGAGTCTTCCGAAGAGGTCGATCAGGACATCGAAGTAAGGGTCGAGCTCCTCGGCGGGGCGGGTCAGGTTCTCGGGCGAGAGCACCCAGGCCGTGACGGCCGGGATCTTGAGGTCGTCGGCCCATCTCAGAAAATCCTCGAAACGAGCCATCCCCTCCCGGTAGGAGTCGCTGTAGCTAGGGAGTCCTTCGGCGCGGGCGTGTCTCCGGTGCCCATCGAGAACGACTCCGATGTGTCTGGGGAGTCGTTCGGGGTCGAGACCGGAGCGGAGATTGCGCTCGTAGATGCGGTAGAGAAGACCTAAGGCCATTTCCGATGCCCCATCGTACCGTCGAGTACCGAGATTCAGGTCTGGGTCTGACGGATCAGATATGTCGGCGAGCCGTCGTATCCTACCGGTGATGGATCGCATGACATTGGGCCGCATGCAGAATCCGATCCGCGGGTTTCTCCATGGTGGTGCCGCCGTCGCGGCATTGGGCGGAACCATCTACCTAGTCAGTCGAACCTGGGGAAACACCGCAGCCCTCGTCGGATCACTCGTGTTCGGCGGGGCGCTACTGGTGATGTACACGGTGTCGTCGCTCTATCACTCGATCCCGTGGCGGGCGGCCTGGAAGGTTCGTCTGCAACGGGTCGACCACTCGATGATCTACCTGGTGGTAGCGGGCACCTTGACCCCTATCGCCCTGGCCGGGCTCGAAGGCATGGCGGTCTGGTGGTGTCTCGGCCTGGTGTGGGTCATCGCGATAGTTGGCATCTCCCTCAAGTTCGTCCTACCCGAGGTGGGAACCTGGCTGTCGGTGACGCTGCAGCTGCTCATGGGTTGGACGGTGATCTTCTGGATCCCACAGATCTGGGACACACTCGGAGCGGGAGCCATCGTGCTCATTGGGGTTGGTGGTCTCTTCTACACCGCGGGCTCAGTCATCTTCCTGACCAAACGACCGGTCCTGTTCCCCCGGAGCTTCTCCTACCACGAGCTGTTCCACGTTTTCGTGGTACTGGCCAGCGTCCTCCACTTCCTTGCGATCGCGCTCTACGCGGTCCCTGCCTCGGTCTGATACGAATCAGGCGATCGGGAGGGTCGAGGTCTCGGCACACATCGTCTCGACCTCGTCGATCTCTTTCGGCACACCGTTCGTCATGTTCTCGTTGCCGTTCTCGGTGATGATGACGTCGTCTTCGATCCGTATCCCGATGCCGATGAACTCCTTGGGCAGTTCATGGGTGATCTTCTCGGCGTTCTCCCGCTCCTCGGCCTCCAGTGCCCCCGCCGCCTTGCTACCGAGACGGATCCGTCGCTCGTTCCAATCGTCCAAATCGTGATCGAGGAGAGCCAGCTCGATCTTCTCTTTGCCAGGAGCAACGTAGATCCCGGGCTCCACCGTGAACGACATACCGTGCTCCAGGGGTCTGGACTTGCCGTCGATCCTGTACGCGCCTCGATCGTGGACGTCGAGACCCAGCCAGTGGCTGGTCCCGTGCATGAAGAACTCGGAATAGTGATGCATGGAGAGGGACTCCTCGACGTCTCTGGGAAGTAGACCCAGGTCGACCATCCCTTCGGTGAGGATCCTGGTCGACTCATCGTGGACAGCCCTCAGGCTCGACCCGGGGACCGAGAGCTCAATCCCCTTCTTCTCGGCGGCGAGAACGATCTCGTATAGCGCCCGCTGCGGACCTGTGAACTTGCCGTTTGCGGGGAAAGTCCTGGTGATGTCGGACGAATACCCATCGAGTTCAGCGGCGGCGTCTATGAGGATCATTTCGTCGTCATCGATCAGGTCGTCGTTCTCGATGTAGTGAAGGACACAGGCGTTGGCTCCGGAGGCGACTATCGACTCGTACCCGTTACGACGGGATCCACGAAGACGCCACAAATACTCCAGGGCCGCCTGCACCTGGTACTCGTACATCCCCGGTTGGGCGAACTTCATCGCCTCGATGTGGCCCTCCGCGGTCAACTCACAGGCCTGACGGAGACTTGCTGCCTCTTCGGGAGTCTTGAACAGCATCATCTCCCCAAGGGGGACCGAAACGTCCTTGACCGTCGAAGGAACGATGCCACCCATTCGTTCCCGATGCGCTCTGGCTGCTTTCACGATCCTTGCGATCCGATCGTCGAAGTCGTCGTTACCGGTCGTGTACCAGAGAACATCGCGTCCGTGCATGAGACGCTCGAGGACAGTGTCCAACTCGTCGAGTTCGTAGGCCGAGTCTGCGCCATAGCGGCTCCTCGCCCCTTCGGTTCCCGCCCGGATTCCTGTCCAGACTTCGATACTTGGGTCCTTTGGTCTCACAAACAACGTGTAGTCGCCGTCGTCGTGACCCGGCGCGATCACCGCCACAGATTCGGGCTCGCCGAAGCCAGTCAGGTACCAGAAGAAGGAGTCCTGACGGAATGGATGGGTCACGTCGTAGTTGCGGATCACTTCTCGTGCGGCCGGGATGACGGCGAGCCCTTCGTTCCCCACGAGCTCGGCGAGACGACGTCTGGCTTCTCCAAAACGATCTGACATGTCGGCGAGGTTACATCGGCTCCAAAACCCCAGGATTATGGTCAGCCGGTCTCCACCACCTGGAGGTCGACGACAAGTGGAAAGTGATCCGAACCGAGGGCGGGACCCAGCTGGCGATCTGTGACTTCGAGTGCCGCCGAGTGAACGAGATGGTCGATGGGGACTCTCAGCAAGAGACTCGACGTGGTGGGGAACGACGGCTGAAGACCAAAGCCCCGCTGACTGTTCTCGAGGTCCGCTGTCGCCACCAGGTTACGAAACGGCGCTGACCACGGGGTCGCGTTGAAGTCGCCGACCACGAGGAACGCTCCCGACCGTTCCATGGCCCAATCTCCCGCGAACGCGAGCTGAGCATCACGGAGATCGGCGCGCTCCTCGCCACTTGGTGCCAACGGATGAGTCGCGAGGACAGCCAGTGGAACATCCCAGCCCCATGGCAGGAACTCGAGAGAAACAGCCCGCGGAGCTGCCTCGGCAAATCCGTGAGAGACCGCGGTGAGCTGATCACCTCTGACCAACACCAAGGTCCCGAAGATGAGGTCGTCGGAGCGAGGTCTGACGATCTCGTAGTCGAGACCAGAAGACTCCATCGCCACCTCCCACGGGCGGCTTGCCTCGTGAAGGAAGACGACGTCGGGATCCACGGTCTCGATGTAGTCGATCACCTCCGAGTACTCCTCGTTGGTGGACAGAAGGTTGAACGACATGATCCGAATGCTGTCAGCACCAGCCCTGGCCTCCGCAGGTGAACCGATGTACAGGGGGAGCACCGCCACCAGGTTCACGACGGCGACGGCAAGGATGAAGTAGGCCGTTTTTCGCCACTTCGACATCATCACGACCAGACCGAGGACGGCGAGAGCGACTACGTATTGGGCTCTGAAGTTGGCGAGAACGTCGAGCCACCAGACCGTGCCACCAAAGAATGCCGCCAGACTGACGACGGCGAGTGCCACGGCAGGTACGGCAACGAGAATCACGGGGCCAGGCTAGGAACGGTTCAAATGCTCTGGAGCCAGGAGGCGATCGCCTTGCCGATGTCGGTGCCGGAGTCCTCCTGGATGAAGTGGATACCGGGAACCTTCACTTCGATCTGATTGGGCCACTTTCTGACCTTCTCCCGCACCCTATCCCCGATGATCGACCCGGGTTCGGCGTCGATGAACAGTTTCGGGACTCCGGCGTCTGCAAGCCAGATCTCGTTGGCTTCGACCACGGCGTGCACAACCGCGGGCTCCCCTTCGATCGGGATCTGACGGGGCCAGGTGAGGGTGGGGCGGCGTGACTCACCTCGATCCAGATAGGGACGCCGGTAGACCTCCATGTCGGCGTCGGAGATGGGTTCGAGCACGGATGCCGGGAGAATCCGCTCAACGAAGACGTTCTTGTCCAGGACCATTTCCTCACCGGCCGTTGTGCGCATCGCCGAGAAGATGCCCCTCGCCGTCTCCGGCCAATCGTCCCAGGTGAGAGGGGTGACGATGGTCTCCATGTAGACCACACCCCGAACACTCGACGGGTTCTTCCGACCCCATTCGAACAGCAACGGACCACCCCAGTCGTGACCCACGAGGATGACGTTCGAGTCGATGCCGAGAACTTCGAGGAAAGCCTCCAGATAGCGGGCGTGCATCTCGAAGGTGTACGCATCAGGACCTTCAGCGACCCGGGCCGAGTCTCCCATACCGATCAGATCTGGAGCGATGCAAGTCCCGGAATCGGCCAACTCCGGAATCACACCTCGCCACAGGTACGAAGAGGTGGGATTTCCGTGAAGAAGCACGATCGGGTCTCCGCTCCCGTGTTCGACGTACGCCATCGTCGCACCGAGGACCTCTGCCTCCTTCTTGGCCAGCGGGTCGAACGTGCCCATCACTCCTCCTCGTCGACCGGGGGCTCCCCGGGATCAGCGAAACCCTGGCTCATCGCCCACTCTCGAGCGATCGAATAGGCCTCGTGTTGAGGATACGGCCCGTCTTCGATCCTCTTCTCCAGCAGGATCTCGGTGATCTCGCCCACCTTGGGGCCGGGATCCATCCCTAGATAAGCCATCACCTGATGCCCGTCGATGGGAGCTCGTAGCCGGGCAAGCTCTTCCTGCTCAGACAACTGAGCGATACGCTCCTCCAGTTCATCGATACGTCCCTGGATCGCTTCTTCCCGACGACGGTTGGCGGTCGTCACATCACAGCGAACCAATTCGTTCAACGGCTCGAGCAGATGTCCGGCATCCCTCACGTACCTCCTCACCGCAGAATCGGTCCATCCCAGCTTCAAAGTGTGAGGTCGGAGATGCAGGTAGACGAGTTGCGCCACATCCTCGACGATCTCACGTGGGTAACGCAGCTCACGAAGACGTCGTCTCGCCATGCGGGCCCCGACCACCTCGTGATGATGGAAGGTGACGCCTCCAGGGCCGAATTCCCTGGTGTCGGGTTTCCCGACATCGTGGAGCAAGGCGGCGAGACGTAACACGAGATTGGGGCTGGCCTTGTCGACCACGGCGAAGGTGTGGGCGAGCACGTCTTTGTGGTGGTGGTTCGGGTCCTGCTCCATCGCCAGACCAGGCAGCTCCGGTAGGAAATGGTCGGCGAGACCGGTCTCAACGATGCCACGCAGCGCCTCCCCCGGTGTCTGGGCTAAGAGCAGCTTCGACAGCTCCTCCCGGATCCGCTCTGCAGAGATGATGGCGAGACGGTTGGCCATGTCTCTGACCGCGTCAACGGCGGTCGGGTCCGCTTCGAAGCCGAGCACCGCCTGGAACCGGAACAGCCGCAACATACGGAGTGGGTCGTCGCCGAAAGACACCGCAGGATCGAGCGGCGTCCGCAAGCTGCGTCTGGCCATGTCCTCCAGACCACCGTGTGGGTCCACAGCGCTGAGCTCGGGCAAGGAGAGGGCAATGGCGTTGACCGTGAAGTCACGCCGGCTGAGGTCGGTCTCCAGGTTGTCCGAAAACGTCACGTGTGGCTTGCGTGAGTCGTCGCGATAGACCTCGCTGCGATAGGTGGTCACCTCTACGGAGTGACCGGCCCGAAGTGCGGCCACGGTCCCGAATCGCGCTCCGATTTCGAAGACGACGTCGGCCCAACCTTCGAGCAGTTCTTTGACCCGGTCGGGACGCGCGCTAGTCGCGAAATCGAAGTCCTCGACCTGACGTTCGAGGAAGGCATCCCGCACCGAGCCACCGACGAGGAACAACTCCTCTCCTGCGTTGGAGAACAGCTGCGCCAGCTGAGCAGGGGGCAACTCGGGTCGCGTCAGGAACTGGAGCCTCTCGGGAATCACAGAGTCCCAGGTTATAGACGAGCGGGGCGATCGCCCCGCGGCTCACACCGAGATTCCGGCGGCCATGGCCTTCGCCTTGACCTCGTGGGTGTTCCTCACGAAAGGCAGGATCGAGTCGATCTTGACGGATCCACCAAGCACGTGGCTGAGTAGTGCCTGATCGAAGGTCTGCATGCCGTGGAAGCTGCTTTCTTTGATCACTTCGACGAGGAGAGAAGGCTCCTCACGACCCATGATCCACTCCTGTGCACGCTCGTTGTTGGTGAGGACCTCGCAGGCGAGGACCTGTCCAGCCTCACCGGAGTCGACGAGGATCTGGCTGATAACGGCCTTGAGCTGGGCTGCCAGCTGACCACGTACGATCGCCTGTTGAGCGTCGGGGAAAAACGAAATCAGACGGTTCACGGTGTCGGCCGGGTCGCTGGTTCGCATCGAAGAAACAACCAGATGCCCGGTCTCGGCGGCGTCGATCGCTGCCCGAGCCACATCAAGGGAGGCGATCTCGGAGATGAGGATCACGTCGGTGTCGTGGCGCATCGCCGCCCGGACAGCGGTAGCCATGTCCGAAGTGTCGACTCCTACCTCGCGTTGCACGACCACTGAGCGCTTGTCCGGGTGAAGGACCTCGATTGGGTCTTCGATCGTGATGATCGCCTTGCCGCGGTTCGAGTTGATCCAATCGATTATCGAGGCCATCGTCGTGGTCTTGCCCGAACCCGAGGGCCCCGTCACCAGGATCAGCCCCGAACTCGAGGAGGCGATCCGCTCCATCGCCTGGGGAAGACCCAATTCGGAGAACGACCGCGAACCGGGGACCACCCTGCGAAGCACCAGCGACACCGAGCCTCGCTGGCGGAATGCGGTCGCCCGGAACCGGCCCAGCTCCTGCCTCCCGTATGCAAAGTCGGCAGACCCGGTCTCAGCGAAGTCGGCCGCGGCTTTCTCGGTGAACATGGCTTCTGCATACGCCTGGGTCTCGGTGGGGCCGAGAGACTCGTAGCCCTCGAGACGACGCAACGCGCCATCGATGCGGACGATCGGAGCCGAACCGACCTTGAGATGGAGGTCCGAGGCACCGTGATGGACGGCCTGCTTCAACAGAGCGTCGACGTTGTTGTCCATTGGAGTGAGACCTCTCCTAGATCCGGCTCGTCTTATCGGCGGATTCGGCCTGAAGTTGAGCGAGGAATGGTTCAGAGATCCCAGTAACGGCCAGCCGCATCGCGGGCTTCGACCAACGCAGCACCGGCGTACGGCGGGGACTGGTGGTCAGGGCCGTCAAAGACCTGACCGGCCAATCCGAGGAGGGTGCTCCGGGCCGACGAGCGCAAGGCTTCGAGGTCATACCCGCCTTCCAACGCAAAGATCGTGCGGTGGACAGGATGGATCTCGGCCAATGCAGACGTCGTCCATCCGTAGTCGCTGTTGGTCAAACGGAGATCAGCGAGATCGTCGCGGGCATGTCCATCGAAGCCGGCACTGACCAGAACCCAGTCGGGTGCGAACTGGGTGACAACGGGGATCACCACCGAGGACCACGCCTCCCTGTAGACATCTCCCCCGGTGCCTGCTGGGAGCGGAACGTTGATCACGGTGCCCTTCGCCTCACCCGAGTCGATGTCATCGATGGCCCCCTCGAATGGATAGAAGTGGTCCTGATGGATCGAGACGTAGAGAGCTCCCGGGTCGTCAGCCAGCATCGCCTGTGTGCCGTTGCCGTGGTGAACATCCCAGTCGAGCACGGCCACACGCTCGCCTCGGGAGCGCAGATAGGCGGTGGCCACCGCCACGTTGTTGAAGAAGCAGAACCCCATCGCCCGAGATGCCAGGGCGTGATGGCCGGGTGGGCGGGTGACGGCAAACCCCGTGGTGTCGGTCCTCTGCTCGAGCTCTTCGATGAGTGCCATCACGCCCCCGGCGGCGGTCACCGCCGCCTCCCAGGTCGACGGTGATGCAAATGTGTCCATATCGAGGGCGCCGCCACCTCTCTCACAGAAGGTCCTGATCCCCTCGATGTAGGTCGGATCGTGGACACGCGCCAGGTCTGTTGTGTCTATCGCCGGTGACTCGATGATCTCTGCCACCAATCCCGACGCCTCGATGCCGGCGAGCACGGACTGCACCCGGTCCGGGCGTTCCGGATGTCTCGGTCCCGTGTCGTGTGACAAGGCCGATGGGTGGGTGGCCACGATCACCTCCATGCCCGTACTCTCCCACAAGTGGCACTTCAGCTACGCGTCGACGGCACCTGGCCCGGCCACATGACCCTCAGCTCAGGTTGGTACCGGGCCAGGGTGAGACCGTGGAACGACTCCGTCACAGCACCGATGATTCGACTCGACAGGGGTGGTGGCGAATTCCTGACTTCGATAACCCGCTACCTCAACGACATCGGGGAGTTCGTTGCCTACTCTCCCGCCCTCTACCCGGATTCGACAGGTGTCTGGGAGCGTGGCGGCTTCAAGGCCCATGTCCGCCTCGAGTTGATGGAACACGGTCTCCGCAGCCCACCCCACCCGGGCCAGGTCCTCGACGTGATTACGACGGCAGAACCGGACTGGAGCAAGATCCATGATCTCGATTCACGTTCCTTCCACGGATTCTGGACGATGAGCGAGACCGGTCTGCGTGAGGCGTTCGAGACCAATCGGACCAGCGTCGTGCTGCAGATCTTTGCTGAGGGGACGCTGGCGGGATATGCGATCGTCGGTATGCAGTGGGGAATCGGCTACCTCCACCGGATTGCGGTGTCACCCGAGGCAGGTGGAGCAGGACGGGGAGCCGCATTGCTCGATTCGGCTCTCGTGTGGGCGCGAGCCCACGGTGCCCGGTCGATGATCCTCAACGTGCGGAATGAGAACCAAAGGGCTCTACGACTATACGAACGGGGCGGCTTCACGAAGACCGGTAGCTCACTCGTCGTGCTTCGTCATGACCAGCAGTAGCTGCTGAACTGAGACAGTGCCCACCGCCATCCCCGACCGCTACGACCTCGAGGTCCGGCTTGGACGTGACGGGGACATCGAGGAGTGGCTGGCCACAGACACCTCACTCGACAGACCTGTCCTGGTCAGGAGTCTGGGTCCTGACTCAGATCCGGCGAGGAGACGTCAGTTCGTCGAATCAGTGACACGGGCAGCGAAGGCAACTCACCAGCACCTCGCTCGTGTCTTCGCTGTCAGCGAGGTGGACGGAGGGGCTTACGCAGTCTCGGAGTGGACAGGGGGTGCGACGGTCGCCGACCGGGTTGCGGCCAGTCAGCCCATAGACCTGCCCGACTTCCTCCCAAACGCTTCGGGTCTCGCCGGGGCACTTGCGGCACTCCATACCGAGGGTGCTGTCCACGGCAGGATCGACCCATCAGCGATTTCCTACTCGGGATCTCATCCGGCGAAGCTCGGTGCGTTCGGCCGAGCCGGTTCCGACGATGCAGCTGCAGACGTCCGCGCCCTGTCGGCGGCCCTGGAAACCGCCTTGACCGGCTCGCCACCCGGTGGCCCGCCGCCCTCGGAGCGTGTCGACGGCGTGCCCCGAGCCCTCGACGTGATCCTGCGGTCCGGTCAATCGGGGACGCTGACCGCACACCAGCTCGAGGAGTCTCTGCGTGCTGCCCCGACTCCTCGTGAGCCACGCTCGGACACCGGCCCAACCTCTCGGCGCCTGCTGATAGCAGCGCTCGCCCTCACCGTCCTGGCTGTGGCGGTGGTGGCGGTCGGGTTTCTCCTCTCGGGAGGTTCGGCGCCCGTCGTACCCACACCCACATCGACACCGGAGGGTGACGACAACACCACTGCAACTCCTCAATCGACCACGTCAGTCGTCATCGCAGCCTCTGTCGTCCCCATCCAGCCGACCTCCTTCGACCCGTACGGTGAGGGCGGAGAAGGAGATCAATCGGTGGGGAACCTGATCGACGGCAACGTGGGCACCGTCTGGCAGACGGAGCGTTACCTCGACCCGATCGACCTGCTCAAGCCGGGAGTCGGTGTGACCGTCCGGATGCAGGGGACTCCCGCAACTCTGCAGATAGTCGGACTCACTGACGGCTCTGTGTTCGACCTCTACTGGTCCGATCAGCGGTTGGAGACCCCGGATCTGTGGGAGCGGGTGGCATCAGGTGCGGCAACCCCGGGGACCATCGGAATCGACCTGCCCCCGAGAACCGACGGTTTCTGGCTCGTCTGGCTCACCGAGCTCTCTCTGCAAGACGATGGGACCTATCAGACATCGATAGCGGAATTACGATTCGCTTCGTGACCACCGCAGCCCAGGATGCAGAGCTTCTGGCGCGTGTGGTCGACGGTGACCACGACGCATTCAACGAGATAATGCGTACCCACGAGGACCGGGTCTTCTCGGTGTGCCTGCGCATCATGGGCAATCGGGAACAGGCCCTCGACGCCACCCAGGAGACTTTCCTGACGACTTTCCGCAAGGCGTCGCAGTTCAAGGGTGATTCTGCGTTGGGCACCTGGATATACCGGATCGCGGTGAACACCTGTTACGACCAACTGCGCAAACAGAAACGACGACGCACCGATCCCATACCCGACCACATCGACCCAATTGACACCTCGGCAGAGGACGCCGTCGACTCGGCGGGAATGCGTCACGAGATACGACGCGCCCTGGCCGCCTTGCCACCTGACTTCAGAGCGGCGGTGGTGCTGGCCGACATCGAGGGTTTGGGTCTGCCCGAGGTTGCAGAGGTACTCGGCGTGCCCGTGGGAACCGTCAAGTCCCGTGTCTTCAGGGGGAGACGGATCCTGGCCAGGGAGTTGGGGAACCAAAGTGTGTGATGAGAGCATCAAAGAGACCGCATGCGTGATCACGAACTCGAACTGATCGCCGCACTTGCAGAAGGGCGGCTCGAGGACGAATCGGAGGCACGCGCCCTCATCGCGACGTCAGCAGAGCACCGGGCTGAATACGAGGCTCAAAAACAAGCCCTCGACGCCCTCGGGAACGTGACGACGGCCAATCTCTCCGAACTGGAGAGGACATCACTGCACAGAGAAGTGTGGTCTGAGCTGAGATCCCCGAGAACCACTCCCGGCCCCACTCCGTGGTATTCCAGATGGGCGCCGGTGGCGGCGGGCATGTTCGTCGTGGTCGGTCTGGTCGCAGTGTTGAACCAGGTTGGCGGTTCCGACGAGCTGCCTCCCGTCGCAGCCAACCTCGATTCCGGTACCGAAACGACGGCCGCAGCGGAGAGCAGCCCAGGTGGCCAGGACACCGCCGACGGTGGAGGTGAGGCCGAGGCCCCGACCGAAGGAGGCCAATCTGAGGAGACCGCCACGACACAGGTGGCGGCGAGCCAGACCATCGACATCGAGGATCTGGTGGCGGCCGACCTGAATCGAGCCCTCACCGCACTGGACCACACTTACTACTCCGACGAAGCCGAGTCGATCCGAACCTCCGTCTCGGCCGACCCCGAGTTGCGGACGTTCGACGAGAACGATCCACCGGCGGGTCTCACCGATTGCGTGGATCAGGCAGGGATCTCGGGGTACTCGATAGTGGGTGCCCATCCCGCCCCATCAGACGAGGAAGGGGAGTCCGCACCCGAAGACGCCAACCCGTACATCGTGGTGAAACCTGATGACCAAGATCTCGCCGAGGCCCCACTGGCCTTCGTTGACATGGCTTCATGCGAGGTGATCTACGTCGACGAGTGACCGGCGTGAGGATCTACCGCCGCACAACTAACCTCGTCTGGAATGCAAGAGTACGCCACGAGGTTCGCCGACCTCCTCGAACAGGTCTCGACCAGGGTGAGAGCCCTGACCGTCGACCGGGTGGCCCGTGGGATCAAACTCACCGGTCTGGGAATCCTGACCGCCGCACTTGGGTTGACCGCAGTGATCTTCTCGGTATGGACGCTCTTCGGTGCCCTGGAGATCCCCCTGACCACGGCGGGGGCGTTTGCAGTATTTGGAGTGGTGCTCGGGGTGACCGGCGGCATCCTTTGGTTCAAGAGGTCGAACGATGACACATGAGAAGGTGATAATCATCGGCTCGGGGCCGGCAGGTCTCACAGCGGCCCTGTACTCGGCGCGTGCTGATCTCGATCCCCTGGTCTTCGAGGGAGTCACCGCGGGTGGCCAGCTCATGATCACCACCGACGTCGAGAACTATCCCGGATTTCCCGACGGGATCATGGGACCGGAGCTCATGGACCAATTCCGCAAGCAGGCGGAGAGGTTTGGCGCCCGGATGCGTCAGGTGGACGTCACCGCGGTCGACTTCTCACAGCGGCCTCTCCGGGTCAGCGTGGGTGCCGACGAGTACACCGCAGATGCCGTGATCGTGGCCACCGGGGCCGAAGCCAAGTGGCTTGGGGTCCCCGGAGAGCAGAAGCTGACCGGAAAAGGGGTCTCCGCTTGCGCCACTTGTGACGGCTTCTTCTTCAGAGACCAGGAACTGGTGGTCGTCGGAGGTGGCGACACCGCGATGGAGGAGTCGCTCTTCCTCACCAAGTTCGCCAGCAAGGTGACGATCGTCCACCGTCGAGACGAGTTCAGGGCGTCGAAGATCATGGCTGCCCGTGCTCTCGAGCACGAGAAGATCGAGGTGCTCTGGAACACCATCGTGACCGAGGTCCACGGCGAGAACGAAGTCGAGTCGGTGACTCTCGAAGATGTGGTCACCGGACAATCGAGGCAGCTCAAAACCGACGGCGTGTTCGTGGCGATCGGCCACAAGCCAACCACTGACCTGTTCGTTGGCCAGCTCGACCTCGACGAGAACGGGTACTTGATCGCCGGGATCAGCGGGGGGACGAGAACATCGGTGGAGGGGGTTTTCGCCGCAGGTGATGTGGCGGATCACACGTATCGTCAGGCGGTCACGGCGGCCGGAACAGGCTGTATGGCATCAATCGACGCCGAACGTTGGCTGGCACACCAGGAATAGAGGTTTCGGGTCCACCGATACCGAGTAAAGGAGAACCACATGGCGGAGATAAAAACACTCGATCAATCAGGCTTCAACGACGCTATCAGCGGTGAGAAGCCGATCCTCGTCGACTTCTGGGCCGAATGGTGCGGTCCTTGCCGTGTTATCGCCCCGGTACTCGAGGAGCTGGCCCAAGAACAGGACGGCTTCGACATCGGGAAGTTGAATGTCGACCACAACCCCCAGGCAGCGGGGGCACACGACGTGATGAGCATCCCCACCCTCATCCTTTTCAAGGATGGAGTCGAGAAGAAGCGAATCGTCGGCGCCGCTCCCAAGCATCGACTGTTGGACGAACTCAAGGAGTTCGTCTGAGGAGTATTGGGTATTGAGTACCGGGCTCGGGGAGCGAGTCCCGACACCGACTACCCGACAATCGCTGCCTCGATCGTAAGATCGAGCCCAAATGCGTCTCTATCGGATCGGCGATGAAGGACCGGCGATTCGTGACATTCAGGATCGGCTCGCAGATCTCGGTTTCGAGTCAGACCCGGACGATCGTTCAGTGTTCGGTGACGGAACCGTTGCAGCCGTCAGGTCCTTCCAGCGGGCGAAAGGGCTCGACGCCGACGGGATAGTTGGACCCGATACCTGGCGATCCCTCTACGAGGCCGGCTACCGGCTCGGCGATCGCATCATCTTCATGCGACGACCGATGATCAGGGGTGAGGACGTAGCCGAACTGCAGTCACGTCTCAATTCCCTCGGCTTCGACTGCGGAAAGGTGGACAGCATCTACGGCCCCCAGACCGAGCGTGCCGTCATCGACTTCCAGCACAACCGCAACCTGGCAGAAGATGGAAGGGTAGGTCCCGAGGTGGTGACCGAGATCCACCTCGTCACCAGGGGCGAGATGCGGGAGGGCAGGGAAGCGATCAGGGAAACGGAGTGGCTTCGCTCCCTTCCCTCGACGATGGCAGGTACCCGAATCTTCCTCGACGCCGATTGCCGCGACCCTGAGGAGTCGCTGGACGCCTGGGATGCGGCTACAGCAGCCGCACACGCCATCCAGGAGGCAGGGGGCGTGCCGGTCATGTCACGTAGCCGTGACACGACATTGCCAGAGCGTCTGCGGGCGAGAAGGGCGAACTGGCTGGGATCGGACATGATCGTGGTGTTCCGAATAAACCGTGACGGCGACGACGCCGTCTACTACTTCGCTTCCGAACACAGTTCCTCCAGAGCTGGAAAAGAACTCGCAAAGGCGATCGCTCACACAGTGGGTGGAAGGGTGGAGGGCCGGGCTAGCGCGATGCTCAAGGAGACGAGGGCGCCGGCCGCCGTCGTCGCCTTGCGCAAACTCGACGATAAGAGCGGCCTCGCCGTGGCCGAGGGTCTACACCAGTTCTTCGCACTCCCCCGCTGAGTCAGGCGAGGATCCGGTATATCCGCTCGAGATCCTCGAGGGACCCGAACCTGATCTCGACCTTGCCCTTCTTGTTGCGGTAGTCGATCTTGACTCTGGAGCCGAGTCGGTCGGCGAGTCGCTTCTCCAGTTCGATGATCTCCACGGGTCTGACCTGGGTAACGCCTTTGGCCGCCCGGAGCTCAGCCATCTCCTTGCGCGATCTAACCGCATCCTCGATCTGGCGGACACTCCAACCCTCGGACGCAGCCTTTTCGGCCAGATACACCGCGTGCTTCTCGTCCTCCATACCCACGAGTGCCCTGGCGTGACCGGCACTGATCTTGCCCGCATCGATCATGGTCTGAATGGCGCCGGGGAGCTGAAGCAGACGAAGGGTGTTGGACACAGCAGGTCGTGACTTCCCTACCCTGTCGGCGACCTCCTCCTGACTCATTCCAGTATTTTCCAGGAGTTGTCGGTAAGCATGGGCCTCCTCGAGAGGTGTCAAGTCCTCACGCTGAAGATTCTCCATCAGCGCCTCCACCAGAGTGGAATCACCGGTCACTCCTCTTACCACTGCGGGGATGGTGTTGAGGCCGGCACGTCGCGCCGCCCGCCAACGTCTCTCCCCGGCGATCAGATAATGATCGCCCTTCTCGTCGCGGGTCACCACTATCGGTTGCAGGACCCCTACCTCTGTGATCGAAGCCACCAACTCGGCTAAAGCCTCGTCGTCGAATCTGGCTCGTGGCTGATCGGGGTTGGGCCGTATGTCGTCGACGGGGAGTTCGAGAAATGTGGGGTGGTCCGAAGCACTGGCAGCAGTAGGGATCAGTGCCTCCAGACCTCGACCCAGACCAGCCTTACGTTTTGTGGTCACCACAACTCCTAACCATGGCGCTTCAGGAACTCTCTACCCAGATTGCGATAGGCGATCGCACCCCGACTCATCGGATCAAAAGCTTCGATGGGTTCCCCGTACGAGGGCGCCTCGGAGAGACGAACCGAGCGGGGGATCACAGTCTGGAAGGTGGTATCGCCAAAATACTCCTTCACTTGGGCCGCCACGTCTTTTGAAAGCTTGGTCCTACCATCGAACATGGTGAGTATCACCCCACTGACCTTCAACTCCGGGTTGAGGTTGACCGACACCAGTTCGACATTTCGGAGAAGCTGACTGAGACCTTCCAGGGCGTAGTACTCACATTGAATCGGAATCATCACCTCCTTGGCCGCAGTGAGTGCGTTCACGGTGAGCAAGCCAAGTGAGGGAGGACAATCGATCAACAAGACATCGAAGTCGTCCTCCAGGTCGTCGATCGCGGACCGAAGACGTGTTTCACGTGAAAACATCGAGACAAGTTCGATTTCCGCCCCCGCCAGATCGATTGTCGCCGGTACCACAAAGAGGTTGAGTACCGAGGTGGGTTCGATCGCATCTTCGAGCGCCGACTCCTTGAGCAAGACGTCGTATATGGAGACATCGATACTGCCCCGGTCGATCCCAAGCCCACTGGAGGCATTGCCTTGAGGATCGAGATCGATGAGCAGAACCCGTTGACCCTGAAAGGCGAGTGCCGCCGCCAGATTTATCGCGGTGGTCGACTTCCCAACACCACCCTTTTGGTTGGCGAGGGCGACCACGATGGGCTCGCTCATGCGTGCCGCATCATAAGAAGCCAGATCGCTTGGTCAAGCACATCACGTGGGATTTCTTTGATCTCCCACCCGGGCTCGGCCGGAGGCTCGATCCAGGAGCCACCCACGATCATCACCCCGCCCTCGCTCAGCAATTTCTCCCCGATCGCCTCCAACTTCTGGGGTGACAGACTGGCACGGGTGACAATGACTCCCACCTCACCACTCAGGTCGGCGATTTCTGCGTGTAATACCTGACAATTCTTCAAGTCACCAATACGTACGAAACGCCGTAACAGGTCGACGCGTCGTTGTGAACGGTCGATCAACACGAATCTGATTCCCGGAAATGTGATGGCAAGAGGTATCCCGGGGAGCCCGACACCGGTTCCCAGATCCCACACTTCTTCGGCGTCGCCGGGGATCCCCACCGCAAAGAGCAGCGAATCAGCGAGATGACGTCGTTCGATTCGATCGAACTCGGCAGGGCCGATACCGCCGGCTCGAGCCCCCTCAGTTCCCAGCCATTCCCCGAATCTCTCCAGC
>DASTBQ010000068.1:0-20987 GCA_035711995.1 Acidimicrobiia bacterium | reverse complement strand
TCCGGTGAGATGCAACTCCCGTTCGTCCTCAAGTCGGCGGAGACCATGAAGAAGGCGGTCGGCTATCTCGAGCCCAAGATGGAGAAGACCGAGACCACCAAGCGTGGTTCCGTGGTCCTGGCGACTGTGTCGGGTGATGTTCACGACATCGGGAAGAACCTCGTCGACATCATTCTCCGCAACAACGGCTATCAGGTGTTCAACCTCGGAATCAAGGTCGGGATCAACGAGATGATCTCGGCCTTCGAGGAGCATCGGGCAGATGCAATCGGGATGAGTGGTCTACTGGTGAAGAGCACCCTGATCATGAAGGACAACCTCGAGGAGTTGGAGCGTCGTGGACTCGGTGACGTGCCGGTCCTCCTCGGCGGCGCGGCGTTGACCCGCAGCTACGTCGAGGCCGACCTGCGCTCCAGATACCGGGGCCCGCTGTACTACGGGAAGAACGCGTTCGCCGGTCTCGACGCCATGGGCCTTATCGTCTCAGGGGCCGCCCCACCTCCGCCGAGCACACCCAGACAACGGCACGTCCTCGACGAACCGGCGGCACAGGTCCCGGCGCGGTCGCCTTCAGTGGCGACCGATAATGAGGTCTTCGTTCCGCCCTTCCTCGGCTCGCGGGTGGTCAAGGGTCTCAACCTCGACGAGATAGTCCCCTATCTGAACCTCACCGCCCTGTTCCGCAATCAGTGGCAGTATCGGCCCGAGTCGGGGGAGAATGACGCCGACTTCAAACGACGTCTCAAGTCGGTGCTCCGCGACCAGTTGAGTCATGCCCGGTCCGAAGAGATCCTCCTGCCCCAGGCGGTCTACGGCTACTACGCGGCGAACGGTGACGGCGACGACCTGGTCATCTGGGCAAACGACGACCGCGAGGAGGAACTGACCAGGTTCAGCTTCCCACGTCAGCAGGAAGCCCCGTTCTACTCCATCCCCGACTTCTTCCGATCCGTCGACTCGGGGGAAGCCGACTACGCCGCTTTCCACATTGTCACGATGGGGGGACGGGTCTCCGAGCGCACCAAGGACCTTTTCGATCGCGATCATTATCAGGACTATCTGCTTCTTCATGGGCTCGGCGTTGAGATGGCGGAGGCCCTGGCCGAGTACTGGCATCACCGGATCCGCACCGAATGGGGGTTCGTGGACGAAGACGGACCAACACTCACCGGACTCTTCAAGCAGAAGTATCGGGGTGGCCGTTACTCCTGGGGTTATCCGGCATGCCCCGACCTCGAAGACAACGTGAGGGTCGCCGATCTCCTCGGGGCCGGTCGTCTCGGTATCGAGGTGAGCGAGGAGACCGGCTACCAGTACCAGCCGGAACAGACGACCTCGGCCATCATCTGCCACCACCCGCAGGCCAAGTACTTCATCGCCCGCAAACCGAGGGAGACCCGTTTTGCTGACGCGTGAGCGCGACTGGGTCCGGATCGCGGAGGTGAACCCTCCAGAGTTGCCCGAGGCGCGTCATCACGAGCTGTTCCCGGCGTGGCGCAACGTTTTGGTCACAGACAACGTCTTCGGGCGCATCCGGCTCTCTCCTTATGCCTTCTCGGCTCGAATCACCCACGACGTCCCCCACGTCCATCCCACCGTGGCTGTGTCCACCAGGGACCGGAACATCCTGGCCATCGAGTCCGAGGTCAGAGGGGCCTTGATGAACGGAGTCGACTCTTTCCTGGTGGTGATCGGCGACTCGGTTCCCCACATCGACCACATGGCGCACCACTACGAGATCGTCGACCACCTCACCAACCTCCAGGAAGAGCTACCCGGTTTCGAGGTGGGGATGCCGACCCGTTTCGCAGAGTGGCAGTTCAGACGTCGCATCGATCTCGGCGCCCAGTTTTTCGTCGCAGGCCCTGTGATGGATCCCGATTCGGTGGAGCCGGCGATGGCCAAGCTGGGGTTGCGTGACGATGACCCGCCGGTGTTCTTGATGATCATCCCGCCATTCGGCGTGGGGTGGGTGGAACGAATGGAGTCGATAGGGGCCGTCCCTGTCTCCGCAGAACTGAAAGAGCGTCTCGAGTTTCTCGGCGATGACGTGAGACGAAAGACCGCCTGGGAGATCACCTCCGAGCTGGAGCGTCGCGCCCGTGACGCCGGTTGCGCCGGTGTGGTCCTGATGGGTCTCAAGTTCGACTCGGTTATCACCGAAGTGCCCGCAGCCTGGCCTCATCTGCCCTGATCGCCAGGGGTCAAGGGGTCGATTGACCTATGTGTCTTCTTGGCCTCCACGCCGATCCAGCGTCATGTCCATGGTTGAGCGCGCCCGCGAAGCGACGCGAAAGCGGACTGTGCTGTACGCGCTCGGCTGCGCTTTGCTCTTGCTCGTTCTGGTGGGCGGTTTCGTTTTCGCCAACACGGTGAGCGTGAGCCGGGTCACCAATAACGCGAGGGCCCTGCATTGGAACAACTCCGCCGTGGGCACCGCTGCTCTGACACGGGCGGGTCTGGTGCAGGCGGTCACATTCGCTCAGCTCGAAGCCGAAGGGATCGTCAGCGCAGCCGACTTCGATTTCGCCCTGCAGCAAGCCGAGACCGCACACAGGGAGCTCGAATATCTGGTCTCCGCGGCTCACGATCACCAGCTGGCATTCGCACCAATGGCCAGATTCGGAGGCGAGGTTGAAGCGGTGCTCGACGCACTCAGGACCGGGGATGTCGAGGACACCCAGGCCATGATCGTAAACGAAGTCGAGGCTGCTCATGTCGAGCTGGCGACCGCTCTCGCCGAAGAGCAGAACGAGATCCAGACCGCTATCGAGAACAACAGTGCAGCCGGTCGGTCCCTGAACACATGGGTCGTGTTCGTGATGACGCTGGCCGTGCCCGGCTCGGCCGTCGCCGTCTACTTCGTCGTCGCCCGACGTCAGATGAGGTCAGCGCGCCAGCGTCACGAACTCGAGATGGAGGCCGAACGGGAGATCAGCCGGGCCAAGGACTCGTTCATCGCCGGTCTCTCCCATGAGCTGCGGACCCCACTGACGTCTATCTACGGCTTCGCGGAGATCCTCAGCGACGGTGGTGTCTCGGGACCGGAAGCCACAAGTGAGACGGCCGGAATCATCGCAACCGAAGCAGCCGAAATGACCAGGATGGTCGACGATCTCCTGGCGGCCTCACGTCTGACCAGTACAGGTCTCGAGATCGATCTGACGCCGGTGAGGGTGTCTGACATCGTCGAAGCCGCGGTGGCTCCGTTCGAGCGTGCCGGGGTCGAGGTGGCATTTGAGCGAAGCCCGGCATTGGCGTCGGCAGACGGCGCCCGGTTGCGTCATGTTCTGGTCAATCTCTTATCGAACGCGGTCCGTCACGGTGGCCCCGAGATCAGCGTCGAAGTCGCGGCGACCGAACAGATCGTGGAGATCGAGGTTGCTGACAACGGGCCCGGCGTGAACGAGGAGCAGCTTTCCACTCTCTTCGCTGGATACGCCCACGAGGGCGACCAGCCGCTCCTCACGGGTTCGATAGGGCTGGGTCTCGCCGTTGCCGCCCGAATCACGAAGCTGATGGGAGGGTCTCTTCGCTATCAGCGATACCAGGGAAGAACCTACTTCATCGTGGGCCTCCCACTCGTCCAGGTCGCCGACGGACCGGCCAGCGACGAAGAGTCGGTGGCAGAGATGATCAAGGTTCTCTCCTCGTGAGGAAGCTCGCATGCCTTCTCTCGTTGGTGGTGATGATGGTGCCGACCATCCCGGGGATCGCCGGCACCAGCGCCGATTATCGGGACGATTTCGGGGATGGGAACTTCTCGGGCAACGATGGAAGTCTCGACTTCGAAGGTCCCTGGGCAGAATTCGGTGACGCAGGTGGCGCTGGAAGCGGGACCGTCCACATTGGGTCCGAGCACTGTTCGAACAACGAGTGTCTCCACATCGAGGGGTACGGGCTGGTTGCGACGACTTATGGGGCCACCCGATATGCAGACCTGTCGATGTTCGCAGACGTCACGCTGTCGTTCGACATCCAGATTGTCCCTCAGGGCCTTACGACCAGCGAACTGGTCGTCGAGATGTTCAACGGCTCGAAATGGACGGTGGTGAAGACCTTCGACCTAGCCGTAGCGGGAAGCCACCACAAGGAAGTCGACGTCAAAGCTCACGCCAGTGAGGGCTCGGGAGTCCGGTTCCGGGTGTTGGACCTACTCGGAGTCGTGTCGGGCGTCGACCTCTTCTACACCGGCTCCGCCACCATCGACCGTGTCTCGTTGAGCGGTAGCTTGGAAGCCTCCACGACCACGACGTCGACGACGCGGCCCACCACGACGTCCACTCCCAGGCCGACGACCACGACCAGCCTCCCTGCCACGACCACGACATCGACTGCAGCTTCGACACCCACTTCTGCGATCGCCGGTGTCGGCACCTCGACCGCACGTGACTTCGGGGCTGGGACGCCAGTCGACGCTCAGACGAATCCGGTGTCGACGACCACTACCACTGCCGGGCCAACAACGACCAGTTCCGGAGAGACTGACTCCGCGAATGGTGCCCTCATCGGGCCGCTGCCGCCGGATGGACCATCGTCACGACCACCGGTGAGCGGTCTGAGAGTCACGGCCGGAGGGGTGATCGCCGACTATCAACAGGGCATGATGGGCGACATGGACATGACTGATGTCGAAGTGCTCGGCGTGGAGGTGACCGCTGATTTCTCGATGGCAGTCGAACTCTTCGAGACGGCCAGGATCTGGATCGCCGGTCTGACTCTGGTCGTTGCTGCCGCCGTCATCGGCGGTCTCGAGCGGAGACGAGCCCCGGGGGCCGAGCGGCTGTAACTTGGCCGGGTGCTCAGCGAATCATCACGGGTCACGTCGATCCTCGACCGGGAGACGATCGGCTTCCTGACCGCGGTCAATGCCGAAGGGCAACCCCAGACGGCCCCTATCTGGTTCGTCAGGGCCGACGACGATCTGATCGTGTACAACCATCCCACTTCACCCCGGATCAGATCAGTGGAGTCGAACCCCAAGGTCGCGTTCAATGTGAGGGGTGACATCCGCGGAGCCGGGGCATTGTTGATCGAGGCCAACGCAACGGTTGTCGAGGTCGGGCCGGCGGCGGAGTTTCCCGGGTATCTCCAGAAGTACGAACGAGAGATCGAATTATTCGGCTGGACACCCGAGACCTTTTCGGCCGACTACAGCGTGGCTCTGCGTCTCGAGGTGACCCGGGTGCGTGCCTGGGGGCTCGAAACACTGGACAGATGACCCGAGGGCTTGGTCCGTCGCGCCCGGCGGTAGTGTCGGTACCCAGCCAATCGAGAAAGGTCTTCAATGGCACTGCAGAGCACAGGTCGGACACATTGGGAGGGTGATCTCTTCAATGGCTCGGGGACAACGAGTTTCGACACCGGGGCGGCGGAGCCGCTCGCCGTCCACTGGAATGCCCGAGCAGAAGAGCACGGCGGAGTCACCAGTCCAGAGGAGCTGATCGCTGCGGCTCACTCGGCCTGCTATTCGATGGCGTTCTCCAACGCTCTGGCAAAAAACGAGACTCCCCCGACGAGTCTCGACGTCACGGCGACCGCAACGTTCGTGCCTGGGACCGGAATCACGACGATGGAGCTCGATGTCCTGGGAAACGTCGACGGCATCAGTGAAGAGAAGTTCCTCGAGCTCGCGGAGGCCGCCAAAGAAGGTTGCCCGGTGTCCAAAGCGCTGGCGGGGAATGTCGAGATCAGCCTGACTGCCCGTCTCGGCTAGATCTCAATCGTCAGCCTGCCGTTTGCGATACGCGGCGACCGCCTCACGTGTGGAGCAAGTGTTGGAGCAGTGACGGCGAGATCGGTTGCGTGATGTGTCGACGTAGACGTCCTGACACGTGCCGGAATCACACACTCCAAATCTGTCCACCCCGTGCTCGATGATGACACTTGCCAGACCCATGGCCGTCACCGCGCCGAGCCAGCACACGATCGAGGTTTCCGTCGGCTCGAAGTGGAGATGTGGTGTCCCGTTATGGGTGGATAGACGGGGAGTGGCCCCGTATGACTCGAGCAATGCGTTGACCCGTTCCGAGGCGACCTTCTCGTCTCCGGACTCGATCACTTCCCTGAGAGCCGACCGAAGAAGTCTCACCGCTTCCAGCTCGTTCTTCTTTGGAGGCTTGGCGACACCGTCCCAGAGGTCGCGGTATTCATCTAGGAACTCAACCATTTCGCCCGGGTCCGACAGGTCGTCGTGGGTTATTCCCTCCGTGTTGGCGAGGGCCACCGCCAGTTCGACCGGCTTCGTTGTGTAATGAGAGAAATCCATTTGACTGGTTACGAGCTTGTGCTACCGTAATGAGTGTAAGCGGTAATGGTTCTTACTGCAACGAAGAGTTTTCGAAAGGAACGCCATGCTCGATCTAGCCAAGAGTATTCAAGAAGACCGCCGGCATCATGCCGACCTCATGCGCATCGTCTCCAACCTGCCCAGGGAGCGGTCGTTGTCGGTGGGTCGTTACCGGGTGACCGTTTCAAAGCGGCCCGGTAAGACCCTGCCGGCGGCCTAAAAAGTCGGGAACGGCCGGTAGGGGTCCTTCCTCCATGCCTACCGGCCAACCCGATTTCACGCATCAGTCTCCGAGCAACGACTCGTACAGGGCGAAGTTCTCCTCGTCGAAACAGACGAATCTCACCTCTTTCAGCGCCGGGTGAGTTTCCGCCCATTCCCTCACAGCCGACACCGCGATGTCAGCGGCCGAAGGCTTGGGGAATCCGTAGACCCCCGTGCTGATGTTGGGGAACGCCACCGACTCGCACTCCAAATCGACGGTCATGGTGAGACTGTTCCGGTAACAACTCGCCAGTAGCGACGAGGCAACTTCCGGCCCGTGCTGAGACCAGATCGGTCCTACGGTGTGGATCACATAGCGTGTGCTCATGGCGCCGGCGCCGGTGAACATGACCTCGCCCGTGGCGAGAGGACCGTGCTTTGACACCCATGCCCGGCACTCCGCAAGGATGGATGGTCCTCCAGCGGCGTGGATGGCACCGTCGACGCCACCGCCGCCGCGCAGGTCTCGGTTGGCGGCGTTGACTATCGCGTCCGTGGCCTGAGTGGTGATGTCTCCTGAGGAAACCGAGAATGTCGTCATACGAATCGGTGTCGGGCCCCAATCCCGTCACCGATTCTGAAGTTAGCCGACTGTTGCGTGGGAGCGCTCTGACTCTCTCTCGAATTGACTCCGGCTGACACTGCTCGACAACCCCTCTAGTCCCCGCAGGCTGACGTTCCCGCATGCTTCGCAAATGGTTCGCTCGATTCCGGCATTGCGGATGGTGACGGTGTTGTGATGCTCGCACTCGGCACGGCGAGCTTTCTTAGAAAACAATTCGGAGCCTCCCGGGCATCGAAGTTGCAGAACTTGGCGATCGGATTGTCGCGCTTCTGTGAGCCATCCGACATAAGTCTGACGACCCAGAATCTCGCTCGGTTTCCGGTTCCGACGAGGTTCTAAAGAACTCAGGCATGGGTCTGGCGTATTACCGAGACCGTGGCTAGCTTGTCGTCCAAGGGTATTCCTGTTGGGAGGCGGGTTTGAGGCGGAAGCGGAGCTTTGGGTGGTGCTCGCACGAGACCACCATCACGACGATCACGGCTGGTCTGGCGCGTGACGTATGCGAAACCTGTGGTCGAGTGAGGCTGCAGTACGTGGAACGGGCGGTGCGGATCTATCCGGGCGCTACCCAATCAACCATCGAGGCGTCGGGCCCCGAGCCGGGGTCGCGGACGCCCGTTCGCAGGTGCCGTCTTTGCAGCCAGCCCGCGGTGTTCATGACCCCCGAGGGGATGAGTTGTGACGAGCATGCCTGGCAAGCTGCGGCCAGGACAGACTGGGAGGACGCCGATCCCTGGGTCCCCATCCGGATCGACAGGTCGAACGCGTAACCTCTGAGGGTGAGCACCATCACCCGTTCCATCACGATCGACGCTCCCGTCGATCGCGTCTTCGACACAGTGGCCCACATCGAATCTTTCTCCGAAGCTGTGCCTGCGATCGAGGACGTCGAGTTTCTCAGCGAGCAGCACCGGGGCGTTGGGACTCGGTTCAAGGAGACCAGAAAGGTGAATGGCCGCACCGGTTCGACGGTGCTCGAGGTCACCGAGTACGTCGAGAACGAGAAGGTGCGGATCGTCTCCGACGCCGGTGGCACCATCTGGGACACCGTCTTCACGACACGCCCTGTCGACGGTGGCACCGAGTTGGGAATGGTCATGGATGCCCGGCCCCATACGATCGTGGCCCGGATCACGACACCGATGATCAAGGGAATGGTGGCGAAAGGGATTGTCTCCGACCTGGACGCGGTCAAGGATCACTGCGAGGGATCGGCTCCGGGATCGGGCAACTAGCGTTGCCGGCATGAAACAGATCCTCCACTGGGTCGGTGGGGCATACACCGCGGGGTCATCCGACAGATCCGGTGCGGTCTACAACCCGGCGACCGGACAGCAGACCGGCGAGGTGGCCCTGGCCGGCAGCGACGACGTCGACAGGGCCGTCAAGGTCGCCAGGGACGTCTTCGAAACATGGCGTTACTCATCCCTGACCCAGCGACAGAACGTGATGTTCGCCTTCCGCGAGCTGGTCGCTGCCCGCCGCCTGGAGATCGCCGAGGCGCTCACCGCCGAACATGGCAAGACGATCGACGATGCCCTGGGTGAAGTGCAGCGTGGTCTCGAGGTGATCGAGTTCGCCTGCAATATCGCCCATCTCCTCAAAGGTGACTTCTCCGAACAGGTATCGACTGGGGTCGACACCTACACCATCCGCCAGCCCCTCGGTGTGGTCGCCGGGATCACCCCCTTCAACTTCCCAGCGATGGTCCCGATGTGGATGTATCCGATAGCCATCGCTTGCGGGAACACTTTTGTACTCAAACCGTCGGAGAAGGACCCATCTCCCTCACAGCTGGCCGCCGAGATGTTCGCTGAGGCAGGGCTGCCCGACGGGGTCTTCAACGTGGTGCATGGTGACAAGGAGGCAGTCGACGCACTGCTCGCCCATCCCGATGTGGCCGCCCTGTCTTTCGTTGGCTCGACCCCCATCGCAAGGTACGTCTACGAGACGGGCACCCGGCATGGCAAGCGAGTCCAGGCCCTGGGCGGAGCGAAGAACCACATGATCGTCCTACCCGATGCCGACATCGACCTCGCCGCGGATGCTGCTGTCAGTGCCGGGTACGGCTCTGCCGGAGAGCGCTGCATGGCGATCTCCGCAGTTGTTGCAGTCGGTGACGCCGGTGACCACCTCATCGAAGGCGTCAAGGCGCGGATCGAAAAGCTCAACGTCGGTCCTGGCGACCAACCAGGTGTGGAAATGGGACCACTGGTCACCAAGCAGCACCTGGAACGGGTGCGCGGATATGTAGACGCAGGTGAGTCGGAAGGCGCACTGCTCATCGCCGACGGGCGGAACTTCGTCGTCGACGGGTACGAGGACGGGTACTTCCTCGGCCCAACCCTCTTCGACAACGTGAATCCCGAGATGTCGATATACACGGACGAGATCTTCGGTCCGGTTCTTTCGACTGTCCGGATGGAACACTTCGAGGACGCGATACGGCTCATCAACGAGAACCCCTACGGGAATGGCACCGCGGTGTTCACCAACGACGGGGGAGCAGCCCGCAAATTCCAACAGGAGATCCAGGTGGGGATGGTCGGGGTCAACGTGCCGATCCCGGTGCCGTTGTCGTTCTACAGCTTTGGCGGATGGAAAGACTCGATCTTCGGGTCCCACGCCATCTACGGGCCGGAGGGCGTCCACTTCTACTCCCGGCAGAAGGTCGTGATCTCCCGCTGGGCCGACCCGATCCACCGCGGCGTGGACCTCGGGTTCCCCACCCACGGCTGAGGGACGGATGGGGCCACGCACCCGGCGCAACCTGGCAGTCGTCGGCGTCGTGGTTGTGCTCATCGCGTCCTGGGAGCTGTACAAGCTGATCTGGTCGACTTTCGGTTGGATCACACCGGTCCGCCCCGACGATGTCGTGATGCCCCATGTCTGGGACATGGTCATCGAGCTGTTCCGACCGGTGCGACGGGGCGGCAACCTGCTGATCCTCGATCTGGCTGGCAGGGCGTTCTGGACGCTGCGGGAGGCGATCGTCGGCTTCCTGATCGGGGGTCTGCTCGGATTCGGGATCGGGGTCTGGTTCGTACGATCCCGGCTGGCAGAGCGGGCCTTCATGCCCTACGTGGTGGCCAGTCAGACGGTTCCCATCCTGGCGATAGCGCCGATGGTGGTCGTCTTTGGCCTGAGCATCGAAATTCCCGGCTGGATCTCGGTGGCGAGCATCGCGGCGTATCTCACCTTCTTCCCGGTTGCGATCAACACCCTGCGCGGACTGCGCTCACCGGATCCAAATTCGCTCGAGCTGTTGCGGTCGTATGCGGCGGCTCCGCGAGACCTGCTCTGGAAGCTCCAGGTGCCTGCGGCACTTCCATACATCTTCACCGCGCTCAAGGTGACCGCCACCGCCAGTATCGTCGGGGCACTGATCGGTGAGCTGCCGGTCGGTTTCCAGACAGGTCTGGGACGGGCCCTGCTCACCTTCTCCTCTCAGTTCGCGGTCCAGTCGAAGAAGCTCTACGCCACGGTGATCGTGTGCGCAGTCATAGGTGTGCTCTTCGTGTGGCTGGTTTCCTGGGTGGAGAAGCGGTTCGTACCCCAGCGTGCCGTGGAAGGGGACACACTGTGACCGAACTCGTGATCGATGCCCGAAATGTGGGCAAGGTTTTCGGGAAAGGGGACGACCGGGTCGAAGCCCTCACCGACATCACAATGCAGATCCGGCCTCGCGAGTTCATCTCCCTGATCGGACCCTCGGGATGTGGGAAGAGCACCTTGCTTCGGCTGATCGGTGATCTCACTTCGCCTACCAGCGGTGAGATGACGATCAACGGGAAGCCGCCGGCGGCGGCGCGAATCGATAGGGACTACGGAATCGTCTTCCAGAAGGCGACGTTGCTCGACTGGAGGACAGTCGCCAAGAATGTCGAGCTCCCGCTCGAGATCATGGGCACCGAACGTCGATCCGAGGTCTCGGCGAAGATGCTCGAGCTGGTCGAGCTCGGCGAATTTGGCGGGCACTATCCGTGGCAGCTCTCCGGGGGCATGCAGCAGAGAGTGGCGATCGCCCGGGCCCTGGCCTTCAACCCGTCCCTGCTCCTGATGGACGAGCCCTTCGGCGCCCTCGACGAGATGACCAGGGAGCTCATGCAGCAGGAAGTCCTTCGCATCTGGGGGGAGACCGATACCACGGTAGTGTTCGTCACCCACTCGATCCCTGAGGCTGTGTTCCTGTCGACACGGGTGGTGGTCATGTCACCTCGACCGGGGCGGATCAGCGACGTCATCGAGATCGACCTGCACCATCCCCGAGACGTCGACACCCGGGAGTCGCCGGATTATTACCGCCTGGTCACCGAGGTGCGGGAGGCGTTGCGGCGTCAGGAGGGGCGGGGATGACCCAACAACCCGACGACGTTGCCGTCCTCGATGCCTATCGAGGCGATGCGCCGGTCATCGGCGGACGGGTGCGGGGCTGGATCCCCGCCGCGATCGCATTCATCACCGTCGTCTTGCTCTGGGAGGGAGCTGTCCGCGTCTTCGACATCAAGGCTTTCGTGCTGCCGGCTCCCAGCGTGATCATCGAGCGGTTCGTCGGCGGCGCCAATGAGATCTGGCCCGCCGGTCTCAACACATTGCTCGAAGCGGTGGTGGGTTTGATCGGTGGAACGATCCTCGGTGTCCTCGTGGCGTTCCTGACCGTGCGCTGGGTGCCGGTCCGCGAAGGGCTGATGCCGTTTGCGATCGCCGCCAACTCGATTCCGATAATCGCGCTAGCCCCTATCGCCAACGGGATGTTCTCGATCACGAGCCCGGTCCCCAAGATGGTGGTGGTAGCGATCGTCGTGTTCTTCCCGGTGATGATCAACACCGCACGTGGTCTTCTCGAAGTCAGCCCCGACGAGATCGAGTTGATGCGCTCGTATGCCGCCACACCCCGCGAGATCCTGTGGCGGATCAGAGTCCCGCACGCCCTTCCGTACTTTTTCAGCGCCTTGAAAGTCGTTTCCGTGTTGTCGATCGTCTTCGCGATCGTCGCCGAATATTTCGGCGGTCCCCAGGATGTCCTGGGCCAATACATCCTGACCAAGGCCAGTCTCTTCGTATATCCCGATGCCTGGGCCGGGATCCTGGTGGCCTCCATTCTCGGTCTCGCGCTGTACGGGATCGTGATCGTCACCGAACGACTGGTGATGCCCTGGCACGTATCGCTCCGCGACTCCGACTCTCCATGATCCGGAAACACTCACGGCCAGGATCATGAAACATCGCTAGGGCTAGGCTCCGCCCGTCCCTGCGGGAAACAAGGAGATAAAGATGAAAACCAGATCGAGATGGCTCGTCGCCCTGCTGGCGGGAGCCATGATCCTCGCCGCCTGTGGTGACGGTGAGGGGGGTGGTAGCGACACCACGGGCAGCGGTGATGGCACCGCTGCGCCCGCCGAATGTGAGACCACCGACGAGGTGCGTCTCCAGTTGCAGTGGGTGGCACAGTCGCAGTTCGCCGGCTACTTCGTAGCCAATGACCTCGGGTTCTACGAGGAGCAGTGTCTCGAGGTCGAGATCCTCGAAGGGGCCGTCGAGATCGTCCCTCAAACAGTCCTAGCCAGCGGTGGGGCCGAGTTCGGCCTCGCCTGGGTTCCCAAGGCACTCGTGTCGCGCAATGAGGGAGCGGACATCATCAACATCGCCCAGGTGTTCGAGCGATCCGGGACCCTCATGGTCTCCTTCGCCGATCAGGGCATCACGACGGTCGGCGACTTCGCCGGCAAGCAGGTGGGCAACTGGGGCTTCGGTAACGAGTACGAGTTGACCGCCGCCATCGAACAGGAAGGGATTGCCGACCAGGTCGAGTTGGTCGCCCAGTCCTTCGACATGCTCGCATTGCTCAACGGTGACATCGATGTGGCAGAGGCCATGATCTACAACGAGTACGCACAGGTTCTCGAGGCGGAAAACCCGGAGACGGGCGAGCTCTATCAGCCGGATGACCTCAACGTCATCGACTTCAACGACGTGGGCACTGCGATGTTGCAGGATGCGGTCTGGGTGAACGCCGACTGGATCGCCGACGAGGCGAACGTCGACATCGCCGAGCGGTTCCTGTACGCCTCGTTCAAGGGGTGGAGCCACTGTCTCGACAACTTCGACGAATGTGTCCAGGTGGTCCTGGACAACGGGTCCACCCTCGGTTCGAGTCATCAGGCCTGGCAGCTCAACGAGATCCTCGGCCTCATCTTCCCCGCCACCAATGGCATCGGGGTGATGAACGAGGACCTGTGGAACCAGACCGTCGAGATATCCACCAGCCAGATACCCGAGCTCGAAGGGGCCGAGATCGGTGACGAGGCCTACCGCACCGACATCGCCGCCGAGGCGGTGGAACGTCTCGAAGCCGACGGCTTCGACGTCACCGGCGAAGACTACGAACCGCAGACGATCGAGTTACAACCGGGCGGCGAATAGGGGTCGCTTACCGTTCTGTGCGGGTTTGTCCCGCCACAGTCGGGCCTAACCCGCACAGAACGGGGTTGGAACCCCTGATGAGTAGGTTTGACTACGCGAGACTTCGATCAAGAGGAGGTTGTTGATGGCGAATATCGTGCGCGCTGCGCTGATCCAGACCGCTTGGACCGGTGACGCCGACTCGATGGTCGAGAAGAACATCAAGCTGGCGCGTGACGCCGCCGAGCAAGGGGCGCAGGTTCTGTGTTTCCAGGAGCTCTTCAACGCCCCCTACTTCTGTCAGGTCCAGGACGACGAGCACAAAGACACCGCAGAGCTGGTCCCTGATGGGCCCACGACCCAAAAGATGATCGAACTGGCCAAGGAAACAGGCATGGTCCTGGTCGTCCCCATCTATGAGAAGGAGGACGACGGTTTCCTCTACAACACCGCGGCCGTGATCGACGCCGACGGCACCTATCTGGGCAAATACCGCAAGACCCACATCCCCCACGTCAACGGGTTCTGGGAGAAGTTCTACTTCCGTCCGGGCAACACCGGCTATCCGGTATTCGACACGGCAGTCGGCAAGGTCGGTGTCTACATCTGTTATGACCGTCACTTTCCCGAAGGTTGGCGGGCACTCGGTCTCGGTGGAGCCAAGATCGTGTTCAACCCATCGGCGACAAGTCGCGGTCTCTCCATGTACCTGTGGAATCTGGAGCAGCCGGCAGCGGCCGTCGCCAACGAGTACTTCGTCGGTGCGATAAACCGGGTGGGCAAAGAGGAGTTCGGGAACAACGACTTCTACGGCTCGTCCTACTTCGTCGACCCACGAGGGCAGATGATCGGAGATTCCGCCTCGGACACCGACGAGGAAGTGATAGTGCGCGACCTCGACATGGATCTCATCGACGAGGTCCGGAAGACCTGGGCGTTCTATCGTGATCGCAGGCCCGACGCCTACGACAGCCTCGTCGCTCCCTGACCGACGTGGGAATACACGCAGACCTGTTGGCTCGCCACAAGGAGGTGTTGCCCTCCTGGATGGCGCTGTACTACGAGGAGCCGATCGCGATCGTCGACGGCGAAGGTCGGCGGGTCAGTGACGCCGAAGGCAACGAGTACCTCGACTTCTTCGGCGGGATCCTCACCACGATGTCCGGGTACAAGGTGCCAGAGGTGATCGCAGCGATCAAGGCCCAGGCCGACAAGATGCTGCACACCTCGACTCTGTATCTGATCGAAAACCAGATCGAGTTGGCAGAGAAGATCGGCGATCTGAGTGGCATCCCCGACGCAAAGGTCTTCTTCACCAACTCAGGTACCGAGGCAAACGACGCAGCGCTGATGCTGGCGACGCAGTACCGGAAGTCGAATCAGATCCTGGCGATCCGGGGCAGCTATCACGGCAAGTCACACTCGACAGTGGCCATCACCGGGCAGAAGGCCTGGTCGGCCACCAGTCTTCATCCCTTCAACGTCATCTATGTCCACGGCGGTTACAAGCTGCGCAGTCCGTTCGGAAATCTCCCCGATGATGAGTTCGTCGCGGCGTGTGTCAACGATCTGCGTGATCTGCTCGGCGTGGCGACAGCTGGGGATGTCGCCGCCATGATCGCCGAGCCGATCCAGGGTGTTGGTGGGTTCGCCACACCACCTGACGGCTTTTTCGGGGCGATGAAAGAAGTCCTCGATCATCACGGCATCCTCTTCATCAGCGACGAGGTGCAGACGGGATGGGGTCGTACCGGTGAGCACTTCTGGGGTTATCAGGCCCACGGCATCACTCCTGACATCCTCACTTTCGCCAAGGGTCTGGGCAACGGGCTGGCGATGGCCGGTGTCGTCGCCCGCGCCGAGGTCATGGATTGTCTCCGGGCGAACTCCATCTCCACCTTCGGTGGCAACCCCCTGGCGACGGCGGGTGCTCTCGCCAATCTCGAGTACGTGCTCGAGCATGATCTCCAGACCAACGCTTACAAGGTGGGGAATCAACTCAAGGACGGTCTTCACCACATCGCCGACGAGGTGCCGGAGATCATCGAGGTACGTGGCAAGGGTTTGATGATCGGTGTCGAGATCGGCGATCCCGACAACCTGACCCCGGACGTTGCCCTCACCGCGGCGGTGATGGAGGCTGCCAAGACCGAAGGGCTCCTACTCGGCAAAGGAGGTCTGTACGGGAACACACTGCGGATAGCTCCCCCTCTTTCGGTGACCGAGGAGGAAGTCGCCGAAGGCCTCGACAAGCTGAAGCGCGCATTCGACCGGGCGCGACAGTGACAATCGAGATAAGGGACGCGGACGAGGACGACCTCTCCACGATCCAGCGCGTTCTGTATGAGGCGGTGGGTTGGGATCCAGGACGAGAGCTGTCACCTCTCGAGGTGACCGTCGAGCTGCCCCAGCTGGCCATCTACCACCACGGGTGGGGGCGACACGGCGACATCGGAGTGATCGCCGAGGACGAGGGGGAGACGATCGGCGGCGCCCTGTGTCGTCTGTTCACCGAAGAGGAGCACGGCGAGGGTTTCCATGACGAGCAGACCCCCGAGTTGGGCGTCGCCGTCTGGGAAGGCCATCGCGGCAAGGGGGTGGGAGTGAAGCTGATCGAGGCGTTGGAGCTCCGTGCGGTTGATGCGGGTTTCGAGACGATGAGTCTCAGTGTCGAAGCGGCCAATCCCGCATCACGGTTGTATGAGCGGCTTGGGTATCGGGTCGTCGCGGATCGTGACGACGATCTTCTGATGCTGAAGACCCTCACGTGAAGGAGGAATCATGACAAAGACGCTCATAAAGGGCGGGACCGTCGTCACTGCGATCGACCAGATGGAGGCTGATGTCCTCGTCGATGGCGGGAAGGTGGTTGCCTTGCTCGGACGACAACACGGCATCGAGGACGCCGAGGTGATCGATGCCACAGCCAAGCTGGTCCTTCCTGGCGGCATCGACGTACACACCCATATGGAGTTGCCCTTCGGCGGCACATTCGCCGCCGACACCTTCGAGACCGGTACCCGGGCCGCGGCTTGGGGTGGCACCACGACGATCATCGACTTCGCCGTGCAGACCAAGGGCGAATCGGCGATGGAAGGCTGGGAGGCCTGGATGGAAAAGGCCAGGGGCAATTGCGCCATCGACTACGGCTTCCACATGATCACCGGTGACATCAACGATCAGACCCTGAAGGAGATGGAGTTGCTCACCCGGGAGGGTGTCACCAGCTTCAAGATGTTCATGGCCTACCCCGGTGTCTTCTATTCCGACGACGGGCAGATCCTCAGGGCGATGCAGAAGGCCGCCGAGGACGGTTCCACCATCTGTATGCACGCCGAGAACGGGATCGCCATCGACGTCCTGGTCGAACAGGCCCTGGAGCGTGGGGAGACCGACCCGATAAATCACGGACTGGTGCGCAAGTCGATCCTCGAGGGCGAGGCGACCCATCGCGCCATCAAGCTCGCCGAGCTCACCGGGGTCCAGCTCTACATAGTCCATCTCTCCGCGCGGGAGGCGCTCGACGAGGTGATCCAGGCCCGGGACCGTGGTCTCAATGTGTATGCCGAGACCTGCCCCCAGTACCTCTTCCTCTCCCTGGCCAATCTCGGCAACGGGTTCGACGGCGCCAAGTACGTCTGCTCCCCACCGCTGCGAGACGAAGAAGCCGGTCATCAGGAGCGGCTCTGGCAGGGGCTGCGTACCAACGACCTGCAGATCGTCTCCACCGATCACTGTCCGTTCTGTATGGGTGACCACCACACGTTCGGCACCCAGAAACAGCTCGGTCAGGGTGACTTCTCCAAGATCCCGAACGGGATGCCCGGCGTGGAGCCCCGAATGGGTCTGATGTACAACGGGGGAGTGGTCGGGGGACGGATCGGTCTCAACCGGTTCGTCGAGATCACTGCCACCACCCCGGCGAAGATGTTCGGGTTGTACCCAAAGAAGGGGACCATCGCCGTTGGATCGGATGCCGACATCGTCGTCTTCGACCCCAACGGATCGCACACCATCTCTGTCGACACCCATCACATGGACGTCGACTACTCGGCGTACGAGGGCTGGGAGATGCAGGGCAAAGTGGAGACGGTGATCTCGAAGGGCAAGGTCGTCGTGGCCGACGACGAATATCTCGGCTCACCCGGAGACGGTGAATACATAGTCCGCGGGCCAAGTCAGTACACGATCTGACTGTGGAGATGAGCGGACTTCGCCCGAATATGGGGTGTGGTACCCGGGGTTCGCGGTAGATGGACTTCGGGGTCGTCCTCCAGACTGATCCGCCGGCCTCGAAGGTGATCGAGTTGGCGAAACGGGCCGAAGCACTCGGGTTCAGTCACGGATGGACCTTCGACAGTCACGTGCTCTGGGAGGAGCCGTTCGTGATCTACTCCCGGATCCTGGCCGAGACCGAGCACATGGTGGTGGGGCCCATGGTGACCAACCCGGGCACCCGGGACTGGACGGTCCTGGCATCTCTCTTCGCCACGCTCAACGAGATGTACGGAGAGAGAACCATCTGTGGCATGGGCCGTGGCGATTCGGCATTACGTTACATCGGTCGGACCCCGACGACTCTGGCCACCATGGTCGAGTCGATGCAAGTGATCAAGGCGCTCGTTGCCGGGGAAGAGGTCGAATACAACGGCAAGAAACTCGACATCCCCTGGATCGAGCAGGGATGGGACCTCCCGATGTGGGTGGCCGGCTATGGACCGAAGGCGCTGGAGACGATCGGCACCCACGCCGACGGCTTCATCCTGCAGCTGGCCGACCCGCAAATCCTGGAATGGACGATGGGTGCGGTCCGTGACGCCGCGACCGCAGCCGGTCGCGACCCCGACGCTGTGAAGATCTGTGTGGTGGCTCCGGCGTATGTCGGTGACGACACAGCCCATCAACGTGAGCAGCTTCGCTGGTTCGGGGGGATGGTGGGCAACCACGTCGCAGACATGGTGAAGCGTTACGGCGAGGACTCCACCAAGGTTCCTCAGGTCCTGTCCGACTACATCAAGGCCAGGGAAGGCTACGACTACGACCACCACGGCAAGGCTGACAACCCGTCGACAGACTTCGTTCCCGACGACATCGTCGACAGGTTCTGCGTTCTCGGAACGGAGGAGCAACATATCGAGAAGTTGTCCCACCTCGAGGAGCTAGGGGTCGACCATTTCGGGATCTACTTGATGCACGACGACCGGGAAGCGACACTCGAGGCCTACGGGGAACGAGTGATCCCCGCCATCAACGGATGACGAGCCGCCGGTTTCGTCTCGTCGACGTCTTTGGTGAGCGTCAGTTGACCGGGAACGGGCTGGCGGTGGTGGTCGACTCGGACGGTCTGGACACCGACGAGATGCTGGAGATCACCAGGTGGCTCGGGTTCTCCGAGACGACTTTCCTCGCAGAGCCCGAAACGGCGGGAGCCGACTACAAGACCCGTATCTTCACCCTTGCTGGAGAGCTGCCCTTCGCCGGGCATCCCACCCTGGGGACCTGTCATGTCTGGCTGACCGAGACAGGTGCAGACTCAGATGAGATAGTCCAGGAGTGTGGTGTCGGGCTGGTACCGGTACGGCGTAACGACGAGATCCTCTCGTTCCGCGCCCCTCAGTTGATACGGGGCGGTCCTGTCTCGGATGACGATCTCGTCGACTTCGCCTCGATACTCGGCGTCGATGCCGAAGAGATCGTGGACAGTGCCTGGGTGGACAATGGGCCGGGTTGGGTCGGAATCATGCTCAGCGATGCCGGATCGGTCCTCCGGTTGCGCCCCGATTTCAACAGATCCGATCGTGATCCGATCGACATAGGCGTCGTCGGTCTCCATGCCGAGGGCTCTTCGATCGCCTACGAGGTGCGCGCCTTCTTCTCGGATCAGAACGGGGGCATGCTCGAGGACCCGGTGACGGGGAGTCTCAACGCTTCGCTGGCGCAGTGGCTGGTCGGATCTGGAGTGGTCCAACCTCCTTACGTGGCAGCGCAGGGGACGGCCCTGGGACGATCGGGCCGGGTCTGTATCACCCAAGATGATGGGGAGATCTGGGTGGGCGGGCGGGTCTTCGACGTGGTCGAAGGTGAGTTGGCCGAAGGTCAGCCGTAGGCGACACCCACGGCGCCGGCATATATCGCGATCATCAGGATCAGCATCAGGTATCCGAACTCGCCACGTCTGCCGAAGTCCTCGGACAGCTTGGCGGCTGTCAGCCCGATGGCCGCAAAGAAGAGAATTGTCCCAATCCACTCTGGCATGGATCTTCCGCCTGTCGTCGTGTCGCCTCCACCTCCAAGATACGCGTTTGCCTCGACGTACGCACGCCAAAACGTCCTGCCCTGCTACAAAACGGGGCCGATGAGACTCCAGGGCAAGAAGATCGTGATCACGGGTGCCGGTGGGATCTCCGCCGCAGCGGCCCGACTCGCCGCCGCCGAGGGTGCGCATGTGTTCGTGATCTCCATGAATGAGCAGGAGTGTCGGACGCTCACCGATGGAATCGAGAGGTCCGACTACGCCGTCGCCGACCTCACAGCTGAGAGTCAGACGGTGGCCGCGTTCGAAACCGCCAAGGGTCATCTCGGCACGGTCGACGGTGTGTTCGCGGTGGCCGGGGGAAGTGGTCGTCGTCATGGCGACGGTCCACTCGACGAGATGTCGCTCGATGCCTGGCTCAAGACGTTCCAGATGAATGGTGATCCGATGTTCCTCACCGCACGTGAGGCGGTTCGGACGATGCAGGACCGGGGCGGGTCGCTAGTACTCGTCGGATCGGTTCTGGCCACGAGCCCGGTGCCGACCAGGTTCGCCACCCACGCCTACGCTTCGGTCAAGGGTGCTGCCATCTCGTTGGCCAGGACACTCGCTTCTTACTATGCACCACAGGGGATAAGGGTGAACGTGGTCGCCCCCGGTCTCGTCGCCACCCCTATGTCGGCGCGGGCAGCCCAGGACCCCGACATAATGGACTACGCGGCCAAGAAACAACCTCTTGCCGGCGGGATGATCGATCCCGACGATGTCGCCCGAGCCGCCCTGTTCCTTCTCTCCGACGACAGCTCCCGGATAACAGGTCAGGTGCTCGACGTCGACGGTGGGTGGAGCGTCACCGAGGCATGAAGCTTCCGCCAGCAATCGTCGACGGGCGGCTGATCCCGGTGGCCCGGCGTCTTGACAGGTCCACTGCCCCGCGGATGGTCTCTGCCTTGCAGGCGGGCGGCATCAACGTGATCGAGATAACAGTCGAGGGAAGCAGCGGCGTAGAGGCGATCGCCGCGGTCAGCGGTGGCGATGCTCTGGTTGGAGCGGGGACGATCACCAGCGTCTCCCAAGCGGAGCGTGCTGTGGATGCGGGAGCGGCTTTCTTGGTCAGCCCACATTTCGATGAGGAGATCCTGGCATGGGCGACCATGCGGGCCGTGCCTCTGATCCCGGGTGCTTTCACTCCCACCGAGGTGGCGGGTGCGTGG
>DASTBQ010000067.1:0-8126 GCA_035711995.1 Acidimicrobiia bacterium | reverse complement strand
GGGACGTTCGCTTCGTCGATCTGCACGCATGCCGCTTCGAGATCGCCCATCTGCCCGGCGAGACAGTCGGCGATTGCCATCGTCAGGGCCTCGATGTCGTGGTAGTGCATATCCAGGAGCATCCGGGCGAGCATGAAGGGACTGGTCACGGTGAACTTGAGCGGCCCGTCGGCGACCAACGCCGAGCGCTCATAGGCTGATGGCAGGTCGAGGGTCCCCTCTGTGATCGCGGCTTCGACGACGCCTGCGGGCTTGCGACGAAATCCGGTTTCCGACTTGGCCGCGAACACTGCGTTGTCACTACGGCCCACCTCGCTGCGGACACCGCCCATTCGCGACACGAAGTAGTCGATCATCCCGTTGGTCTCGGGATGGTCGGGGTCGAATCTGTAGAGCTCGCCGTCGGTCGGTAGATCTATCCCTGCCCGTTTCTGGGTGTGGATCACGGTGGAGGTGGCATCCACCATGGCCTGTTCGGACGGCGAGGCCAACAGCCATTCGATGGTGGCGTAGGAACCGACGGTGGTCGTGAGGATTTCGGGCTCCGTCCGTAACTGGGTCGCATTCATTTGGCGGACGGTACGCCTGACATGGCGTCCGGCTCAAACGGGACACCGCCGGATGATGACCGGCGATCGCATCGATGGTCTGGGCTCAGGTCGAAGTCCGCCAGGACGTGAACCTGGGGAACACCGACCTAGCCGATCTTCTCGCCACGCTCCAGCATGGCGACGAACTTGGCCGAGTTGCGTTCCCGGGTTTCCTGGCGTTTCGCCGTCTGAATGCGATAGATCATGGCGTAACGGCTCTGTGAGTCGAGTTCTGCAAAAGCTGCCGAGGCCGTGGGGCTGGTGTCAAGAGCCTCCTGAAGCTCCTTGGGCACCTCCCGTGCCGACACCGGTGGATAGGCGGCCTCCCAACGCCCGTCGGCTTTTGCCTGTTCGACCTGGACCATTCCCCAGGGACGCATCTTCCCTTCCTCGATGAGACGCTCGACATGGGCGACATTGATCTGGGACCAGTTGGAGCGGGGGCGACGAGGGGTGAACCTCTGCAGGTACCACTCATCGTCGAGACGTCGGGCCTGGCCATCGATCCAGCCGTGACACAGGACTACCGGGACAGCCTCGGCCCATTTGACCGAGACGTGACCGCTTGCGGTCTTGGCGATCTGGATCCAGATCCCGTCGGACTCCGCGTGATTCGCATCCAGCCATGCATCGAGAGCAGCAGCGTCCTCGAATCTCATCACAGGTCTCCCGTCGGGTGAACGTGGTGTCGGGATCTTGCTGGCGCCCATCTGGTGGATGAGGCTAGGCGAGGTTCAGGATCGGGCCGCACCCGGTCTCCGCGTCCGCCAACCGGCGACCGGGTCTGCTCACCCATTCGGAGCTAGATTCATCGGCTGACCCAAGTGACTCGATTGCCCAGTGACTGACCCGGCCGAAGTGCGCGCCGCTTCGCCGCGAGCACTTCCTCTGATCCTGCAGGCGATCGGTTTGGGGCTGTTCGCTGGGTTGTTCGGTGTCGTCTACCTGGTCGCAGTAGGGGCCGTGACCGAGCTCATGTGGGGTGACGAACCCGTTACGACGGGATGGTTCTCCGGTGATATCGCCGTCGTCGTGATCCCGATCGTCTTCGGTCTGGTGGTGGGTCTCATCTACAGAGTCTTCAAACTGCCTCCCAGGTTCCCCAGCTTCATCGAGGATCTCCAAGAAGGGGTGGTGGAACCCAAGACCGCACCCGGTGTCCTCGGAATCGCCTTTCTGTCTCTCATCTCAGGACCGTCACTCGGTCCTGAGGGGCCGATGGCCACAGCCGGCGGGGCGGCGGGCACGTGGCTGGCGCGACGGAAGGGCATGGGGAGAGAAGGGGTCAGCCGGCTCACGTTCGTCGGGGTGAGCGGCGCTTTCGGTGGTCTGCTCTCCACGCCGATCGGAGGGCCTCTCCTCGCCTTCGAGTTGGAGCACGATCAGACCAATTCCTACTACTACCTGAACATCGTCCCCGGAGTCATCGCGGGGGCGGTCTCGTTCGGGATCATGTATCCCGTGCTCGGTGCACCATTCCTTGGGCTCCTCTCCATGCCCCCGGTCGAGTTCGGGTCCTGGATGCTCATCGCAGCGGTCGGTCTTGGCTGTGTCGGCGCTTTGGTCGCGCTGGTGGTCGGGAAGGTGTTGCTTGTCTCGGTGCAGCTGTTCAAACCTCTCGACTGCCGACCCCTGATCCGGGGTCTCGTTGGCGGTGGCCTTGTCGCATTGCTCGGTTTCATCATGCCTCTCACGCTCTTCTCAGGGCAGACGACCTTGCCGGTGGTCCTCGACGAGTGGCAGCTCGTTGGAGTCGTGTCCCTACTTGCCCTTGCATTGTTGAAGACGGTCGCACTGGGGATCAGCCTGGGAAGCGGTTTCTATGGGGGCCCGATCTTCCCGATGTTCTTCATCGGAGGAACAGTGGGTGTTGCTATCCACGCCCTGATCCCGGATATCCCGCTTGGTCTCGCGGTTGGGGCGACGATGGCGGCGTTGGGCGCAGCGGTGGCGCTGCTCCCTCTCTCGATGGCGGTGATCACCGCGATCATGATCCAATCGGGTCTGGAGGCATTTGGCGCCGTCGCTTTGGCCTCGATCACCGCGTATGCGATAAGACTCGCGGTCAGCCAGTCGCGTAAAGGCGACCTGCAGAAGTCCGCTGAGGCGCCACCCGGCGAGTTCGTGGCCGGTGGTCCGAATTCATGATCCTGGTTTCACTGCCTGAACCGCCACAACATGCTGGGGCCGCAGAGGCGATTGCGGCTAGCTCTTGGTGCGCGCCCTCTTGTACTGACGTACTGCGAGAGGCGCGAACACCGCGATGATTATCCCCGCCCAGATCAGGGTGTAAGCCACCGGGTTCTGCAACGACCAGACCTCTGGCTCCGGTGCGCCTGGTGGGATGTTCCCGAACGCCTCCCTGGCGGCCAGGGTCACCGCCGACACCGGGTTCCACTCGGCGAACGTCTTCAGCGGTCCGGGCAGTGCCTCGATGGGCACGAAGGTGTTCGCGATGAAGGTCAGCGGAAAGATCACGATGAAGCTGGCGTTGTTCAGAACCTCCACGCTCGGGACCAAGAGCCCGATGTAGGCCATCAACCAGCTGAAGGCGTAAGCAAACAACAGCAGAATCGCAAAGCCGGCCAGCGCACTTACCACTCCATTGTGGATCCGCCAGCCGACGAGAAGCCCGGTCAGACCCATGATCACCAGTGAGCAGACGTTGTAGATGACGTCGCTCGCTGTCCTCCCGAACACCACAGCCGATCGTGACATGGGCAGTGATCGGAACCTATCGATGATCCCCTTCTGCATGTCGTCGGCCAGCCCGGCACCGGTGAACGTCGCCCCGAATATCACCGTCTGGGCGAAGATGCCGCCGATCAGGAACTCGCGGTATGCCTGGGCGCCGGCTTCGCCGCCCGGGATGTCTATCGCCGACCCGAAGACGTAGGCGAACAACAACACGAACATGATCGGAGAGATCAGGACGAAGACGAGCACCTCGGGCACCCGTTTGATCTTTATCACGTTTCGCTTGGCGATCACCGCTCCATCGGCGAAAGCGAGTCTTATGCGCTCCATCAGGCCATCTCCTCGACCTTCTCTTCTGTCGGCTTACCTTCCTCGTATTCGGCGACATGTCCGGTGAGAGTGAGGAACACGTCGTCGAGAGTGGGGCGACGCAAACCCACGTCGAGCAACTTCACTGCCTCGGCGTCGAGGGCCCGCAAAGCCTCGGTGAGCGTCGACGCCCCACCGGTGATGGGGGCGGTCACCCCTCGGTGACCGTCGTAGTGCACCTCACCCGTGGCGAATCGGGCAAGGACGCGCCTGGCATCGTCGATCTCGGCCTCGCTATCGAGCGTGAGCTCGATGTGCTCGCCACCTACCATCGTCTTCAACTCATCGGACGTGCCGTGGGCGATCTCACGGCCGTGATCGATGACCACGATGTCGTCGGCGAGACGATCTGCCTCTTCCAGGTACTGAGTGGTAAGCAGCAGCGTGGCACCCCTGCTCACCAGGTCGCGGATGACTCCCCACAGCTCGGTCCGGCTTCTCGGGTCGAGCCCGGTGGTCGGCTCATCGAGGAAGAGGACAGGTGGTTCGGCCACCAGAGCGCCGGCGAGGTCGAGGCGACGTCGCATTCCACCCGAGTAGGTCTTGACCGGCCGGTCGGCGGCGTCGGTCAGCTCGAAACGCTCCAGCAGCTCGTGTGCTCGCGATCGGGACTTGTCACGCCCTAGGTGGTAGAGACGACCGATCATGTCGAGGTTCTCGAAACCCGTGAGGTGCTCGTCGACCGCGGCGTATTGACCGGAAAGACCGATCCGCTGCCGAACCTTTCCTGGCGACTTGAGGACGTCGACACCGGCGACAGTTGCGGTTCCCTCGTCGGGGTCGAGCAACGTGGTGAGGATCGAGACCGCCGTGGTCTTGCCGGCACCGTTGGGGCCGAGGAGACCGAGGACAGTCCCTTCCTCGACCCGGAGATCGAGACCGTCGAGGGCAACTACTTCTTTGTATCTCTTGACGAGGCCATGTGCCTCGATGACATGGGGCATGGTGAACCTTTCCTACCCGCCGATGGTATGGGTCAACACCGACAGATTCGACAGAATTTCATTTGACGGCCCTGCTCATCACGAGACATTGCTCGACGCCCACGAAGGAAGGCGGGGTCTTCATGTCGGGATCGGTGATCAGGGGGTATGCCTCGCCGGGGGGCATCAGGACGGGGTCGGTGAGGATGATGTCCTCACCATCGACTTGGAGTATCGCCGATCCTGCCGCCACGACGTTCCTGGGCCAGTCCGACCTGTTGTAATTGACGGTGAACAAGAAGCCGTTCGCTGTGGGGTAGGCACCCAGCGGTGTCCTATAGGTATTTCCGCTGTTGCGTCCCTTGTGGACGAGCACAGGCCACGACTCCTTCCGCAACGCGATCTGGTTGGTGTAGCGCCGGTTGAACCTGGCCAGCCATGTCGGCAGGGCCATCAGGAAGGCACCACTATGGACTTGCCCCGGGCGTGACCTTCTCCCTGATATTTCAGGGCCTCCATAGCCTGGCCGAGGGTGAACCGTTGGTCCATCACCGGCAGCAAGGTGCCGTCGGCGACCATCCCGGCGAGCAACTCCTCGTCGGCGGCACTGGCCTTGGCGGTGTCGGATATGAAGGTCTGACTCCAGAGACGGGAGCGGATGAGACCGCCGATCATTCGTTCGACTGGACGGAACCAACGCCCCTTCTTCCCGGTGATCATGACCAGGGTTCCCTTTTCGGCGAGCATTCTCCTCGAAGCCCCGAGACTCTTGCTCCCTGCATTGTCGAAAAAGACGTCGAACTTCTCGGTGAGCGTGGTGAAATCCTCGTTCTTGTAGTCGATCACGCGGTCGGCCCCGAGTGCCCTCGCCGTCTCGACATTCCTGGTCGAGCAGACTGCGGTGACATGACCGGCGCCGAGGGCCCTGGCGATCTGAATGGCGAAGGTCCCGACACCACCGGAGGCGCCATTGATGAGGACCCGGTCGTCTCTCTGAATCGCCCCCCAGTCCCGTAGCCCTTGAAGTGCGGTGAGCGCGGCGACACCCAGAGTCGAGCTCTTCTCGAGGGAAAGGTTCTGGGGCCGACGGGCGAGGACCCGAACGGGTGCCGTGGCGTATTCGGCGAAGCCGCCACCGCCGACCTCACCGAAGACCTCGTCGCCGACCGAGAAGCCGGTGACACCGCTTCCCAGCGCGACGACCGTGCCGGAGATGTCCGCGCCCGGGACGAGACGTCTCGGCTTCCGTAGACCAAAGGAGGGTCTGGCTATGTAAGGCGTGCCAGTCAGGAGATGCCAGTCGAGAGCATTGACCGAACTGGCCGCAACCCTGAGGAGGACCTGATCCTCGCTGGGCTCGGGGACCGGGATTTCTGCCTCCTCCAGGACTCGATCGGGTCTTCCGAAACCGGTCTGGATCACGGCCCGCATCATCGTCGGGAGCCTGGTTGGGCTCTTTGTTTCGGTCTCACTCACAATCGCTCCTTCCTTACGACGTAAGGGAAACATACTCATACAGTGTAAGGTTGTCAACTTACGGTGTACGTTTAGGATCGAAATGGACATGATCACCGAGAAAGCGACCCGGGTTCCGCTCAGTCGGGATCGGGTCTTCTCAGCGGCAGTCGATCTCGCGGACGAGTCGGGTCTCGACGCGGTCACGATGCGTGGCCTGGCAGAGCGTCTCGGTGTCGAGGCGATGTCGCTCTATCACCACGTGACAAACAAAGAGGCGCTGCTCGACGGTGTCGCCGAGTTGGTCGTCGAGGAGATCAATGAACTGGTGTCGGGCCTTCCCGGGGCAACCGGTCCCGAGGACTGGAAACATGCGATGCGGGCTCGCATCCTGGCAGCCCGGTCGGTGATAGTCCGACACAAGTGGGCTCCCGCCTTGCTCGAGACAAGAACCTCGATGAGCCGAGCCGTCCTCATCTACCACCACGGGATCCTCGAGATCTTCAGGGCCGGTGGTATCTCATATGACCTCGCTCATCATGCCTTGCACGCGTTGGGGAGCAGGGCCATGGGCTTCACCCAGGAGATGTTCGATCCTGCCCCGGGTAGTGAGGAGGAGGCCGCGGTGACAGCCGAGTTCGAGGCAATGGCAGCCGAATTGCCACTCCTCGTCGAGATGCTCGGCGAAGTGGTGCACGACGACGATCCGGAGACGAATCTCGGGTGGTGCGACGACCAGACCGAGTTCGAGTTCGCCCTCGACATCCTGCTCGATGGGTTGGAGCGTCTCGGTGAGGCCGAACGCTCCGGCTGACGTCTTTTGGGAAGTCGCCGGGAACCGCGAACCCCTGGATTTCGTCTGAGAGGTGAACTCAGATGGTTCCCTAGACGAAATGTCGCCCGCCCGACCCTCAACAATGCCTCTATTCCCGACAACTGGAGCACGATGATGCGTGTTCTGGTCGTCGAGGACGAGCGTGATCTCGCCTCTGCGATATCCGACAGTCTCCGTCGTGACGGCTATGCCGTCGATCTCGCACCCGATGCCACTACCGCACTCAGCCTGGCCTCGGTGAACGGCTACGACCTGATCTGTCTCGATCTGAACCTGCCCGACGGCGATGGTCTCGAAATTTGCCGTGACCTCGCAGCCGGGCCCGTCCACGGTCTGGAGGATGGGCAGGCCCCAAAGATCATCATGCTTACAGCGCGCGGTGCCGTCGACGACCGCATCAGGGGTCTCGACCTCGGGGCTGACGACTATCTCGTCAAGCCCTTCTCACTCAGCGAGTTGGCGGCCCGAGTTCGTGCCGTCCTTCGCCGGGACACACAGGCCGGCAGTTCTGTGATCAGCTATGCCGGCATCGAGATGGACACAGCTAGACACGAAGTCGTTTTCAACGGGCGGGTCGTCGTCTTGAGCACCAAGGAGTTCGCCCTGCTTCGCTGGTTTCTGCTCCATCCCGAGGAAGTGCACAGCGCCGAGCGCCTTCTCGAGCACGTGTGGGACGAGCACGCCGACCCTTTCACGAACACAGTCCGGCAGACCCTGTCGAATCTCCGTCGCAAGCTCGCCGACACCGGGGGCGACCAACCGATAGTGACTCTCCCCGGACGGGGTTATGCCCTCAGGGAGGCGGCGTGAACGGCTCGATGTCACGGGCACGTCGCGCCCTCATGATCCTCTCGCCGGTGCTCCTGATGACGTTCGTGTCGGTGGTGGTCAGTCTCGTCGTCCTCGCCAACCTCGGTCCGGCCACAGCGGCCGGGCCTGATGCCGGGTTGGCGCGAGTTGGTGACGACCTGGCTCTGGTCCTGGTGGCGGATGGTGCCGCAGAAATCGCCACGGCGCGTCGGATGGTGTCCAACTGGGGGCTCCTGGTCCCGGCGCTAGTGCTCGTCGTCTCTGCATTCGTCGCATGGGCGATCTCGGGTCGGGTTCAGAGGGAAGTCGACGAAGCCGCCAGGTCGATAAGCAGCGCAGCCCAGCGACGCGAGACCCATCTCCAGGAGATCGCTCACGAATTGCGTACCCCGCTCGCGGTGATGGGGACCAACCTCGAACTCGCCTCGGACGGTGAGGAGTCGAGCC
>DASTBQ010000066.1:0-16479 GCA_035711995.1 Acidimicrobiia bacterium | reverse complement strand
CGGAGCGGTTGCGGCACCCGGGTTGAAGGGGACGCAACTCTACGAATGGGTCGAATCATCGGGTCACCAACTGGCGACGTCCCACCTCACTCTGGTCTCGCGATGGGTTACGCCCGAGATCTCCGCGCGCCGATTCGACACCCGCTTCTACATCGCGCTGGCGGAGGACCTCCCGGAGGTGGTGATCGACGGAGACGAACTGATCGATCACCTCTGGATCAAGCCGGCGGTGGCTCTCAGAAGACACGACGCCGGCGACATGTACATGATCCTCCCCACGGTGGCCCATCTCCGCTGGTTGGCTAAACGCAGCTCGAGTTCCGACGCGGTCACATCGGCGGACGGCGCCGACGGGAGGACACTGATCAGACCCGAGGTGCGCGAAGACGGGTCGTTGGTCCCGGTACACCTTCCGGCGGACGTCTCGTGAGGATCGAGCGGGTACTCGCCAACAACCCGGGACCGTTCACTGGCCCGGGGACCAACACGTGGGTTGTCGGTGATGAAGCCGGTTCTGTTGCGATCATCGACCCTGGGCCGGTCGACGGCAAACACGCAAAAGCCATCCTGGAAAAGGTGGGTAACCGGAAAGTCGAAGCAGTGCTGGTCACCCACACCCACCCCGACCATGCCCCGCTGGCCAACCCCCTGGCTCGCGACCTTGGTGTCCCCGCCGTCGGGTACGCCCCGGGAGACAGCTTTGTGCCTGCAATTCGTCTTCTCGAGGGTGCGAGGCTCGACGTGGGTGACATCACCCTGCAGGTCATCCACACTCCAGGCCATGCCGACGACCACCTTTGTTTCAGGGTCGACAACGCTCTGTTCACAGGTGATCACATCATGGGAGGGTCCTCCGTGATGGTGGAGAAGATGGGGCCTTATCTGTCCTCACTCCGCAAGCTCAAGGGAACCGGTCTCGAGCGTCTCCATCCGGGGCACGGCGACGACATGGAACACCCGGACCAGGTCATCGACTGGTACATCGCCCATCGCATGCAGCGTCACGAGCAGATCTTCGAGGCGATCGGCAACGGTGCCGGCACCGTCCCCGACATAGTGGAGCTGGTCTACGACGACGTTGACGTCTCGCTTCACCCTCTCGCCGCAACGTCGGTGACTGCCCACGTCACATTGCTGAGGGACGAGGAACGTATAGCCTTACGTGACGACAGGCTGGTAGTCGTCCCCCATCCCACATGAAGCGTATAGCAAGAGTCATCGTCGGTCTCCTCGTTTTCGCCCTCGCGGTGCCTGTGGGCGCCCAGGTGACCGATGACGACATCGATCGGGCGAGACAGGAAGTCAACCGGATAACCAACGAGTCGGCTGAGTTGGGCGACCAGGTGATCGCAGCGTACGGCCGTCAGGCGGCGCTCGATGCGGAGATAGCCGCCCTGCAGGATTCGATCGAGTACGCCGAGGTCAAGATGACCGAGACCCAGGTCCGTCTCGAAGACCTCGCAGTCGAGCTCTACATGGGATCCACGAGTGGGACTTCGCTTTCGATGCTCTTCTCCGCCACCGATCAGGAGTATCCCGCTGGTCTCGAATACCTGCGTGAGGTCAACGGCTTCGACGAGGGAGTCGTAGATCAACTTCGCAGTTTCCGAGAGGAACTCGATCACCAGACCGGCCGTCTCGATGAGGCTCTCGATGAGCAGGTGGCATTGGCCGCCGAGCTGGAAGCGTTGGCCAGTGAGCTCCAGGAAGACCTCGTTCAGGCACAAGGGGTCTACGACGAACTGGTGCAGCGTCAGGCCGCCGAAGAGGCAGAGCGCCGTCGTCAGGAGGAGCTGAGACGTCAACGTGAAGAAGCCGAAGCCCGGGCCCGCGCCGAAGCCGAGGCCAGGGCGGCCAACACCACAAACACCACCCAGGCCGGAGGCGGTGGTTCAGGCGGTGGGGGCGGCTCCTCGTCACCGCCACCGGTGCCTTCCGGCAGCGGCGCTTGTCCGGTCGCCGGAGCAGTGTCTTTCAGCGACAGCTGGGGGGCCCCCAGGTCCGGAGGGCGTGCTCACCGGGGGGTGGACATGATCGCGGCTCGTGGGACGCCTATCGTTGCCATCTTCTCCGGTCGTATCCAGAGGTTCTCCAACTCCTCACTGGGCGGGAAGTCGATCTACTTCGTCTCCGACGCCGGCGACATGTACTACTACGCACATCTCGACGACTTCGCGGACGTCGGCGTCGGTCAGGCCGTCGCCGCTGGGACTGTCATCGGCTACAACGGTTCCACCGGCAACGCTCCCTCTTATCTGCCGCATCTCCACTTCGAATATCACCCCGGTGGCCGCGGTGCGGTGAATCCATACCCCCTGGTCAAGGGTTTGTGCGGCTGAGGCCTCGCCACAGCACCCGATGACTAGACAGTGTGGGACCCCTCACGAACAGTCATTGATTTCTCATCCAAAATGGCGAATATTCGCCCCTGAACGTGCACTAAAGAGCGCGCTGGGAGTGGGGGCATGCTGGGAGGCTGCTCGAGAAGGGACCCGGGTGGGGTCCCTTTCTCGCGTCTGAGGTCAGGCGGCCCCGTCCTCAAGATCTGCGATCAGTTTGGCGATCCGGCCGGTGCACGTCTCCATGTCGGCTGGTGGGACGACCGCCATCAACCGCTCCACGGCTCCAGCCAGGGCGGACGCGGCGGGTCCGGGGTGGGGACTCAACACCACAGGGTTACCGGTGTCGCCACCGTCGACGACCGCCGGATCCAGCGGGATCGAGGCGAGAAGGGGGACCCCCAGTTCGTCGGCGAGCTCCGAGCCACCACCCGAGCCGAAGACGTCGCCCGACATGTTCTCGATCACCCCCACCACAGGCATATGCGAGCGCCGGGCCATGTCGGCAACCCTCACCGCCACCCGCTGCGCCGCCCTCTGCGGCGTGGTGATGACCACCATCTCCGCCTGAGGGAGCATGCGGGTCAGGGCCATCTGGACGTCACCTGTGCCCGGAGGCATGTCCAACAAGAGGTAATCGAGGTCGCCCCAGTTCACCTGTTGCAGGAACTGCTCCAGGGCCTTGGACAACATGAGGCCTCGCCACATGAGTGCAGTCTCCTCGGAGTCGATGATCAACCCGGTGGATACCACCCTGACGCCATGCGCGATCACAGGCTCGATGAGTCGAGAGTCGGCATTTGCTTCGAGCTTTCCCCGGGCTCCGATCATCCTCGGGACCGAGAAACCCCAGATGTCTGCGTCGAGAAGACCGACCTTGAAGTCTTCGGCCACCAGACCCGCAGCCAGATTGACCGCCATCGATGACTTGCCAACCCCACCCTTTCCCGAGGCGATCGCCACGACCCGGGTCGTGGACCCCACCTGGGTCGGCTCGGCGTTCTCCCGGGCTCTGTGGCGGGCGACAGACATGAGCTCTGCACGCTGCCGCTTGGTCATCGCGGTGGTCCTGACATTCACCGAGTCGACACCGGGCATCGCCTGGACCCGGCGTCGGGTGTCGGTCTCGAGCTGACTACGCATCGGGCACTCGGCGATGGTGAGGGCGAGACCGATGTCGACGGTGGAGCCGTCGATCGTGACGTCGGTGATCATGCCGAGTTCGACGACGTTGCCGCTCAGCTCTGGGTCACGCACCCCTTCCAGGGTCTTCATCACCTGGTCTTTGGTCACGGAGGGCATGAACCCAAGGGTAATTTGGCTCGTGGAGATAGGGGAATGGTGAAGCCCCCGACTGGCGTTAACATGGTGGAGGAACACAGGTAGGAGCCCATGACACAGATTCTCACGATCAAGTCAGCCCAGCCGCAGAAGACCGTGAACCTGACCGACTCGGCTGTCGCCAAGGTGCGCGAGCTGATCGCCGGCGAGGACGAGAGCGGTCTCGCCCTGCGTATGGCAGTCCGGCCTGGCGGGTGCTCCGGCTTCTCGTACGAGATGTACTTCGACGCGGAGGTCGACGAGTCTGACATCGTCGAGGAATTCGATGACGTACGTGTGCTGGTCGACCCACAGAGCGCCGAGATGGTGCGCGGTGCCACGCTCGACTACAAGGAAGGCCTGATGGGCGCGGGGTTCGCCATCGATAACCCCAACGTCACCCGTAGCTGCGGCTGCGGCAACTCGTTCAGCTGAGTCCCTTCTCAGCGGCTTGCACGCGGGTCAGAGACTCGCAAGAAAGACCCGGCTCCGGCCGGGTCTTTCACTTTTCTGGGTACGCTCAGGGGCTGCAGATCCGGGAGGATCGATCTTGCCGAAGAAAGTTCTCGATACACCGTCCGCCCCGGCTTCGTTGGCCGCTTACTCGCCCGCGACGGAAGCCGGCGGGCTCGTCTTCCTGTCAGGACAGGTTGGTCTCGTCCCGGAGAGCGGGGAGCGTGCTCCCGACGACGTATCCGCCCAGACCCATCAGGTGATGGCGAACATCGGTGCGATCCTGTCGGACGTGGGTCTCGGCTACGACGACATCGTCAAAGCGACGGTCTTCCTCGCCGATATCGCCGACTTCGCCACGGTCAACGACGTGTATCGGTCCTACTTCGGCAGTCCCTACCCGGCTCGCACCGCAGTTCAGGCCGGAGCTCTCCCTGGGGGGTATCTCGTCGAGATCGAGGTGGTGGCGGCGAGATGAACCAGGCAGAGATCTTCGAGGCACTGGGTCTCGACAACCACAACTCCGGGGTCTGCTCCGCCGGGGATTGGCTGGAGGCGACAGGCGAGACCATCGAGGTCCTGAATCCCACGACCGGTCGGTCTATAGCGACAGTGACCATGGCTTCGAGCGAGGACTACGAGCTGGTTGTGGCTACTTCGGTCGAGGCCTTTCAGCGATGGCGATCCCTACCCGCTCCGAAACGAGGGGAGTACGTCCGACTGATCGGGAACGCCCTGAGGGAGAACATCGAGCCGCTTGGGGCGTTGGTCAGCCTGGAGATGGGAAAGATTCTCCCTGAGGGCATCGGTGAGGTTCAGGAGATGGTCGACATCTGCGACTTCGCGGTAGGTCTCTCCCGTCAGTTGTACGGCAACACGATGGCCTCGGAGCGGCCCAACCATCGCATGTACGAGCACTGGCATCCGCTGGGCCCCATCGGGGTGATAACCGCATTCAACTTCCCGGTGGCTGTCTGGTCCTGGAACGCGGCTATCGCCGCGGTCTGTGGCGACACCGTGATCTGGAAACCCTCGGAGTCCACGCCGCTCACCGCGATCGCAGTGACTCGAATCGCGCAACGGGCGATGGCCGGTTCGGGGTTCGAAGGGGTCTTCAACCTGGCCGTCGGTGACGGAAAGACCGTGGGCACCGCGATGAACGCCGATACGCGGATCCCTTTGATCTCGGCAACCGGGTCATGCGCCATGGGTCGGATAGTCGGCCCCGCGGTCGCACAACGAATGGGCAGGACGATTCTCGAGCTGGGTGGGAACAACGCAGTGATCGTGATGGACGACTCCGACCTCGACTTGGCCGTGCGAGCTGTCTTGTTCTCGGCTGTCGGAACCTCCGGACAGCGTTGCACAAGTCTTCGTCGCCTCGTGGTCCATCGTGCCATCGCAGACAAGCTGGTGTCCCGTCTCGTCGAGGCGTACGGACAGGTCGTGATCGGCGACCCCCTCGAGGAGGGAACGCTGATGGGACCCCTGGTCTCCGAGTCTGCGATAACTCAGATGATGGATGCGATCGGGATCGCAAGGGAGCAGGGAGGGGAGGTAGTCACCGGGGGAAACCGACTCGATCGAGATGGCTACTTCGTCGAGCCCACCATCGTCAAGGTTCCCAAGGAGGCCTCCATCACACAGGACGAGACTTTCGCACCCATCCTGTGGGTCATCGAGTTCGACACGCTCGACGAGGCGATATCCATTCAGAATGGGGTGACCCAGGGTCTCTCCTCGGCGATCTTCACCGAGTCCCTCAAGAATGCAGAACGGTTCCTCAGCACCACAGGGTCTGACTGTGGCATCGCCAATGTGAACATCGGGACCTCGGGCGCCGAGATCGGTGGTGCGTTTGGTGGTGAGAAAGAGACCGGTGGAGGCCGCGAGGCGGGTTCTGACGCATGGAAGGCCTACATGCGGAGACAGACCACCACGATCAACTGGGGTGACGACCTGCCGTTGGCTCAGGGCATCGAGTTCGGCTGATCTTGGAAGCGTCCGCTTGGAACGACCGTTACCGGGAGGCCGACCTCCTCTGGTCCGCCGGTCCGAACGTGTTCGTGGAAGACCGTCTCGAAGATGCCGAGCCGGGCCGGGGTCTCGACGTCGGCTGTGGGGAAGGCCGGAACGCAATCTGGCTTGCCTCGCTGGGATGGGAGATGACCGCGGTCGACTTCTCGTCGGTGGCCCTAGAGCGAGGGAAGAGACGCTCCGACGAGGTCGACTTCATCGAAGCCGACGTCTTCACATGGGAGCCGGCCGAGTCCCAGGACCTGGTTCTCATCGCCTACCTCCAGGTGGAGGCGGAGCCGCTATCAGATCTGGTTCGCAAGGCGGGTACTTGGCTGTCGCCGGGTGGGGAGCTGTTCATGGTGGGTCACGACATCTCCAACCTCGACGAAGGTGTCGGTGGGCCCCAGGTGCCCGAGATCCTCTGGGAACTGGACCTGATCCTGGAGTGGCTCGGCGACTTGCGTGTCATCGAAGGCGGGATCGCGAGACGTCCGGTGGAGGTCGACGGGGACATCGCCTACGCCCGGGACACGCTGGTCAGGGCGCGGGCGTAGATCAAACTTGTTCGAGGGCTCGGTCCAGGGCGCCAATGAGGTCTTCGACGTCCTCGAGACCGACGGAGAGCCTCACCAGACCGTCGGTGATCCCTGCTGCGATGCGCTCGTCACGGGGCACCGCTGCGTGGGTCATGGTCACAGGATGGGTGATCAGCGACTCCACCGACCCCAGGTTCTCCGCCAGGCTCCACAACTCGATCGAGTCCATGAGCCGCTTACCCGCATCGGCGCCACCATGGACCTCGAAGCAGACCATCGCCCCGTAGCCGGTGGCCTGCTTCCCGGAGAGCACGTGTTGGGGGTGACTCGCCAGCCCCGGGTAGTTCACGTAGTCGACCTTGGAGTGGCTGGCGAGATGCTCAGCGATGGTGAGGGCATTAGCCGACTGCGCATCCATTCTGACGCTGAGCGTCTTCGTGCCCTGGAGCGTGAGCCATGCCACCATCGGGGACATCACCAGACCTGCGGCGATCCGGGCAAAGGCCATCTTCTCCTGTAGCTCCGGATCGTTGACCACCACCGCCCCACCCAGGGTCGCGTTGTGACCGTCCAGGAATTTGGTGGTCGAGTGAATTATCACGTCTGCCCCCAATTCGAAAGGTCTCTGGTAGTAGGGGGTGAGAAATGTGTTGTCGGTCACGTGAAGCGCTCCATGCTCCGAGCACACCGCAGACACAGCGGCTAGATCGGTCACCTTCAGAGTCGGGTTCGCCGGACTCTCCGTGAGCACGAGCTTGGTGTTTTCCCGAAAGGCACCGGCTACGGCGTCGGTGTCAGATGTGTCAACGAAGCTGATCTCGACTCCAAATCTGCGGAGGAACTGGTCAGCGAAGCGATAGGTGCCCCCGTACACGACGTCGGCGATCACGACGTGGTCTCCGGCTTCGAGGAGGGCAAGGAAGATGGCGACGGTCGCCGCCATTCCCGACCCGTAGGCGGTTGTGTCGACACCACCCTCGAGCGCGGTCAGCTTCTCCTCGAGGGCCCGCACCGTCGGATTACCGGCCCGGGCGTATGAGTAGCCCTTCCCCATGTAGGAGTCCACCGAGTCCTGGACGAACGTAGTGGACTGGTAGATCGGGGTGAGAATCGCCCCTGTCTCAGCATCCGGCACTACCCCGGCATGCACTTGATCCGTACGAAAACCCATACCCGGATTGTGCCACGGGTAGTCCGGTTGGGTGTCTGCTGTGCATTCCGACCGTGGATTCGTGATGCCGGTCGAGACGAGGACGTGGTCAACGACCGATCAGCGTGCAAGTGGTCCGTTCTGGCCGGCTCACCTGGACATCAGAACTACCCCCAGCGGTACCCGACCGAGCGGACCGTGGTGATCCAGGAGGCGCGTTCCTCGCCGAGTTTTGCCCGCAGACGGCGAATGTGGACGTCGACAGTGCGAGCCCCGCCGTAATACTCGTAACCCCAGACCTTGGAGAGGAGCTGCTCACGGGACCACACCCGTACCGGGTTCTCGACGAGGAACCGGAGCAGTTCGTACTCCATGAACGTCAGGTCCATGGGAGCACCGGCAAGGGTCGCCTGATAGTTGAGCGGGTTCAGCTCCAGGTCCTTGAAGGTGAGCAGTGCGTCCACCTCACCGACGCGAACGAGACGTCTGACCCGAATCCGGAACTCGACCGGGTCTATGGGTGCGATCACGAACTCGGCGCCGGTTGCACTGCTCTCGACGAGGGCCAGGTGCTCGGTCAATGCCACGATCATGACCGGGATTCCGTAGGTCTCCTCGATCCGGCTGATCTCACGGAGTTGACGGAGCACTCCGTGTCCCAGCTCGACGACGAGCAAGTCGGCGTCTCTGATGGTCGGGTTCTCTGCGCTGATCTCGGTTACGGGAGTCACCGCCAGCCCGGCGAGGGCAAGTGCGTCGGAGAGGTCCTCCGAGCAGATTTCTGGGTAGACGGCCGCACTCACAAGATGGGGAGATAGGTCTTCAATTCGAAGCGGGAGACATGGTGCTGATAACGCTCCCATTCGGCTCTCTTGTTGCGCAGGAACCAGCTGAACACGTGTTCCCCGAGTGCCTCGGCGACGAGATCGGACTCCTCCATCAGGTCGAGGGCAGCCGCCATTGTGTCGGGCAGCCGTTTGGCACCAACTGCGGCACGCTCCGCCGTGGTCATCTGATGGACATCCGCTGAGATTTCCGGGGGCAGTTCGTACCCCTCCTTGATGCCGGCCAGACCTGCCGCCAGGATCACTGACAGAGCCAGATAGGGGTTGCACGCCGCGTCGGCGGCGCGGTATTCGACCCGCACCGAAGACGGTTTGCCCTTCTTCACCGAAGGAACGCGTACCAGTGCCGACTGGTTGTTCCGGGCCCAAGACATGTAGACGGGTGCATCGAAACCCCCCACGAGTCTCTTGTAGGAGTTGACCCACTGATTCGTGATTGCCGTCATCTCGGCGGCGTGCTTGAGCAGACCGGCGATGAACGCCTCACCCACCTTGGACAACTGTCCCTGGGTTCCGGGCTCGTGAAAAGCGTTGGTGTCACCCTCGAAGAGGGAGAGGTGGAGGTGCATCCCCGACCCGTCGTGGTTTTCGAGTGGCTTTGGCATGAATGTGGCATAGATCCCAGATTGCAGCGCCACCTCCTTGACGGTGAGTCGTGACGTCATGATGTTGTCCGCCATGGTCAGCGCGTCGGTGTAACGGGCGATGATCTCGTGCTGGCTCGGTGCGACCTCGTGATGGGAGTGCTCGATCGGGATGCCGAGTTGTTCGAGTGCGTTGATCGTCTTCCGCCGATATTCCTGGGCGACGTCGAGTGGGGTGAGGTCGAAGTATCCACCGTGGTCGAGGACTTTCGGCTTGGGACCCGAGTCGGCGAAGTAGAAGAACTCGAGCTCAGGGGCCGTGTAGAAGGTGTATCCCATCTCCGACGCAGCCTCCAGATTCCGTTTGAGAACCGTGCGCGGATCCCCGGAGAACGGCTCACCGTCTGGCGTGTAGATGTCGCAGAACATCCGAGCGACCTGCTGTTCGGTGCGCCATGGCAGTACGGCGAAGGTGGTCGGATCCGGCTTCGCCAGCATGTCGGCTTCCTGGATGCGGGCATACCCGTCGATCGACGACCCGTCGAACGTCATCCCTTCCTCGAAGGCGACCTCGAGTTCGGCGGGACTGATCGCCACCGATTTCAGGAAACCGAGGACGTCGGTGAACCAGAGACGGATGAATCTGATCCCCCGTTCCTCGACGGTACGCATCACATAGTCGGACTGCTTGCTCATCTATCCACGCCTATCGAATGAGATTCTCGAGCAGATTTCAGTCATATCTGACCCGACGAACCCGGGGTTGGCAAATAGGAGGGTTCAGGCGCTGCGACGTCTCTCGGCCAGCCACTTGCGGCGGAGGGATTTGCGTTCCCGTTCCGAGGTCCCGCCCCAGATGCCTGATCTCTGATTGGTCTCCAGCGCGTATTCGAGGCAATCGGAAACCACCGGGCAGACCGCGCAGATTTCCTTGGCTTTCGCCACCGAGGGTTCGTCGGGGTGGTCGGACGCCGGGAAGAACAAGGTGTTCGGGTAGCCGGAGCAGGCGGCACGGGCCCTCCAATCCGTCACCAGCTCGGTGGCGATGTTTATCGGCCCTGAGCTCACCTGGTCATATTCGCGGTGAGACCGGAGGCTCGCAAAACGAGTCGAGAGGAGTGATTTCGGTTCCAGCTGGATACGCTTGCGTGATGCCGAAGATCCGCGCTGCCTCCATCGACGAGCATAAGGAGCTCACGCGACAGGCCCTGCTCGACGCGGCGTGGCGGGTCATCGACGACGCTGGTACCGCCGAAGTGCCGCTCGCGGAGATAGCGCTGGGCGCAGGTGTGGGAAGAACGACGTTCTACGACTACTTCGACGACCGTGACGACGTGATCGCATCCCTGGTCGAGGAGAAGCTTCCCGGCGTGATAGCCGACCTGATCGCATCGGTCCCCGCGGGATTGGGCACCACGGAGCATCTCGCCAGGCTGGCTTCCAGGACTGTCGAGTTCGTCGCCACTGACCGCGTGTTCGGTGTGATCCTCCACCGTGAGGTGGGCCGAATGGGCATCGATGCACAGCAGCGCATCATGAGGTCGCACGCACAACTCGCCACCGAACTCGCCTCGGTCTACGCCAGGGGTGTCCGGGAGGGCGTCTTTGTTGAGATTCCCGGCTACTTGGCCGGGCGGCTGATCCAGGACACGATCATGTCGGCCGCCCGCGTCTTGATCGAAGACGACTCGAGACTTCGGGAAGTGACCGGGGTCGTCGAGGCGTTTCTGATCGGCGGTCTTGGCGGAACTCATTAACCATCAGGTAAAGAAGGCCGACGATGATGTCTGAGCCGATGGAGCTGATCACACCGGAGACATATATAAATCGCGAGCTGTCTTGGCTCGACTTCAACAGACGCGTCTTCTCTTTGACCGGTCGTGAGGACTTCCCACTGTTGGAGAAGGCGAAGTTCCTTGCCATTTGGTCATCGAATCTCGACGAGTTCTTCCAGGTCCGTGTTGCCGGTCTCAAAGAACAAGTGGCCCACGGTCTTCGCTCCGCAACCCCCGACGGCCTGACGCCCGGTCAGCAGTTGGCCGCCATCCGGAGCGAAGTCGACATCCAGTACCAGGAGATCTCGAAGCGATTCCTCTCAGAGATCGCGCCGGCCCTGGCAACCGAGGGGATCGTGTTCAGCGACTACTCGACCCTCGACGAGGATGACCGCCAGTTCCTGGACCGGCAGTTCGCCGAATTGGTGTTTCCCGTGGTCACACCATTGGCGGTCGACCCGTCGCACCCGTTTCCCTACATCTCGAACCTGTCTTTGAACCTCGCGATCTTCGTGAGGAACCCCGAGACCACTCTCACTCGGTTCGCCAGGGTGAAGATCCCACCGGTGCTCCCCCGCTTCGTCGTCCTCCCCGATGGTGAGCGTTTCGTACCCCTCGAGGAAGTCATCGCTGCACATCTGGACTCTCTGTTCCCCGGTATGGAAGTGCTCGGCCACCATGTGTTCAGGGTCACCCGCAACGCCGACTTCGAGGTCGAGGAGGACGAGGGCGGGGACCTGCTGCTCAACATCGAGTCCGAGTTGACTCAGAGGCGGTTCGGCCGGGTGGTACGGCTCGAGATCCACCCCGACATGCCCGATGACGTTCTCGAACTGTTGATGAGAGAGATGGGCGCCACCGAAGACGACGTCTTCAGGGTCGATGGCCCGCTCGATCTCGCCGGTCTCTGGGGTGTCTTCGACCTCGATCGCCCCGAGCTCAAGTTCGACGTCTTCACTGGGATCACTCCGCCACGGCTCTCACCGGGCGGCAGTGACTCTGTCGACTTCTTCGAGGTGATGAGACAGGGCGACCTGATCGCCCATCACCCGTACGACTCGTTCGCTACGACGGTGGAGGCGTTCGTGGCCCGCGCTGCTCGCGATCCCGACGTCCTCGCAATCAAGATGACCCTCTATCGCACCAACCGGGACAGCCAGATAATGCAGTCTCTCATCGACGCCGCCGAGCGGGGCAAGCAAGTGGTGGCGATGGTCGAGCTCAAGGCGAGATTCGACGAGGAACGCAACATCGAGTGGGCCCAACGTCTCGAGGATGTCGGCGTCCACGTGATGTACGGGGTTGTTGGTCTGAAGACCCACACCAAGATCGCCCTGGTGATGCGTAGGGAGGGTGACCGCGTCGTCCGCTACGCCCATCTCGGCACCGGCAACTACAACGAGAACACGGCGAGAATCTACGAGGACGTGGGGGTCTTCACCGCTGATCCCGACCTCGGCTCAGACCTCTCCGACCTCTTCAACTACCTCACCGGGTACAGCCGCCAGACCCGCTACCGGTCGTTGGCTGTTTCACCGAACGGGGTGAGGAATCGAATAGTCGAACTGATCGAGGCCCAAGCGGCCCGACCCGGGGGACAGGTGACCATGAAGATGAACTCGCTGGTCGATGCTGGGATCATCGAGTCCTTGTACCGAGCCTCCCAGGCCGGGGCTCGAATAGACCTCTGTGTTCGTGGGATCTGCTGTCTGGTTCCCGGTGTACCCGGGCTCTCCGAGAACATCAGGGTCCGGTCGATCGTCGGACGATATCTGGAGCACTCCCGGATCTATCGCTTCGGGGCCCGCGGAAGGAAGCGGGAGTACTACTACGGATCCGCCGACATGATGCCCCGCAACCTCGACCGGAGGGTGGAGACGCTGGCCTCGGTCGCCGACCCCGACCTGCAGTTCCGTCTCGACGAGATCCTCGACGTCAACTTCGCCGACGACACCCTCGCCTGGGAGCTCAGAACCGATCGTTCCTGGGCTCGGATCCACGGAAACGCAGAGGTCGACACCCACCTCGAGTTGCAGAGACTCGCCCTCGCCAGGGCCTCCGCGCACCTCTGAACGCAGTTTTCTAATTCATCTCCCGTTCATCTCGACATTGCCGGGAGGTAAATCGCAATCCATACCTTGTCGTTCGCATCCCTGGGAGGGAACCCGATCGAACAAGGAGATGAACGGGAATGAAGATGCGAAGCCTGGCGGCCCTTTTCGCCGTATTGGCATTGGTGCTCGCCGCGTGTGGTAGCGGGGACTCCACGGACACCACCGGAGCAGAGGTGACTACCACCGCGGGTCCAGATGAACCCGGCACGACAGGAGAGATGACCGACACCACCGGAGGCACGGACGGAGAGAACAGCGACTTGGGTCTCCCGATCATCGACCCGATCGACGTGGACGGCTCCGTCACATTGGACATCGCCGGCTCATCGACGGTGTTTCCGTTGTCGGTGGCTGTGCAGACACTCTGGGAGGACGAGGGCGGCCCGGCCTATGAAATCGCCTCCATCGGATCGGGTGGTGGGCTCGAGCGTTTCTGCGTCGAGGGTGCCTCTGACATCGCCAACTCGTCGCGTGCCATCGACGAGGAAGAGTTCGCAGCCTGCACAGAGACGTGGGGTGGTGAGCCCATCGACATCCGGGTCGGGACCGACGCCCTCTCGGTGGTCATCAGCCCGGGCAACACGTTTGCAACCGAGTTGACCCTCGAGGAGATCGCCACCGCCTTCTCGCTCCCGGCCGGCGCGACCTGGGCGGACGTCAACCCTGACTTCCCGGCACACCCGATCGCTGCGTACTCGCCGGGGGCCGACTCCGGGACGTTCGACTACTTCAACGAGATCGTCTTCCCCGAGGAATTCGACGCCGAGGAGCCATCGCCCATTCTCGAAGCGGGGTTGCCGGTCAACATCGTGGGTGAAGACGACAACCTCACAGTCCAGGGTGTTGCCGAGGACGGGTGTGTCGAGGGTGATACATCCACGACCTGCGCCATCGGGTATTTCGGATATGCCTACTACCAGGAGAACCAGGACGTACTGGTTGCGGTCGCCGTAGATGGAGTCAGCCCAAGTGCCGAATCGGTGGACGACAACACCTACCCGATCTCACGCCCGCTGTACATGTACACCTCGCAGGCAGCTATCGAGGCCAAGCCGCAAATCGCCGAGTTCATCGCGTTCTACCTGAACAACGTGAACGACGTGATCAGCGACGTGGGCTACTTCCCGGCGCCGGCTGATGCGCTCCAATCCGCAGCAGATCACATCAAGGAAGCGGCAGGCTGGTAGCTGCTGCTGACCAGAAATCTCGGTGGAACCCGGTTGTCTCCCATGGGTGACCGGGTTCCGCCGACGCGAGAGCGACAATGCCGGATGAGGCCAGGATGACGACACAACAGGAGAAGATCCCGGTGACGGCACCTTCCTTGAAGAAGCGTGCCCGCCCGGGAGAAGTCGCGATCCGCGCCTTCCTGTTCTTCTGTGGCTTCCTGTCGATCGTCACCACACTCGGCATCCTCTACGAGTTGGGCAAGGAGTCGCTTCTCTTCTTCCAGGACGAGAGCGTCTCGGTAGTCGAGTTCTTCACTCATACGGTCTGGCAGCCACAAGCCGGAGTGTTCGGAGTCCTTCCTCTGATCCTCGGCACGGTTCTGATCAGTCTGATCGCGATCCTGGTGGCAGTCCCGATCGGTCTGGCCGCCGCCATCTATCTGTCCGAATATGCCAGCCCCAAGGTTCGTGGGTTCTTCAAGCCGGTGCTCGAAGTCCTCGTCGGCATCCCCACGGTCGTCTACGGCTTCTTTGCCCTCACCTTTGTCACACCGCTCCTTCGCTCGACTTTCGGCGGGGGCACGGTCGGCTTCTTCAACGTACTTTCTGCCGGGATCGTGGTGGGCATCCTGATCGTCCCCTTGATCAGCTCACTTTCCGAGGATGCCCTGAGGGCAGTTCCCGACTCCCTTCGTCAAGCGGCCTACGGCCTCGGTGCGTCCAGGATGGAAGTGTCTCTGCGCATCGTGGTCCCTGCCGCTCTCTCCGGGATCGCCGCCGGCGTGGTGGTGGCGATGTCACGCGCCGTGGGCGAGACGATGGTCGTCACCCTGGCTTCGGGTGCGGCTCCTCGAAACTTCTCGTGGGGTGACCCGATCTTCGCTCATATCCTCAACCCGTTCACACCCGCACAGGCGATGACCGGGTACATCGCGGTCACCGCAAGTGGCGACATCGCATACAACACCATCGACTACAACTCGATCTTCGCCATCGGGCTCGCGCTGTTCGTGATGACTCTCGGGCTCAACTCTCTGAGCCGTCGCTTCGTCAAGAGATTCCGACAGGTGTACGAATGAGCGTCGCAGCGCCGGAGCGTCCGGTCGAGGAGCTCTTTCCCTCCGACCAGGAGTATCACGACCATTTGAAAGGTCGTCGACGGCGCGCCACCGGCTTTCAGATGTTCTGTCTCCTGATGCTCACGATCGCGGTCCTGGCACTGGCGACGCTCCTCTACACGATCATCAACGACTCGTTCGGGCTCACCGCCGTGGTCAACCAGAACGACCCCGAGCAAGTGGTCGCCGATCTCGGATACGATCCAGGGACCACGACTCTCGGCGACCTGTCATACGACGAGCTGGTCGATCTCCTGGCCGCCAACGTCTCGAGCGGTGTGGGGAGGAGACTGGAGCGGGAACAGCGGTTCTACGAGGATCGTCTCGTCTTCGAAGACGAGAGCACCTGGATCGAGATCTGCTCTTCCGACGAGCCCCCGGCTGGCTGTAACAAGGGCCCGAGAAGCGCTTCCGACGTCCTGCAGTTGGTGAACGAAAGGGTCATCGCCCCCGATGTGATCGCGTCTTACCCTCTGGTGCCCTCCCTGCTCGACCCCGAAGTGTTCCAGCAGGAGGTCGCCGAAGGCTTCGCTACCGGCCGGTATGGCGACTACACCGAGGACCAGGCAAGGATCGAGTGGCGAGCCTGGTTCAACTGGACGTTCATAACCAGCTCGGCCCACGCGACCCCCGAGCTCGCCGGTATCCGCACCGCCATCCTCGGATCTGCCTGGTTGGTCCTGATCACCGTTCTCTTCGCAGTGCCCGTGGGGGTAGGGGCCGCGATCTACCTCGTCGAGTTTGCCAAGCCGTCCCGGTTCAACGACCTGGTGCAGACCAACATCAACAACCTCGCGGGCGTTCCTTCGATCGTCTATGGGATGCTCGGTCTGGCCGTATTCGTGCGTGTGCTCGAGCCGCTCACTTCCGGAGCACTCTTCGGAGTGCAAGGAGAGAACGGCAGGTCGATCCTGTCTGCCGGGCTGACTCTCGGTCTGCTCACTTTGCCCGTTGTGATCATCGCATCCCAGGAGGCCCTGAAGGCGGTTCCGGACTCCTTGCGTCAGGCCGGGCTGAGTCTTGGCGCCACCAAATGGCAGACCGTGCGTTCCCAGGT
>DASTBQ010000065.1:0-5404 GCA_035711995.1 Acidimicrobiia bacterium | reverse complement strand
TCGTGGCCCCCCGTCGATCCAGATAGAAGTGCCGTCCGCGGTCAGGACGTCCGCCGGCCCGCCGACCGTGACGTCGAGCCGTGCCGCCGCCTTGTGCGCCCACCACCAGATGAGCTCCCCCGACCTGGCGTCGTAGGAGTTGTGCCAGATCAGCTTGGTGAGCCGCTCCCGGAGGAAGGTGAACTCGGCCCCGAGTTCGTAGGGCGGAGCGTCGCTGGTTTCCGGTGCGTTGAGGATCTCGAGGTCGACGCCGAGGACGTAAATGCTCGGGATGCGGTTGACGTAGCCACGTGTGAGGTGGTGGACGGTCGTCTCTAGTTGGTCGGCATCGCCAAGCAGCTCACGGTCGAGCACGTAGTTGTCGGCCGCTCCCCAGGCTTCGGGAGTCGGCTGGCCCGGACCAAGGACAACTGACCGACCCAGGGGTGATGGGCCTGACGGAGTCACCCCCCTCAGAGTAGGCAGTGGGGCAGACAGATCAGCTGGACGCAGAATCAAGCGATTCGACCTGTGATGCCTCGCGAACCGTCACGATGCTGAAGTCAGGCGCCCGATTCACCGCTCGCTATTGCAGATCCGAATCGAATGAGATTGGCGTCCCGATCGAGACAAGCTCCCTCTCGCAGCCCGTAGCTAGTGTCTCGCGGCTCGACGAGACGGCCGGCCGTTCCAGCATGAACCCATTCCCGATAGAGCGCGTCTGCATCGTCAACGTATAGATAGACCGCGGTCGTGTTCCTTTTGGGTTTCAGGTCATCAACCTGTGAGAGGTGGAGTTCAATGCCATCACGTTCGGCGAATGCGTACGGCTCCCCTCCTTCATAGCGGCGGATCGAGAATCCGAGTCTCTCGTAGTGCTCGACCGCTGAATCGATCTCCCGGACCGGGAATACGGGCGAAAGACGATCGAAGCTCATGGTCGCACGCTACTCGGACCTGATCCAGGACTCACATGTTCCGTCGATACTGTCCCCCGACGTCATACAAGGCCTGGCTCATCTGGGCGAGAGAGGTGACCTTGGCAGTTTCCATCAGCTGTTCGAAGATGTTCTCGCCGTGGACCGCGGCCTGCTGCAACGCCGCCAAGGCCTCCCCCGCAACTCCCTCGTTTCGTGCTTGATAAGCACGGAGGTTGGAGATCTGACGGTCCTTGTCCTCGGTGGAGGAGCGGATCAGCTCCTTGGGGATCTCGAAGGGTGAGCCCTCCTTGGAGAGGAACGTGTTCACGCCGACGATCGGGTACTCGCCCGACTCTTTCTGCTGCTCGTAGTACAGCGACTCCTCCTGGATCTTCGTCCGCTGGTATTGCCGCTCCATCGCACCGAGCACTCCTCCACGGCTGTTGAGTCTTTCGAACTCGGCTAGGACCGCCTCCTCGACCAGGTCAGTCAGCTCTTCGATGATGAACGAGCCCTGGAGCGGGTTCTCGTTCTTGTTGAGACCGAGCTCCTTGTTGATGATCAGTTGGATGGCGAGGGCACGGCGCACCGACTCCTCCGTGGGCGTCGTGATCGCCTCGTCGTAGGCGTTGGTGTGCAAGCTGTTGGCGTTGTCGTAGAGGGCGTACAGAGCTTGCAGCGTCGTCCGGATGTCGTTGAACGAGATCTCCTGGGCGTGAAGGGACCGGCCCGAGGTCTGCACGTGGTACTTCAGCTTCTGTGAACGCTCGTTGCCGCCGTATCGGTGCTTGATCGCCTTGGCCCAGATGCGACGGGCCACCCGGCCGATCACGGCGTACTCGGCGTCGATCCCGTTGGAGAAGAAGAACGAGAGGTTGGGGGCGAAGTCGTCGATGTCCATCCCCCGGGCCAGGTAGTTCTCGATGAAGGTGAACCCGTTGGCCAGGGTGAAGGCGAGTTGGGTGATCGGGTTGGCCCCGGCCTCGGCCATGTGATACCCGCTGATCGACACCGAGTAGAAGTTCCGAACGTCGTGCTCCACGAAGTACTCCTGGATGTCACCCATCATCCGCAGGGCGAACTCGGTGGAAAAGATGCACGTGTTCTGGGCCTGGTCTTCTTTGAGGATGTCGGCCTGCACCGTGCCCCGGACCCGTGACATGGTCTCCGTCTTCAACTGCTGGTAGACGTCGGCCGGCAGCACCTGGTCGCCGGTGACTCCGAGGAGACGCAAGCCGAGCCCGTCGCTGCCCCGGGGCAGGTCGCCGTGATAGTTGGGGCGGGGACGGTCGACGTATATCTCGTCGATCCTGGCTTCCACCTCGTCCCAGAGGTCGTGCTCGGTGATGTACGTCTCACAGGCCTGGTCGATGGCGGCGTTCATGAAGAAAGCGAGGATCATCGGGGCGGGGCCGTTGATGGTCATCGACACCGACGTCGCAGGGTCGGAGAGGTCGAACCCGGAGTACAGCTTCTTGGCGTCGTCGAGGGTGGCGATGGATACCCCGGAGTTGCCCACCTTGCCGTAGATGTCGGGGCGCTCGTGAGGGTCGTCGCCGTAGAGGGTCACCGAGTCGAAGGCGGTGGACAGCCGTTTCGCCGTCATTCCCTCGGATAGATAGTGGAACCGGGCGTTGGTTTGTTCGGGTGGTCCCTCGCCGGCGAACATTCGGGCCGGGTCCTCGTTGGCCCGTTTGAACGGGAACACTCCTGCGGTGTAGGGGAACTCACCGGGGACATTCTCCTGAAGCATCCACTCCAGCCGGTCTCCCCATGACCGGAAGCGGGGCAGGGCGACCTTCGGCACCCGGGTGTGGGAGAGGGTCTCGGAGTGCAGCGGCACCCTGATCTCCCGGTCCCGGACGTGATAGATGAACTCTTCGCCCGCATACTCGGCGACGAGACCATCCCAGCGCTCCAGACGCTTCAGATTCTCCGGGTCGAGGGCATCCCGAGCCTCGGTGGAATCGACCTCAGCCGCGGTGAGATGGTGAAGCCGCTCAGCGACTTCGGATTGCTGCCGGGCCCACTCGTCGTAGCGGGCGATCTCCTCGACGATCTCAGCGAGATAACGGGCCCGCTCCGGCGGGACGACATGCAGCTTGGCGGTCAGGTCCAGGGGCAGATCGAGCGACGACTCCAGACCGAGACGGTGGACGAGCGCCTTGTAGAAGCGGTTGGTGCCGGGATCGTTGAAATCAGAGGCGACGGTGAGATAGACGGGGAGTTCGTCGTCGGCGGCGGTGAAGGCGAGATGGTTCCGCTTGTATTGCTTGCGGACGTCGCGGAGGGCGTCGTCGGCGCCCTGCTTGTCGGCCTTGTTGATCGCCACCATGTCGGCGAAATCGAGCATGTCGATCTTCTCCAACTGGGTGGCCGCCCCGTACTCGGGAGTCATGACATACAGCGAGTGGTCGGAGTAGTCGACGATCTCGGTGTCGGACTGGCCGATGCCAGAAGTCTCCAGGAGCACCAGGTCGTACCCGGCGGCCCTGACGATGTCGAGTGCGTGTCGGACGTGGGGCGACAACGCCAGGTTGGACTGCCGGGTAGCCAAAGAGCGCATGTAGGCGCGGTGATGGGGTAGTGAGTTCATCCGGATCCGGTCGCCGAGCAAGGCACCCCCGGATCGGCGTTTCGATGGGTCGACCGAGATGATGGCGATGGAGAGGTCTTCGAAATCCATGAGGAACCGACGGACCACCTCGTCGACCAGGCTCGACTTGCCCGAGCCGCCGGTGCCAGTTATTCCGATCACCGGAGCCGAGGATCTGGCCGCCTGCTCCTCGATCGCCTCCCAAACCTCGGCGTACTTGTCGGTGAAGTTCTCGGCGGCGGAGATGAGCCGGGCCACGACCTGGGGATGAGAGGTGTGAAGAAGGTCGAGGTCGAAGTCTGCGCCGAGCTCACCGGTCGGGTAGTCGGACCGGGCCAGCATGTCATAGACCATGCCCGTGAGACCCATCTCCCGTCCGTCGTCGGGTGAGTAGATGCGGGTGACCCCGTGATGGGCCAGCTCCTCACCCTCCTCGGGAAGGATCGTCCCCCCGCCGCCCCCGAAGATGCGGATATGGGTGGCGTCACGCTCCCGCAACAAGTCGGCGAGGTACCGGTAGAACTCCATGTGCCCACCCTGATAAGAGGTGACGGCGATGGCGTGGGCGTCTTCCTGGATGGCAGCGTCGACGATGTCGATACCACTGCGATTGTGACCGAGATGTATCACCTCGGCTCCGGACGCCTGCAGGATCCGTCGGAAGATGTTTATCGACGCGTCGTGGCCGTCGAAGAGGGTGGTCGCGGTGACGAACCTGACCGGATTGGCCAGCCGTGGCTGCTCCTGATGCTGGTGCACGGACATTCTTGCCTTCAGGATACGAACCGGATATTTTGATGTCAAAGGAAATGACGAACACAGGTCTCGATCCGATAGCCGAAGCCCGCAGACAGTGGGTGGACCACGGCTGGGACGAGGCAGCCACCGGTATGGCCGCAGTGACGACGATCACCCGGGTGCAGCAGATTCTCGAGAATCGGGTCGAAGAAGCCCTGTCCCCGTTTGGTCTCAGCTTCTCGAGGTTCGAGATATTGCGTCTGCTCGGCTTCACCCGGCTCGGCCGGTTGCCAATGGGGAAGATAAGTGATCGTCTCCAGATCCACCCAGCCAGTGTCACCAGTGCAGTGAAGCGGCTGGAACGGGAGGGTTTGATCGAGAGGGTCAGCGACACCGACGACAACAGAGTTGTGCTCGCAGTTCTACTCGACAAGGGCCGGCGCCTTCTCGAGCCTGCGACTGAGGCGGTCAACGAGGTCTTCACCAACACGGGACTCAGTGATCGTGAGCTCGACCGGATGATCGACCTCATGACTCCGATCAGATCCGTGGCCGGCGACGTGATCGCACCCATGACTAGTCATATGGGTCTTTCATGACACTGACCCCTCCTCACATCGGGTTCGAGACGACTAGATTGGTGCTTGGGATGGCGCAATTCACCGGGCGGCTACAGGGACCAAAGTTGGAGCCGAGCTCCGTACTCATCGACATAAGTGACGGCAGGTTCCGAGTCTCGGCGGGACGGATCCAACTCGGATCGTGGCCCTTGGAACGGATCACTGCCGAGAGGACGTCCATCTACAGGTTCAGCCTTGCGATCGAAGCCGAGCGCTTCGACTTCTACCCCGACGACCCGTCCAGCTTCTCGGACTCGATCGGGGCGATCATCGACCTGACCGAACCGAAGAGCCGGTTTGGCCTGCGAGAGCGGATCGAGCGCACCGTCAACGGCTAAACGACCGGAGTCTGCTGCCAAGATATCGACGATGGTCAGGAGACTCCTCCCGCGTGTCGTCGCAATGGTGGTCGGTGTGCTGGTCGCCGAGATCCTCTACGCAATCCTCAGGCCATCTCCGGAAATGGAGAGCTTCGATCCCTCGGCCGAGTTTGGCGATCCTCGTCTTCCGACGTTGAGGGTCGCGGTGGTAGGCGACTCGTCCGTGCATGC
>DASTBQ010000064.1:0-51929 GCA_035711995.1 Acidimicrobiia bacterium | reverse complement strand
AAGGGTGACAAGGACAACGACAAGCCCGCAGAGTCGCCCGAGCTCGACGCCGAAGGCGCCGAGGATCGTGCCATTCCGTTCCCGGTCAAGTCGGGCGACTACCGCGACCTTCGTGCCTGTAAGGCCGGCGTCCTGTGGATCGAGGAGTCCGGCGAGACGGGAGTCTTGGGAAGTCGGAGGGCGGGTGTAGGTGACGAACCGGCGGCTGACAAACTGCGTTTGTGGTCGTTCCCGAAACGCTCGGTGGAGACCGTCGCCGACAAGGTCGAATCCTATGCCGTTTCCGGAGACGGCACCAAGCTGGTCGTCCGGTACAAGGACGGTGTGACCGTCAGTCCCGCCGACCAGAAGCCGAAAGAGGACGACCCGAGTCTGGTGAAAGTGGACCTGAGCAGACTCCGATTCGAGGTGACGCCACGGGTCGAATGGGCTCAGATGTTCGAAGAGAACGCCCGGATCATGCGCGATCACTATTGGCGTGAGGACATGGATGGCGTCGACTGGGATGGGGTGGTAGCCAGATGGCGGCCCGTGGTCGAAACCGTGTCGAGCCACGACGACCTGGTCGACCTGCTCTGGGAGACGGTCGGCGAACTCAACACCTCACACGCCTACGTGACGCCAACCCAGGCACCCGGTGACAAGACCCGTCGCATGGGGCTGCTCGGGGCGGACCTCTCCCCTGTCAAACGTGGATGGCAGATCGACCGGATCCTCCCTGGCGAGTCGAGTGAACCCGATGCACGATCACCTTTGCGGGCTGCGGGTGTCGACGCCCGGGTGGGGGACGTGATCGTCGCGGTGGATGGAAAGTCTGTGGATCCGGCGTTTGGCCCGGGGACCCTGCTGATGGGAGCAGCGGGCAAGCCTGTTGAGCTGACCCTGCGACGGAAGAGCAAGGAGCGGCGAGTCGTGGTCGTTCCGCTGGACGACGAGGAAGTGCTGCGCTACCAGGACTGGGTGGCGTCTCGTCGGGCTTATGTTGCCGAGCGATCCAAAGGCCGGCTCGGCTATGTGCACGTGCCCGACATGATGAGCTCGGGTTGGGCTCAGCTCCATCGAGACCTGCGTCATGCCGCGCGGTGTGAGGGTCTCATAGTCGACGTCCGCTACAACCGTGGCGGCCATACGAGCCAGCTCGTACTGGCGAGGATCAGCAAAGAGTTGGTCGGTTGGACGGTGGCACGTCACTATGAGGAGCCGGGGAGTTACCCCGACGCGGCTCCACGTGGCCCGGTGGTTCTGGTGGCCAACGAGTTCTCGGGCTCGGACGGGGACATCATCAACGCAGCCTCCCAGGCGGTTGGAGTAGGCCCGGTCGTCGGTGTCCGCACATGGGGTGGCGTTGTCGGCATCGACGGGCGCTTCGACCTGGTCGACGGAACGGGCATCACCCAACCCCGCTACGCCTTCTGGCTCAGTGGTAAGGAGTGGGGCGTGGAGAACCACGGTGTCGAACCCGACATCGAAGTCGTGCACAGTCCGTCGGACTACTTCTCCGACGACGACCGTCAGTTGGACACGGCAATGGCCGAAGCGTTGAAGCAGCTGAAGAAGCGGCCTGCGGCCTCCCCGCCGAAGATGCCTTCTCCCAAGGTCGGTTGATCAACCGAGGTCGAAACGCACCTCGACGATGACGGTTATCGACTGTGTCCCCGGTTCGATCGGGGTGCTCTCGGCCATCGCCGTGCGCATCATCGGTCGGGGTGGAGGTGAACCGCCGCCGGTCTCGACAACGCTGACCACGGCTCCAAGACTGCGGCCGGCGAGGCTCGCGAGGTGCTCGGCGCGTCTTCTTGCGTCCTCCCAGGCAGCTTCACGGGCCGCATCTCTCGCTGGGGTGTCGTCGGTGAGCGACAGAGCGAAGCCGTTCACCGTCGACTCGTCTCCCGCCGCGCCGAGAGCAGCGTCGAGGACGTCGCCCGAGGTGGGCAGGTCCCGCAAGACCACCTGAAGGTCGTTGTTCACCCGATAACCGAGAAGACGCTGGCGACCGTCCTGGTGGTCGTATTCGGGGTATACCGAGAAGCCCGCCGTAGCGATGTCCGTCGAGGGAATGCCCTTGGCTTGAAGTGCCGATATCAGGGCAGCGGCCCGATCGCGGGCGATGAGTGTGGCTTCGGCCATCTTGTCGGCGCGCACCGAGACACCGAGGTCGACCCGGGCCATGTCGGGCGTTGCATCTGCCGAGCCTCTCCCAACGACGGTGATCCCGGTTGCGTGATGAGTCAAAGGATCCCCGACGTCTCCGGCAGACCGAGAGCCAGGTTCAAATTCTGAACCGCCTGTACCGCAGCACCCTTGAGCAGATTGTCTTCGACTGCAACCACGGTGAGTCCGAGGCCATCGTCACTGACTGTGGTCCCACCCAGCAATACACCGATCATTCCCGTTCCGTCTCTCAGAGTTGGGATCTCCTCTTGGACGTCGACCAGAGGCTCGTCGATGTACGTCTCGATGAGCAATTCATGTGCCTCGGCGGTCTTCGTGGGCTTGGCAAGTGGCATGTGAGCGGTGCAGAGTAGGCCGCGAAAGGCGGGGTGGACGTGAGGCATGAACCGAACGGTCGTCCCGAGCTGCTTCGTGCCCTCTCGCTCGTGGTTGTGACCGGTCAGCCGGTACGGGATCAGATTGTCGATCAGGTTGTCAGGATCGTTTCTCGGCGAGGGTGTGGTGCCGGCGCCTGAGTAGCCACTCACTCCGAACACAGTGGGTGCACCGTCGAGCAAGTCGACGAAAGGTGCGATTGCCAACTGCAAGGCAGTGGCGTAACAGCCCGGGTTGGCGATCCGACGCGCACCTGCAATCTTCTCCCTGTTCAACTCGGGAAGCCCGTAGACCCAATCGTCGAAGCGATGATCAGCCGAAATGTCGACGATCACCGTGTCGGGGTCGATGACGTCGACCCAGGGGCCTCCGATCCCGTCGGGCAGTGCCAGGAACACGCCGTCGACGTCGCGACCGGCCACCTCATCGGGTGAGATGTTCTCGAAGGCGAGACCGTCGATCGATGGAACCGGTTGCCCACCCAGCTCCCGGGAGCCGGCAAACTCGACTTCGACATGAGGATGGGCGTCGAGAAGTCTGAGCAACTCGGCACCTGTGTGCCCTCTTGCCCCGATGACACCGACACGGTAGGTCTCGGTCATTGCTGTCTTCCCTTGAACGATGCCGGCATTTCGGAGAGACGTTTCACGGCACGTCCGATTATCTCGAAATCATCGACCCCGATCCAGTAGATGGACCAGCTGCCCAACCTTGTGAACCCGTCACACTCCTTGTCGTAGAAGACATTGAATGAGTTGTCGGACCTGGAGCGCCAGACCAGGCTGGGATAGTCACGGATCATGTGATCCCAGACGGTGCGGGCCAACCCTTCACCACGTGCCGTCTCGTCGATCGCGAACTTGTCGAGGTAAACGAATTCATCGAGCTCGGCCAGGACAGCTGCAGCTCGATAACTCTCCGACACGTATGCGCTGAGCAGTTCGACTCCGTCCCACCAGTCGTCGTTCAGTGACTCGCCAAATGCGGTCTCGATGAGCGAGGTCAATCGGTTGTCGTCGATCGCCGTTTTGTCGGAGATTCGGTGAATCGCCTCACCCATTCGAACCAGGGTCCCGGCGCCGCCGTGGGTGAAGAGCTCTCGGGCCAGGGCGGATGGTGTAGTGATCGACACCGAGGTGGTCAGCGGAGCGTCCTCGAGAAGCCGGTTTATCTCGGCGAGCTTGAGCCGCATTCCGGAGTGAACCCAATCGGCTGCCATGAGGTCTTCGTAGTCGGTGGCGAGATTTATCGAGTCGATGACATTCCCGTCACCGTCTGTCAGACCACCGGTGTCCGACAGAAAGATGATCTTCATCGGCTGCACTTCGTGGACGAGGATGCGGGTGGCTGAGTCGGCGTTGATGTTGACCATTTGACCCCCGTTCGCCACACCGAGACAGGTGAGGATTGGGATGGCTCCGGATCTGACGATGGAGCGGAGCAAGTCGACGTGCACCGAGATCGGCTCGCCCACCAGCCCGTACCGCGCTTCGTCGAGCAGATCCGCGTCGAACACCCCTTGGGTCAGCCCGTGCGCATCGACCCCCTGGGCACGGATCGCCTCGACCAGACGGATGTTCTCGGCTGTGAAGACGTCCCGGGCGGCGTCTATCACCTCGGGTGTGGTCACCCGGAGCCCTCCGACTCGTTCGGTCTCTACACCACGTTCCTTCAGTTTCTGGTCGAGCTGGACACCACCACCGTGGATCACTATCGGGGTGAGACCCACCGTGTGGAGGAGAGCCAGGGACGCGGCGGTCTCGTCGAGACGATCCCTCAGAATCGAACCGCCGATCTTTATCACGGCGAACCGGGTTCGCTCCAGCTCCGAGAATCGCTGCAAGTAGGTGTGGATCTCCTTGCCGTCGCTGACGTTGGAGAGCAGCTGGACGATCGTCTGCCGGGTGTCGCGTGAGCGTGCCATCTCAGGCTTCCGCCACCAGACGCTTCATGATCGCCTTCTGCACATGGAGTCGGTTCTCTGCCTCGTCGTAGGCGATGCAACCTGGGCTGTCGAAGACTCCATCGCTCATGACCACGTTGCGGCGCATCGGGAGACAGTGGCTGACCAGAGCGCCGTCGGTCTTCTCCATCTTCGCCTCGTCGACGATGAAGTGCTTGTAGCGGTCCCTCAGCGGTTTTTCGTCGTGCCACCTGCCGAAGTACGGAAGTGCGCCCCAACTCTTGGCATAGACGAAGTCGGCATCGGCATATGCCTCGTCTATGTCGTGGGTGACTGTGAGGCTGCGACCGTTGCCTTCGGCGTCGGAGCGTGCAATGTCCATGTATCGATCGTCCAGCACGTACTCCTCGGTGGGACAGAGCAGGGTCACCTCCATGCCGAATTTTGCCGCCGCAACCAGGGCCGAGTTGGCGACCGCTGTGTTCAGCGGCTTGGGGTGGTAGCTCCACGTGAGCAGGAACTTCTTTCCCACGAGATCGCCGATGTGATCCTGCAGGGCCATCGTCATCGCCAACTCCTGGCAGGGGTGGGTGATGGTCTCCATGTTGATGATCGGTACCTCGGCGTGCTCGGCGAAGGCATTGAGGATCGAGTCCTTGCGGTCCTCCTCCCAGTTCTCGAACTTGGGGAACGCCCTGATGCCAATGAGATCGCAGTAGCGGGAGAGGACCTTCGCCGCCTCGGAGGCGTGCTCCTCGGCGTCGCCCAGCATCACCGCACCCTTCTCGAACTCGAGTGGCCACATCCCGCCCGAGGGAGTGAGGACCACCGCGTGGCCACCGAGATGGAACGCGCCGACCTCGAACGATGTCCTGGTACGCAACGAGTTGTTCAGGAAGAGAAGAGCGATCGTCTTGCCTTCGAGATCCTTGGTTCGAGGCGAATCGCGAAAAGAGCGGGCATCATCGAGCAGAGCATGTAGCTCGGGAAGTGACCAGTCGTACGTGTTGAGGAAGTGCTTGATCGTGGGAAGTGTCGTGGTCACCGGGGGGGTCGGTCAAGTCTGCGATGACGGAGGGCCAGGGTTTGACAGGAAACCATATGGTTTCATATTGTCTCCCCATGGAGACGGTGTTCCGTGCCCTGGCCGACCCGACGAGAAGACAACTGCTGGATGCGCTTTTTGTCGAGGACGGTCAGACGCTGAGGTTGCTGGAGGAGAGGTTCGAGATGACACGTCCCGGGGTGGCCAAACATCTCAAGCGTCTCGAGGAAGCGGGTCTGGTGGTCAGCAAGTGGCGTGGTCGGGAAAAACTCCACTTCCTCAACCCGGTACCCATCCGGCAGGTACATGACAGATGGGTGAGCAAGTACACCGAATCCTGGGCCGCCGGCCTCGTCGGTCTCAAGAACGATCTGGAGGAACGAATGGAGAAGGTGTTCGAGATCTACATACGAACCAATCCGGAGCAGCTGTGGGATGCGATCATCGATCCCGAGATTCGGGCCAAGTATCACTTTGGCTCGCATGTCGAGTCTGAGTGGACACCGGGCTCGAGTTATCAACAGGTCCATCCCGGCTCACCTGAGCCGCTGGTTGTCGGTGAGAACCTCGAAGTCGACCGTCCCCGCCGACTGGTCCAGTCGATGCGCGCCCGATGGGGACCCGAAGCGGCGGCCCAGGGAACCAGCCGGGTCACCTGGGAGATCGAGCCGGTCGGAGACTCCTGTCGGCTCACTGTCACCCACGACCAGCTCCGTGAAGACGCCCCCGATGAGCTCTACGGAGGCTGGCCGATGATCCTGTCCGGCCTCAAGACCTGGCTCGAGACCGGAGAGAAGCTGACCACCCCAGGATCGATCATGTATGGAGACGAATGATGACCGCTATCGACAAGAAATTCACCGCGACCTTGGAGAAGAGCCCGGCGCGAGGAGGCTGGACCTATGTGTTGACCGACTGGACCGCCGACTACTTCGGTACGAGAGGCTTGGTCAGGGTGTCAGGGACGATCGATGGTGAGTCTTTCACCAGCTCGTTCATGGCGATCGGCGACGGTACCCACAAGCTCCCGATCAAGGCCGAGCTAAGGAAGAAGATCGGCAAGACCAAAGGAGACATCGTTGCCGTGCATCTGACCGACCGTCTCGACGGCTGACCCGGCTGATCCATCTTGGTGGCCATTTGCGGTACTCGAATGAATCACCCCACCACTCGGCTGTTCACCACCAGCACGCCTTCATCAGTGAGCAGTCGTATCTGACGGGCGGGGTCAGGGGTCCGAATTCGACCACCCGCTCCCACCACTCGCCACCAGGGGAGACCTTCCGATTTGCGCAGGACCGTCCCGACCGCACGGGCCGCTCCCGGATAGCCCGCCTCCGCCGCTACCTCTCCATAGGTCAGTACGTCACCAGGTCTGAGTGATGAAATCACCGAGATGACATCGTCCTCGAACGCAGTCACGAGACCCCGATCAAAGTGTCCCGAACAGGCGATCACCCATATCGCCCAGACCCGGGGCGATGTAGAAGTTGGGATCGAGCTCACGGTCCAAAGCCGCTGCCACGACCCTCACGTCGGCATGAACCCTCTCGATGACCTCGATCCCTTCGGGTGCGGCCACCACACAGCACGCCACAATGTCCTTCGCTCCGTTTTCCTTGACCTTGCTGATAGCCCACGACAGCGATCCGCCGGTTGCGAGCATCGGTTCCAGGATCAGGACGCGCGCTCGGTCCAGGTTCGGGAACTTGGTGTAGTACTCCATCGGCTCGGCCGTTTCCTCGTTGCGCTGGACACCGGCGAAGCCGATGGCAGCGTCGGGCACGAGGGTGAGCACAGAGTGGAGGAGCCCCAGCCCGGCCCGTAGGACCGCCACGGCGACCACCGGGCGATGGAGCTGGGTCCCGGTCGTCGACTCGAGTGGCGTCTCGATGTCCACTTCGTCGATGGACATGTCAGAGAGGGCCTCTGCCACCAGCAGGTATCCGAGACGCTCCGCGATCTGACGGAACTCCGGTGGCTCAGTGTTCTTGTCCCGCAGAATGGTGAGCAGGTCTCCGGCAAGAGGGTGGTCCAGGATGGTGATCGGCATGACCCGAGAATACGGTCCGAAACGAACCCGGTGCCTAGCCGGTGTTACGCATGCCGGCCGCGATCCCGTTCACCGTGAGCAACAGGGCCCGATCGAGTTCGGGGGAAGCCTGACCGGCCCGGCTCCGGGAGAGCAGGGAGACCTGGAGATAGTTGATAGGGTCGAGGTACACGTCCCTCACCCCCAGAGTCCTCTGCAACAGTGGCGACTCTTCTAGCAGCTCTCTCTCCCGTTGCAGAGCGAGGACTTCCTCGATCGTGATCTCGTGCTCTTCGCGTATGCGGGCGAGGAGATGTCGGTGCTCGGGTGCTACCAACTCAGCCACGTATGACGCCGAGATGTCGAGGTCGGTCTTGAACAGGGTCATCTCCACGTTGGACAAGAACGTGCGCATGAAGCTCCACTCCACCGCCATTTCCTCCACCGGGTCGCCGAAGCCAGCTGCTCTGGCGTCACGAAGCCCCGACCCGACACCGAACCAACCAGGAACTATCTGACGGGTCTGCGTCCATCCGAAAACCCACGGAATGGCTCTCAGATCGTCGACACCCCCCAGGGCTCCGGGGCGACGGGAGGGTCTGCTCCCGATGTTCATCTTTCCAAGCTCCTCGACCGGTGTCGAGGAAAGGAAGTAGGGAACCAGACTCGGGTCGGTGGCTAGACCTCGATACGCCCTGTAGGCGTTCTCGGCGAAGCAGTCCATGGCCTCGGTCCACCGATCCAGGGTCTCCTTCGAACGTCGTGAGGTGCGGTGGAGAAGCGAGCTCTCCAGGACCGATGCCACCATCAACTCGAGGTTGCGGGCGGCGATATCGGGGTTGCCGTACTTCTCCGAGATGACCTCGCCCTGTTCTGTGATCTTGATGCTTCCGTCAACGGTGCCGTAGGGCTGGGCGAGGATCGCCGCGTGTGTCGGTCCACCTCCACGCCCGATGGTCCCTCCCCTGCCATGGAATAGTCGGAGCGTCACGCCGTGGCTCTCGGCGATGCTGCGCATGACCCGCTGTGATTTGTAGATCTCCCATTGCGAGGCGGTGATCCCACCCACCTTGTTCGAGTCCGAGTATCCGAGCATCACCTCCTGGGTGTCGCCCCGCAATGCCACCAGACGGCGATAGTTGGGATCACTGAGAAGGGTGTCGAGCAGCTCGCCGGACCTTCGGAGGTCGTCGATCGTCTCGACGAGCGGCACCAACCCCACGTCGGCGATGCCCCGGTCGAGATCGACCAGTCCTGCTTCTCGGGCGAGGACGGCAGCCTCGAGCACGTGAGTGGCAGTTTCGGTCATCGAGATGATGTAGCTCTCGATCACCTGGCTCCCGTATCGACGGTGAGCCTCTCTGATCGCATGGAAAGTGGCGAGCGTCTCGGTGTTGTCGTCGTCGAGCGTCGTAGTCGGGCCGGAAAGTGGCCGGGGCTCGACAAGTTCAGCCGACAGGACGTCCCGTAGTTTGTCAGCGTCGATCCCTGAGACGTCAACGCCTATGTTGCGGAACAGCTCGCTGATCGCCGCGGTGTGACGAGCCGAGTGTTGTCGGATGTCCATCACCGCCATCTGGAAACCGAGCATCTCCACGGAACGGCGCACCCGCGCCACCGCCCCCATGGCGATCAGCTCACCTCGCGAGCCCTTGAGGGAGTCGGCAATCAGATCGAGATCGGCGAGAAGCTCGTCCGGGTGCGCGTAGTCGTAGCCCGGGACGTGGGGCGACTCGTTCTTGATCCTCGCCCTGGTGTTGATGAGGCGGGCGTGGACGTAGGAGCACTTGAGACGGTAAGGCGCGTCCTCGGTCCTCGCCTGCTCCCGCTGCCATACATCGGGTAAGGATTGGCGGTCCTGATCCAGCGACGCGAGCAAGGCGTCGTCTGGGTCGGTTAGCTGACTCGACATGGAGAGCTCCTCACTGAGCTCGGCGACGCTGTCGATGAGCAATGTGAGGCCGCGGTCGTGTTGTAGAGCGAGGGCTTCCAGGGTCGTGTCGGCAGTGACTCCGGGGTTGCCGTCTCGGTCGCCTCCCACCCATGTGCCGAATCGGAGAGGTACGGGAGCTGACCGGGAGAGACGACCGAATTGAACCGCCATGATCTCGGACAGCTCGGGGAGCACGTCTTCTGCGAGGGCTACCAGGTAGTAGAGCGCGGAGCGGGCTTCATCGACGACTTCGGGCCGTTCGGTGCGCAGCTCATCGGTTTGCCAGATCTGATCGATGAGCTCGGCAGTGCGCCGGTCGATCAGATCGATCTGATCTGGATTGGTGGTGGTCATCCGACGGGTGATCAGACTCGAGAGGTCACCGCGTTTGGTCAGGATGGATCGTCTGGCTGCCTCGGTCGGGTGAGCTGTGAACACAGGGCGTACCTCGAAGCGGGAGAGCACCTCGTCGACGAGGTGCTGATCGAGCCCGGCCTCCAAGATTCGATCGACGGTGGAGCGGAGATATCGGTCATCGCTGGCCATCTCCTCGATGCGGTGCACTTGTTCGGCGACGTTGGCGAGATAGAAGTAGGTGGTGAACGCACGAACCAGGGGAATGACGTCCGCAGTGTCGAGCTTGGTGAGCAAGGTGTGGAGGTCGGACGAAGCCGTGTCGCTTCCGCCTCGTCGCGCCGACTTGCCGAGCGACCGCACCTCTTCGACGAGGTCGAGGAGATCCTGTCCGTGCTGGCGGACCAATGCATCGCCCAACTGGTTACCGAGACGGCGTATGTCGGCGCGTAGTTCGTCGTCGCGAGTGGTCACGACCGAGACGATAGGTCGTCAGCAGCCGGCGTCAGCCGTGGTCGCACCCAGTTCGGATGCCGAGTCCGGGTCCTCGATGACACGCCGGACAGCCTCGCGGATTCTCTCCAGATCCGGGACCGCTCGCCCCGCTGACGTCGAGCCGGTGCCCCAGGTCGGGTCGAACCCGATCATCCTGATGGTGGCGGCGTCGATTCTCGGGGTGAGTCGGATCAGATCCGGGATCGAATCCGCAGGGAGGTCGGTGTCCACGTTGGCCTCGATGGAGGCGAGCAAATCGCCGAGCCTGCCGAAGAGCGTGAGAAGATCGGCCTGGGAGGCCATCGTGGCGAGCACGCATCGCTGTCGACCCATTCGTGCGTAGTCGGTCGACCCGTAGCGTGCCCGGGAGTAGGCGAGGGCGTGAGCGCCGTCCAGATGCTGCAACCCAACGGGGATGTTGACCATCTCGTAGGACCCGGTAGTCGTGTCGTAGAGAGGACCGTCGATCGCCTCGGTGACTTGGAGCGTGACCCCTCCGAAGGCGTCGACGACATCGGCGAATCCGGTTAGGTCGACGAGCACGTAATGGTCTATTTCGAGTCCAGTGATGTTCGCAATCACATCGCGCACCGCCGCCGCGCCCGGGTCAGGGCCGGGGAATCTCTCAGCGTGTCTGGAGCCCCATCCATAGACATGGCCGAGCTGGGTCACCGGGATTTCCGAGCCATCGGTCAGAGTCACACCCCCGAAGTTTCGAGGCACTCCTACCAGTACCGAGTCGCCTGTTATCGGGTCGATCGAGGCGACCATCATCGTGTCGGTTCGAAGACCCACCCTTCCCGGTCCGGCGTCACCGCCGAGCAGGAGGATGTTGAGACGTTCCCGGCCGAACGGCTCCCAGGGTGCAGCCTTCGCAGCATCGATGACATCGGCGACGTATTGACCAGGTGTCGTGACAATCGGGCTCAGCTCGATGGGAGCAGTTGTCGTCGTGGTGCTCGATGTCGAAGTGGTAGTGGTCTCGGCAGGGGCAGCAACCAACGCGGGCTCGGAGAACACCGACGTCATCGCACTCCTCGTCTCGATGCCGACCCATCCGATTGCGACGTGGGGGATCGACACGATCATGCCCAGGAAAATGGCGACGAACCATCGTGAGCCTCCCCGGTAACGCCAGGCATGCTCCGTGGACAGAAGCCGCACCAGCAGGATCGCCACGTTTGCCAGGATGATCCCGAGAATCACATCGGGATTGGCGAGCCAGGCCACGATCTCCACCGGCTCCACGAAGAGAAAGACCGTGAGGGTCGCGATCCCGGCCAAACCGGTCGAGAAGACCAGCGCCCGCCCCACCGTCCGTCGCGGTGTCGCGATCTGGCCCCAACCAGGCACGACTATCGACCGCATGGCGGCACCAATAGGGCTGGGGGGTCGACGTTGGGACACGATCTGTCAACGTCGTTGTCCACAGACTGGTTCCGTCACCCGCGGAGAGGGTCGTGATCGCTCCGACCCTCTCCTGTCGATTCAGACTCTTCTCAGGGCAGATCGACCCCGAAGACCGGGACCCCGTCCGGGCAGTCGCCGACCCGTGGGTTCCAGTCGAAGAACATGCCTGCCGGGTTCGGTTTCCAGATCCATGCGTGAAGCACGTAGAGCGGGAGCACCGGGTGCGGGTGGAACATCTGCCCCAACAGCATCGGCATCTCTGTGTGGGTGGCATCCCACGGCTCTCTGGGCACGATGTACTCCAATGCCACGAGCTCCAGCGATCCATCGTCGCCCATCTCGTAGACCAAGGCCTCGGGCTCGGTGACGCTCGGTTCCAGATCCTCGAGGTGCGAACCGTTCAAGAAGTGCAGGCCCATGCCTCCTTCGGCGCTCTCGAAGCAACCTAGGACATCGAGGGTGCTCCCATATCCGGCGGCCTCTGCGTGGTCCACGTTGTGGAACCGGGCAGTGGCGTTCCGAGCCTCAGCCAGGTCTGCTTGGACGCTCCTGGCTATCGCAGGAGTGGCCGCGAGGACGAGGGCCAATGCGATGACGATCGTTGTTGTTCTCCTCATGACGCGTCTCCAACGTAGAAATAGGGGTCGAGGACGCTGATCTCAGAGATCGTGTCGACGGGAAGGCTGTTGAGCCCGGCGGCGCGCCGTATGGCTTCCGGAGACGGACCGTCGTAGATGCAGAAAGTCTTGCCGTGGTCGCTGGTGACGAAGGACTGAACCCAGGTCACCTGCTCTGTGGCATTGTTGCCAACCACTCCGTGCATTGCCTTCAGACCTTGCGCCGTCGACGGGATCTCGAGACGATCCGTGAACGTCCTCTCGACCAGGTAGCGGGGCATTTAGAGCTCCTCTCTGACCGGTACTTCCGGCCTGCTGGCAACGTAAGAGGAGGCGGGCATCCCCACATCGGGAGATACCCCTATCTTTGGTCAGCCCCGGCCCCGAACTCCGCCACCGCCCTGGTCGCGGCCTCGGTGCGATTGGTGACGGCGAGCTTTGTGAATACCGCGGAAACGTGGTGTTCCACCGTCTTCCTCGACAGGTACAACTCCTCGGCGATTTCGGCGTTGGTCTTGCCCCGACCGATGAGTCGGAGCACGTCGAGTTGACGGTCGGTCAAACCGCCAGGGTTGGCCTGGGTCGAACTCCGTGGCCCCCGCGGTACCGACTCGACACCCGCGGCCTTCAGCGCCGCCCGAGTGCGGCGACTCATCGGTCCCGCACCCAGAGTGTCGAAGATGGCGATCGCCTCGAGCATGGCATCTGTATCGCCGTCGGCCAGGGCCATGCCGCTCTCGTAGGGGCAACCGAGTTCGCTCCACACATCGGCCGCCGAGCGCCAGTCGCCGGACATTTGTAGGGCGAACGGCTCGGCAGCCCGAGAAGGTGATCTGTCGATGGCTCCCACCCGCCACATCCAGAACCCGACCTCGCCCCGGGCCCACTCACTGTCGGTGTCGAGCGCCCGCTCATAGGTTGGAGCGAGATCGCCCAGAGCAGCCACCGCCGACCCGTGCAGCCAGTGGTATTCGGCCTTGCCGCATACGGCATTCCACACGTGTTGCAGCTCGTGGCGTCGACCCAACTCGACCATCGCATCGAGTAGTTCCAGGGCCCCAGGGTCACCTCGCCGTGTTCGCACCCGGCCGAGGGCACTCCTGGCGGTGAGCACGGCGATGCCCCCCTGCAGTCCCGCGGTGGCCGACACCAGCTCAGCTAGTTCGACTGCTCGATCCCACTCTCCTCTCTCGTGGGCGATCCTGGCTTGCCAGGCCCGGCTGTATGCAACGGAATAGTCCTCGTCGTGGTCCAGACCATGCGCGATCGACTCATCGAGGGCGGGAAGGGCTTCGTCATAGAGACGTGCCTCCCCACCGCCGGAGCCGAGCATCGACAGTCCGTCGGCGACAGCTGACTGGTCGTGGGAGACCCGCGCCTTTTGTATCGATCTATTCAGTTTCTCGGAGCCCGAACGCGAGTCGGCGAGAACGATGTCGATGGTCCCATCGAGCATTTCCAACCTCCATTTGAGGTCGGCCGGCGCCAGATCCGGCATCGTCGCTTTGGCAGCCTCCCATTCCTGTCGTGCCCTGACTCCGTGGCGAGCGAGCATCGCTGCATACGCTGCCTGGTAGTGGATCTCCGAGAGGGCGACATCCTCCCCCGTGCCCTCGAGGAGACGACGGGCCTCCTCCAATGCGGCCCACCCTTTGTCGGGTGCATTGCGTCGCCAATCGAGCCGTGACTTCGTGATCAGCCCCATGGCGATCAGGGAGAGATCTTCACTGCCCGGCAACATTGCCAGAGCATCGTCGACGTAAGTCATGGCCTGGTCTGTGAGGTCGACTTTCGCCAGCTCGTTTGCCAGGTCGATGAGGAGCTTCGCCGCCTGATTGATGCGTTCGAGCCGCTCGAGCTCGGGAATCGCCGCCTTGAGGAAAGAGACCGCCTCCCGATGCGCGCCTCGCCGTGAGGCCTCCGTCGCCGCAATCGGTGCGTATTCAACGATTCGTTTGGCATCTCCGGCCCTCACCGCATGGTGCGCCATCCTCGCCGGGTCCGGGTGCTCTTCGTCCTCGAGCAGGCGGAGCATCCGAAGATGAAGATCGAGACGGCGTGCGGGTGGCAACGAATCTTCGACAGCCGTGCGAGCCAGTTCATGACGGAAACGCAGAGACCTTCCGTCGCCCACGAGCACGCCTGCGGACAATGCGGCATCTGCATCTACGAGTTCTCCGCCGGTGAGTGAAGTTGCCGACAGGACGTCGAGCGGACGGGGTGCGACCGACACAGCTTCGACGACGAGACGAGGTTTCGGATCGAGTCTCGCCACCCGTGAGAGGACCGCCTCTTGCACCGTCACCGGGACGAGATTCCCCGAAGCCAGGATCTCCGTCACGAAGAAGGCGTTGCCCTCTGTGATCCGGAGCAAAGCCTCCGGGTCGGCGTCGTGATCTGCCGCCAGGGTACGCACCGCGGCGAGAGTGAGCGGGGGCACCGTCAGACGATGAGTGCTGTCGAGGGGAATCAGTTGGCCGAGGACGGGTCGGAGTGGGTGATCCGGTCCTACCTCGTCGTCCCGGTAGGTGCATATGACCAAAGCCTTTGACTCATGGACCCTCCTTCCCACGAACCGGAGGAAATCCAGAGTCCCGTCATCGGCCCAGTGGACGTCTTCGACCACCATCACAATCGGGCGAATCGTGTGGCGAAGCCGCTCCAACACCGTCTCGAACATGTCGAAGGGATCGGCCCCCGCCGTGTCCATGTCACCCAGACCCGAGCCGGGATCGGAGGCGAAGTCGTGAAGCGGGCCGAGGGGTCGTGGTGTGGTCAGAGGGTCACATGCGCCGGTGATGACGAGTACACCCTCTTCGAGATGCCTGGTGAATGCATCGACCAGAGATGTCTTCCCCGCCCCGGCTTCTCCGGCGACGAGGACCAGCGAGCCGTCACCCGAACGGGCGTCGGAGAGGCGCTGATCCAGGATGCGGAGAAGACCGTCTCTCTCCAACAACATGGCGACCGCCTAGGTGTCCCCGCGTTGTTTGTGGACCCTGCCCTCGACACCCTTGAGTGATATCCCCGAGCCCACTCCGTAACGAACCATCGTCATCTCGGCGAGGATCGAGATTGCCACTTCCTGGGGTGTCTCAGCTCCGATGTCGAGACCGACCGGGGAGTGGATTCGGGAAATGTCGTTCTGTCTGAACCCGAGTTCCTCGAGTCGTTCAACCCGCAGATCGTGGGTTCGTCTGCTTCCCATCGCACCGATGTACCGGGTCTCGGCCTTCAGGGCAGCCTCCAGTGGCGGGGTTTCGTGACGTGGGTCATGGGAGAGCACGACGACCCAGGTGCGACGGTCGAAGGTCAGCTGATCGATCAGATCGCGGGGCCAGCCGACGAGGAGCTTGTCAGCCGTCGGGAACCGCTCCTCTGTCACGAAAGGAGCTCTCGAGTCGATGACCGTGACCCGATAGCCCATCTGAGTGCCGAACGAGGCCAATGCCTGACCGATGTGCACGGCCCCGAAGATCAGCAAGTCGGGTGGGGGAGCCAGCGTCTCGAAGAACACCGCGTGGTCGCCGTACTCGAGTGTGCGATGCTGCTCGTGTCGCATCAGGGTTCGCGCGTCCTCGATCATGTCGTCGGAAACATTGGCGGGGAGTGTGCCGGCGAGAATCGAGCCGTCGAAGTCGATGACTGCCTTGGTACCGACACTTGGTCCCGCGACAACTGTGGCCACCGACCCGAACGCCTCGGCGTCGAGAAGATCCTGAATCGCCCTGTCTGGATCGATCACCAGGGCTCGATGAAAACGTCGATGGTCCCTCCACACGACATGCCGACCTCGAATGCGTCTTCGTCGGCGATGCCATAGGTGACCATCTTGGGCTTCCCGCTCTCGATCACCTCCTGGGCGTGGAGGAACACGTCGTTCTCTACGCAACCACCACTGACGGACCCCTCCATGTCACCAGCGGAGGAAACCATGAACTTGGAGCCCTCGGGACGGGGGGCGCTGCCGTGGACCTTGATCACCGTGGCGACGGCGACTTCCTTGCCTTCATCCTTCCATTTGTTCCGAAGGGCCAGCTGGCTTCTCATCTCCCGGTCAACGCTAGTGGGGCCGTCGCGATGTAGCAGGCTGACCGTAGAGTCTCGGCCGTGTACGACATAGCTATGGCAGTCTCGGCATGTCTTCAGGCAGGGACCAGGGCCGACGTCGCCTGGCTGGTATCCGTCGAAGATCTCGCCGTCGATGACTGGTCGGACTCGGTTGTGTTCACTCCCGGTGGCGGGAAGATCGGCTCGGTTCTCGGCGGTGTCCTGGACGGGTCCTTGGCTGAGTACGCAGGGAGGCTCAGCCGGGGCCGGCTGGTCGTCATCGAGGTGACCCAGGTCGATTCTCTCGTGTTCGACCTGTCGGGCCCCGGGACGGCTCGTGCCCTGATGGCACCCGCAGACACCCTGCCATCCCAACTCTGGGACCTCGCTGCCGACAGGCGTCGTCTCGTTCTGGTGATCGACCTCGAGGACGACGAGGTCGTCTCCTCCGCCGTCTATGACGGCTCGACCATATCCGAGGCCGATCCGTCGGTGAGCGACCTCTTCGCCAACCGGCCCGCTGGTTCGGTGCTCATCGAGAACAAGGTCATATCGGTGTTCGAAGCCGTGCCTCGTATCGTCGTCGTCGGCGCCGGCCCCATTGCCGAGGCACTTGCCGCTCTCGCCCCGCTCGTGGGCTGGCAGGCAACGGTGACATCGAATCGCGACACGGCTGGCGGGCTGATCGCCACTCTCTCCGACCACGACAAGGTAGTGATTGCCGCCCACGACCTCGAGCTGGCAGGCGCCGGACTCAATGCGGCGCTGGAGAGCAAATGTGGCTACATCGGCTCGGTGGGCAGCATGAAGATGCAGTCCGATCGGGCCGACTGGCTGGCCTACAGGGGGGTGACCGACTTGAGCCGGGTCCACGGTCCTGCCGGTCTGGACATCGGGGCTGGGAACCCTGGCGAAGTTGCCGTAGCCATCGTTGCTGAGGCGATCGCCAATTACAATGGGAGAAGCACACCATGATTCCGAAGGAGCCCACATGACCGCCCGAGATGAGACTTCAGGCGACATGCTGCACTCAGTGTGGATGGTCAGCCACGAGCACTTCGAGTTGGATGAGGACTGCAGCCCCACCAAGCCATGTCGCAACATGAAAGGCATCACCTTCGACGGGTACGCCGAGGAGGGAGTCGACATCGGCGCGGCATGGCGGGCTCAGCTCGCCAAGGAGGGCAAGCTCGTCGAGTCGACGGACACCATCCGAGATCTGGTGCTCGGCGAGGACTCCTAGCTGAGCAATCTGCCCGATTCGAGGCCAACAGCCGTTTCCGAGCTGACCGAGCAGCTTGCCGGCATCGGGTACCTGGCCGACCGTGGTCTGGCAACGGCCGTGTTCGTAGCGATGTCGCTGGGTCGTCCTCTCCTCCTCGAAGGCGAAGTGGGCGTGGGGAAGACGGAGCTGGCGAAGGCGCTGGCCGAAGTCCTCGAAAGAGACCTGATCCGACTGCAGTGCTACGAGGGGATAGACACCAACCAGGCTCTCTATGAGTGGGACTACGCCCGCCAGATGCTGCAGATTCGGGCGCTTTCCGAGCAGAAGCTCGCCGATGACGACTCGGTCGATCAGCTCTTCGGGCCCAAGTTCCTGATCGAAAGACCGTTACTCGCCGCAGTTCGGGCGGGCGACCGAGTTGTGCTTCTCATCGACGAGATAGACAGGGCCGACGACGAGTTCGAGGCGTTCTTGCTCGAGTTGTTGTCCGACTTCCAGGTGACGATCCCCGAGATCGGGACGCTCGCCGCCGAGACCAGACCGCTCGTGATCCTCACGTCGAATCGGACCCGCGAGCTTCATGACGCCTTGAAACGCCGCTGTCTCTACCACTGGGTGCCCTATCCCGAGCCCGGGCGCGAGATCGACATCGTGCTTGCCCGAAACCCCGAAGCCAGCGAGACCATCGCCCGCAAGGTGGTCGAGGCAGTGAACCGCCTGCGAGGGCTCGATCTGGCGAAACCGCCCGGGGTAGCGGAGACTCTCGATTGGGTTGCGACCCTGGATGTGCTGGGTGCCACCGACCTGGACCGTGAGATCGTCAAGGACACCTTGGGAGCAGTTGTCAAAGAGCGGGACGATCTCGAATCGGTTCTCGGCCAGCTGGAACAGCTGGTTCCCGATGGTCGCTGACCGTCTGACGGCCGACATCGCCGATGCCGGGCCGTTCGTGGAGATGCTTGTCGAGTTCTGCAGGGATCTTCGGTCGGAAGGGCTGACCATCGGGTCTGGCGAGTTGGTGACATATTGCGCGGCGACGGCTCTTCTCGACCCCGGCGACCTCCTCGACCTCTACTGGGCGGGTAGAACGACCCTTCTCTCCAAGCGAGACCAGATCCCCGTCTATGACAGGGTGTTCCGCAGGTTCTTCCTCGGGTACGACCCGAGAGTCCCGGAGCGAGTTCGCAAGACCTGGCAGCGTTCGCGGATCGAGAACGAGTCGGTGATCGAGATCCCCGCCACCGAGCCGGGGGTGCCGGGTCACGACGAGGAGGAGGCCAAGCTCGGTCTCAACGCGTCTGACATCGAGCTGTGGCGTAACAAGTCGTTTCCCGTGTGTACCGAGGAGGAACTGGCCGCGTTGAAACGGATCATCGACAAGATGAGGTTGATCCCACCCCGGCGAAGATCGCGACGGACTCGCCCCTCGCCTCGACTCGATCGGCCTGACCTTCGTCGCACCGTCCGCAGCACGATGCGTCAGCACGGCGAGCCGTCGGAGCTCTACTGGCGGCAGCGAAAGCGGAAGCTGAGACCGTTGGTCTTGATCCTCGATGTGTCGGGGTCGATGTCGGACTACTCGAGGAATCTCCTCCAGTTCGCATACTCGGCCCGGAGGGCAAGCACCCGGGTCGAGGTGTTCTGCTTCGGCACCCGTCTCACCCGGATCACACCCGCCCTGGAGCGACGTCGTCCCGACGAGGCCCTCGATCGAGCAGCCCGAACAGTCTTCGACTGGGAGGGTGGGACGAGAATCGGTGAGTCGATCCAGACGTTCGTGAGGCAGTGGGGCCGTCGAGGCATGAGCAGGGGTGCGATAGTCGTGATCTGCTCGGATGGGCTGGATCGAGGTGAACCTGGGGTCCTGGAGAAGGCGATGGAGAGTCTGGCGCTGCTGTCATACAGGATCGTGTGGGTCAACCCCCACATCGGCAACGGGTCCGACCAAAGACCCAACACGCTCGGGATGATGGTGGCCGAGCCATACATCGACCTTCTGATGTCGGGTCGTGACCTGGCCGGTCTCGAGGAGTTGGCCCGGAGCATCCCCGCCCTGCGATGAGATGGACTGTTGCGCTCCAGGCAGAAGGCGATCGTGAGATCACACTCGACGAGGTCGTGGAACTGGCAGATGCGGTAGCTGGACACCAAGGAGTGGCCAGTGGGATGGGCACCAACTCCTATGGGGCGCAGGTGGTCGTCGAGGCTCCAACCAGCGAGGGGGCGATCGAAAAGGCTCTCGACGTGTTCAGCGAGGCGGCGGCGAGGGCCGGGCTGCCGGTATGGCCGGTGGTGAACATCGAGACCGCAGTCGACGAAGCGGCCACCGATTGGTACGAGGAGATCCCGGAGGGCCAGGACCGGTGATCAGATTGGGGACGTTGGCCGGATACTCCTTCGAAGGGCCACGACTGCTCGCCGGTTGGACACCCCCGGCCCGACCCGCCGTCTATGCGGTGTTCTACCGGCCGGATGTCGAGGCACACCCTGAGCGGTATGGGGTGATCCACGTTGGCGAGGCCGAAGACCTGACGAAAGAGCGATTCCCATTCGCTCACCCCGCCGCCGGCTGCTGGCTGGATCGGGTGGGTGGTGACCGCTTCAAGCTCTATATCGGGATATTGGAGGCGCCCGGGGCAGTGTCCACGCACCGTGAGCAGATAGTCCGCGAACTGGTCGCGATCTACAAGCCAGGCTGTAACCCCGAGCAGTACGACCAGGCTTGGGAGGAGCACTGGATCGGGGAGTACGACACACCGGGCACCACCGGCCCCCTGACCACGGATCGGGATCCATCAGGGAGCCGGTAGATGTCGGCGCCTAGGGTGTGATGACCAGGGTGTCGAGCACCGCTTGCAACTCGGCGACGTTCTCCTCGCTGGTGTCGGAGAAGTGGGATGCTTCCACCATCACCGGCGTGCCCTCGACGTCGAGGAACCAGTACTCCACCACCTGACCGGCTCCCTGGTAGTGACGCCCTTGAAATACGCCACCGCTCCAAACTGGGAAGAGTTCGTCGTAGCACCCGTCTGGTACTTCGAGGACCAGTTTGTGCCCCTCGTGGCCGAAGGCAGTAACGGGAGCCACCGGCTCGCGCACGATGAAACCGTTGCTGGCGAATTGGTTGGCCAAAGCCGCCGCGGTCGACCCGGCGGCGACTAGAGCGTTATCCGCATCACACACCGACGTGTACACCTCCGCGACCTCGACAACTAGTAACGAGACAGAGTTGTCCATCTCGGTGCCGTGTGGGGGCCATGCGAGCCATTCGGATCCTTCGACGACGAAAGTGCCACGGATCGACGACGTCTCGCCTGCGTCGGCGAAGTAGGCCCCGGGTGCGAGTGGCTCAAAAGCTTCCACGGCGTCAAGGGAGGTCGCGTTAGGGGCCGGTTCCGCCACTGGATCCTGATCGGTTTGGAAGTAGACCAACGCTCCGATCACAACCATCGCGGTCGCCGCGATCCCGACCACCGGTCCGCGCCATCGGTGTTCCCGTCGCTCTTCGGCCGTCGGCCGCTCATCGACTTGCATCTCCATGCTCCTCTCCATGTCGAGGACAGACACGTCGACGCTCTCGAGGATGCCGGGATCAGGAATCGGGTTGATCCTCCTGACCAGCTGACGAACCTGGTCGTGTGTCATGTCACTCCTTCCTCGGCGACCGGAGGGGAATGGCTTGGCTGGATCAAGGGCTGGAGGGCCCGGGAGAGTCTCTGGTATGCGCGGTGGATTCGCTGGTCGACGGCGGCCCTGGTCAACCCCATGACCTCGGCGATCTGCTCTCGGCTCAGCTCCTCCCAGGCGTCGAGACGCACAATCTCCCTATCGGTTGGCTTCAGCCGTCTCACAGCCTGCGCGACCTGTTGGTCCTCAGCGCCTTGCACCACGAGGTGCATGGGGTCGGCCGGCGGGGATACCCCCAGGTTGGCCAGCTTCTGGTTCAGACGGTCGCGACGATGAAACGATCGGGCCTGGTTGGCGAGGACCTTGCGTGCGATCCCGTAGATGAAGAGAAGGGTCCGGGGCGGCGGAGGGACGGCATCGAGACGACGCCAGACCACGAGAAACGTCTCGGCGCAGGCGTCCTCACCTTCCGGGCCAGGAACACGTCGAAGACAGTAGGCAAGGACCTGGAGCCGATGATCGTTCCAGATGTCCTCGAATCGCGATCTCTGTTCAGCCTGCGAGCCCATCGTCCACTGTGTGTCCGTTCGACGTCGGTCTCTGACAGGATTCTCGCCGCAATTCTCGTCAGATGTTGTCGCTCCCCGGACACGAATGGGTGAACCGGAACACCGGTGGGTGATCCGGAGGGGAACTGAAGGACCGGAGCGTCAGTCGGGGTGGTACCCGACGGCCTCGTGCAGTCGTGACCGGCGCGAGCCGGAAGCGGGAACCGCGGGGCCACGCTCCGGAACCTTCTCCGGATCGTAGGTCGCACCGGTGACGATCCCCTCGGCCATGTCGTAGAGCAGGGGTAGCGCACCGGCGATCACACCACCGGTTCTGTTCACATGCTCCAGGTTTCCCTCGATCGAGGCTGCGTTTGCGTTGATCTGTGCCACCAGGTCGTTGCACTCCTCCAGGTTGGTGGCGATCCGGGTCAGTTGACCACCCACGATGAACAGGTAGACCGCCAGGCCTGCGATGAGCAGGACGATGTCGATGACAGTGAAGACGACCAGACCGGTCATGACCGCACCTTCCCGAGGACCCGTCCCAGGAAGAGATGATGCTCCAGACCCTCGGCGAGAACCAGGTCGACCCCGGCGGCCGTTGTGTCGAGGAGCTCAGCGTCGGCGGTGTTGGCTTCGGCCGCGATCAGGGTCTCCTTGATCGCCATGACTCTCTCATCGATGGTCCGCACGAAGAGGACCAGGAGCGTGAGCAGCGCTGCCACCGCGACTACCACTGCGAGTCCGGCCCAGTTGGCGATCAGCCACAGGGTCTCTTGTGATTCGGTGAGTGCAAACGTCATATCAACCTCCCAGGCGCTGACGGCCCCGCTTCAGACCCTCGATGACGTTGATCGCCATGGTGTTGGTCGTGTTCAGGTCGTTGAGGGCAGCGGTGTTGGTCACGGAATCGGTGAGGCTGGCATCGATCAGAGCCGCCTCGTCGCCGATCCTCTTGGCGAGCACCAGGATCGGCACCACCAGGGCCACGACGACTAGGACGACCACAAGTCCGATTATGTAGCCGACCAGCCATCCTGTGTTCCCCTCGAATAGTTCGCTCATCTCATCCCTCAGATCGACTCGGCGAAGTCGCTCACCGGCTTCAGGCTGGTGTTGACGGATGCAACAACGGCCGGAACGGTGCTGGTGCGGTCCGCGACCACGGCCACGCCCCCCGTGAGGGTCTTCAGCGTGTCGAGGGTCGCTCGAAGATGACCGATCACCCGGATCAGCCCGAGGGCCGCCGCGGCGATGATCAGTGTCGCCAGGACCAGGGTCACTATTGCTGCTGCTGGCATTCGAGTCCTCCCCTCAACCGAGCAACTTGGCAACGGAGCCGGCGTATCGCACAGCTCCCTTAGATACGTCCGCGATGGTCTCGTCGGTCGTCGCCAGGAGCTCTGGGACCCGGTCCACCTCGCCGATCAGCTGGACCCCGCCAGCCAGGATCTCAGCGGATGCCTTCCGGATTCGCTCCAACGCCGCCAACACCCTGTTCAACAGTGCCACCAGGATCGGCACCACTGCCACCAGGAGTACCGCATTTCCTATCCACCACCAGGTCATTCGTCCCTCCTCAGACTCGGCTTGGCTCGTAGGGGAGGAAGAAACGCCGTCCTACCCGCTTGAGGGCCATCCAGGCCGCCCTCATGCCGATGGCGAGACCGCTGGCGCTACGGCGTCCCTTGATATCACTTGCCGAGAGACCTCGCTCGAACGCGTCAAGATGCGTCTGCATGTTCTTCCCGAAGTCGCTCATCAGCACTTGTGTGACGTCGCCGATCATCCCTCTTCCGAACTGTGCCGCTGCCCCGGAGAGGTGTATCTCCTGGGCCACGTTCAAAGTCGTGCCTTTCCCGTGTGGGTGGAGCTTCACCGTCAGATCGAGGCTCGCCCGGTCACCGCCGGTCTGATCCATTCCTACGGCATCGATGACGATGGTCTTGTTCTCTTCATCCCGTTCCAGGACTTTGGCCTCGCCGGCGAACTTGAGTTTCACCGGCCCCATGTTGATGGCAACGGTCCCGGCGTAGTGGTCGGGGCCGAGTTCTTCGCTCAGGTCGGCACCGGGGAGACAAGCCGCGACCTGCGGGATGTCATGGCAGAACTTCCATACGTCGTCGATCGGGTGTGGAACCTGAATCGAGCTCTCAATCAGCACGGGCGGTCTCCTTGATGTACCTCTCTGGATCTTTCACGAATGCGGCACGGCAACCCGGGGCGCAGAAGTAGTAGGTGGTTTCTTCGTAGTGATAGGGCCGACTGCTGTCGTCGGCGGCAACAGTCATCCCGCAGACCAAGTCGATTGCCGCGTCCGGCTCGCTGTGCTCGTCAGGTGTGGTGGACGGTGTGAACCGGCCCTGGGACTTCATGGCGACGAGCTCGGCGAGCACGGCAACGGCGATTTCGTTGTGGGAAGTGTGTCCGAGGTCGAGTCCGACCGGGACCCGAACCCGATCGAGGTCCTCCTGTGAGATCCCCCGTTCGGCGAGATGCCCGAGGACCGCTTCGCCTCTCTTCCTGGAGGCGACGAGACCGACGAAGGCAGGTCTCGCCCTCACCGCTCGTTCCAACGTCTCTTCGTCGTCATGACCCTGGGTGGCGACGATGACGATCGAGCTTGCGTCGCTCATGTCTCCGGAGAAAGCGGCCGAGTCGACGAGCTCGGCTCGCCAGCCGAGCACGGCAGCGAGGTCGACGAGGGTCCTCGCCATGGGACTGCGACCCACCACCAGGACCTGCGGCGTGGACAACACCGGCTCGATATAGAGCTGCAGTGCACCTTCGGACTGACAGGCCATGGGCACCGACACCATGCCGTCGGGGACGTGCCCGAAATCCTCGGGAGCTCCGAGAAGGATCAGCTGAGGCTCGCCTTCGGCGATGACACGCTGGCCTTCCCGAATCACGACGGGCTCGGCACATGCACCACCGATCCAGCCGTGGATCTCTCCGTCGGCGGTGATGATGGCCCGGGCTCCTTGGTGTCCCGAACTGGGTCCCTGACGCCAGACGACGGTCGCCAGGGCGAATTTCTCACCTTTGGTCGCGAGCTCATTGGCCAACTCGAGGATCCGCCATCCATCGCCGGGACCCGGGGTCATACCTCTACTCGCACCGGCGGGGCTCCGCCAACGTCGGAGCCGGTCTGAAGGGCCTTGTAGACCCGGTCGGGGAATACAGGCATGTCGATGTTTCGCACGCCAGTGCCGGACAGGGCGTTGATGACTGCATTGACGAAGGCGGCCGGTCCACCCACTGCAGCGCATTCACCGATGCCTTTGGCCCCGATCGGATGATGGGGGCACGGGGTCACCACCTCGTGGAGCTCGAATCCGGGGGTCTCCCAGGCGGTGGGCAGGAGGTAATCGGTGAAGTTGGAACCTATGCAGTTTCCCTCCTCATCGAAGGTGATGAACTGCATGTTCGCCATGGCGTACGCCTCGGTGAGACCACCCATGATCTGGCCTTCGACGATCATCGGGTTGATCCTGACCCCACAGTCGTCGACGGCCACCATCCTGAGGACGTCCCAAACCCCGGTGTCGGGGTCGACCTCCACCGTGGCGATGTAGCACGCGAACGGCCAGGTCAGGTTTGGTGGGTCGTAATACGCCGTGTTCTCCAGCCCGGGCTCCATACCGTCGGGCATGTTCGAGTAAGCGGCCGCCGCCACTTCCTGGATGGTGACTCCGCGGTCTGGCTGGCTCCTCACGTAGAAGCGTCCCAACTCCCACTCGACGTCCTCTTCGGAGATCTCGAGAAGATGGGCTGCCAGCTTGCGCGCCTTCGCCCGGATCTTCCGGGAGACCATTGCCACCGCTGCGCCGGCCACCGGGGTCGAACGCGAGGCGTAGGTGCCCATCCCGAACGGGGCGGTGTCGGTGTCGCCCTCCTCGACGATGATGTCCTCGGCCGGGATGCCCAATTCATGAGCCACGATCTGGGCCCATGTCGTCTCATGACCCTGGCCCTGGGACTTGGCCCCAGTGCGTAGGATCGCCTTGCCAGTCATGTGCACCCTGAGCTCGGCAGAGTCGAACATCTTGATCCCGAGGATGTCGTACTCGCGGCTGTTACCTGCCCCGAGCGGCTCAGTCATCGTCGAGATGCCGATGCCGAGGAGGCGACCTCTCTTGGCGGCCTCCTCCTTTGCCTCGAGGAAGTCTTCATAACCGATGGCCTCGAGCCCCAGGTCGAGACATTTGGCGTACTGACCGGAGTCGGTGAGGAAACCGAAGGGTGTCCGGTGGGGGAAGTCGTCGTCCCGAACCAAGTTCATCCGACGGAACGCGGCTTGGTCCATGCCCAGATCATCCGCCGCCGCCTGGACCATCCGCTCCTGGAAGAACATCGCCTCAGTCACCCGGAACGAGCAGCGATAGGCGACGCCTCCCGGCGCCTTGTTGGTGTAGACGCCCCTGGCCACGAGGTGGGCGGTCGGGATGTCGTAGCACGCGAAGGCGGAGTGCATCAGCCCGATCTTGAACTTGGAAGGTTGTGCATCCGAGAAGAACGCACCGTGGTCGGCGAGGGTGGTCATCCGAACCCCCAGGATCTTCCCGTCCTTGCGCAAAGCGAGCTGACCCTTGAGATAGACGTCACGGGCGAATCCGGTCGAGATCAGGTTGCCGGTGCGATCCTCGATCCACTTGACCGGACGCTCCAACAGGATCGAAGCGAGGATCGACGCCACGTACCCGGGATAGACGGGGACCTTGTTCCCGAACCCGCCACCGATGTCGGGTGCGATCACCCTGATCATCTGCTCGGGCAGTTCGGCCACGAGGGCGACGGCCGCCCGGATTATGTGGGGTGCCTGGGTCGTCATATAGACCGTCAGCTTCCCGGTGGCCCGATTGAAGTCGGCTATCGAACCGCAAGTCTCGATCGGGGACGGGTGGGATCTGGGGTAATGCAGGGAGATCTCGGACACCAGGTCGGCTTGGGCGAAGGCGCGTTCGGTGCCTTCCTCGTCCCCGACTTCCCAGTCGTAGATGACGTTGTTTGGCTGGTTCACCTTGTCGTCTCGGATCAGCGGTGCCCCCTCCGCCAAGGACTGCTCGGGGTTGACGATCACGGGCAGCGGGTCGTAATCGACCACGATCGCCTGACATGCGTCCTTTGCGATGTAGGGATCGTCGGCGACGACACATGCCACCTCCTGGCCCTGGAAACGAACCTTGTCGGTGGCCAGCACCGCCTGGGTGTCGTAGGACAGGGTCGGCATCCATGCCAGGTTGCGTGCTGCCATCATCTCGCCGGTCAGGACGAGACGGACCCCGGGCATGGCCATTGCCTTGGAGATGTCGATCGAGTTGATCCGAGCGTGGGCGACGGGCGAGCGGAGGATCTCCATGTGCAGCATCCCGGGCAAGACGATGTCGTCGACATATCCGCCCTTGCCTCTGATGAATCTGTTGTCTTCGACCCGGCGACGGCTGGCTCCGAGACCCCCGATCTTGACTTCGTCCAACGCAGTCACGCTGTCACCTCCGCAGGGTCGTCTTCTGACTCAGCGGTTGGCCCGCCATTCAACTTGTCGGCTGCCCACATCACCGCTTTCACGATGTTCTGGTATCCGGTGCAGCGGCACAGGTTCCCGCTCAAAGCCCACCGGATCTCGTCTTCAGTTGGGTGTGGGTTGTCCTCCAACAAGGCCTTTGACGTCAGCATCATCCCCGGGGTGCAGAACCCGCATTGGAGACCGTGCTCCTCCTTGAACCCCTCCTGAATTGCGTGTAGCTCGCTTGGTCCGGCCAGTCCTTCCACTGTCATCACCTCGTGGCCGTCGGCCTGGACGGCGAGCATGGTGCAGCTCTTCACCGGCGTGCCATCGAACAGGACGGTGCACGCACCGCAATTGGTGGTATCGCAACCGATGTGTGTCCCTGTCAGCTTGAACCCCTGACGCAACAAGTGGACCAGGAGGAGACGAGGCTCGATCATCGCCGAGCGTTCCTCGCCGTTGATGGTGATCGTCACCCGGCGCACCGGAACCTCGTCTGCGGGCCCGGATGTGATCTCCTGAAAGAGCGTTGTCATGTCAGGCCGCCTCCTCTTCAGTCGCCATCAGGCCCGTCAGAAGACGTCGTGTGAACACTCGAACCAGGTTGCGTTTGTAGTCGGCACTGCCCCGGTGATCGCTATGTGGAGCCGAAGCGGAGGCCGCCGCTTCGGCTGCCTCACCTATCGCTTCGGAGGTGAGTGGGCCTCCGACGAGGATCGCCGCAGCCTCATCGGCCGAGATGGTCGAGCCACCGACACCGGTCAGCCCGATGCCTGCCCGCACCACGTTCGGGCCCGAGCGATCAATCGCAACTGCCACCCCGGCGGTGGCGAAATCTCCGACCCGACGCTCCAGCTTCAGATAACCCCCCGACGCGACCCCTTGTGGGGCGGGCACTACCGCTTCGACGGCCACCTCATCTATGTCCAACGTGTTCTGGAAGGGACCTCGTACCAGGTCCCTCATGGCAATCGTCCGCCGTCCACGCGAACTCTGGGCTATCACCGATGCATCGAGGGCTATCATCACTGACGCCCAGTCACCCTGTGGGTCCCCATGACACAACGAACCCACTAGCGTGCCCCTGTTTCGGACTATCGGATCGGCGACGAGGGGAGCGGCCGACATCATCACGGGCTGGTGAGCCGAGAGGAGAGCCGATCGCTCCAGGTCGACATGACGGCACAAAGCACCCACCCTGATCGTCCCATCGGGGTCTCTCTCCAGGTAGTCGAGGCCGGTGATCTCATTGATGTCGACGAGCATCTCGGGAGAGGCGAACCTGAGTTTGAGCATCGGAATCAGACTCTGTCCGCCGGCGAGGATCTTGGCTTCCCCTCCGCCGTCCGCGAGCAACCGAGAGGCTTCCTCGAGAGTTCTCGGTGCTTCGTATCTCAGTCGTGAGGGATACACCGCTTCCTCCTCAATCGATTTCCGTAGCTTGGTCCGCTGGGGGTGCCGGTGGGCGTGTCGACTCGGGGTCGGGAACCGCCACTGGTAGGGACTCATCGCTTGGATCGGGTCGCGGTTCCTGATGTGGTGGCCACGGGCCCTGGACCGGCTGACCGGCTACTTTGAAATAGTCGATGATCTGTGGCCAAGCCCAAATGGTCGGGCTCGGGCCTTCCTTGGGGGAGTTCTCGACCAGCTCGTAGAGACGCGGGTTTCCCAAGTCGTCAGGGACCAAAAGTGAACCTCCTCTAGCGACACGATCCGAGTGAATAGTGTCACTACGCACCCTACTCAGGCGATGGTTCGCGATGCGCTTCGGATCGGGGATTTGCTACCTGGTCTTTGGGGGATGTCCAGTGTGGCTTAACCCGAGCGCACGTTCATCGAGTCGAGAAGTCTCACCACTCCCCGGAGGTCGTAGACACTCGCGGCCGGAAGAAGATGGTCGATGTGGGGGAGCGCCGCCCGCATTCCCCGAGTGGCGGGCCGATAGTCGGCCCGTGCCGCCAACGGGTTGAGCCAGATCACCCTGTGAACGGTCCTGGCGAGCCGTGCCATCTCACGGGTGAGGACGGTCGGGTCGCCACAGTCCCATCCGTCGGAGAGGATGAGGGCGACTGGGCCACCCCGGGCGAGACGTCGACTCCATACCCGGTTCCATTCGGCGAGGGCGTCACCGATCTTGGTTCCTCCCGACCAGTCATCGACCGTGGACGCCACCTTGGAGAGGGCGGTCTTGGTGTCCCTGCGCTTCAATTCCTCGGTAATGCGGGTGAGACGCGTCGAGAAGGTGAACACTTCGACGTGATCGATACGTCGTTGTGCGGAGTGGGCGAAGACCAGGAAGAGGTCGGCGTACTTCTCCATCGAGCCGGAGATGTCGGCGATGACGATCAGTGGTCGTTGACGTTTTCGTCTGCTCTTGTGCACTATCGGGATCAGATCTCCGTCGGGTCTGGTCGTCGCCCGCAAAGAGCGCCGCAGGTCGGGCATCCTCCCGCCCCGGGCAGACACCCATCGGCGGGTCACTACATCCGACGGTTGCCACATCATCGCCATGACGAGCTTGCGCGCTTCTGCGAGTTGCTCCTCGTCCAGATCGGCGAAGTCGCGCCGCGCGATGTTTTCGATCGCCGAGGCGCCGCTCTGTGACTGGGTGTCTTCGGTTGGTGGACGGTCCAGTTCCTCGAGAACCGGTCTGATCGAGGATGCCGAGGCGAGACCGGACTGCTGGTCGGCGTCCGTCTGGGGTAGCGGGTAGAGCCGATCGAAGAAGCGTGTGAACTCATCGTCGAACGTCCCTCGCTGATCGGGGTCGGTGACGGAGAGGGCCCGGAGCGAGGCGTAGACCTGAGTTCGGCGTGCCGGGTCGACGACGGTGATGGCCCGGGCCATGTCGGCGACCTGATCAGGGGTGACAGTGAGACCCCGTCGGCGGAGCGCCGATGCGAAAGAAGCCAGGTCAGAGACGGGGCCTGGGGGACTCACCAGTCTCATATGAGACTCGAACGCCATTTCATGGTGCGGCGACCAAGGCCTCCAAACCGGCCTCACGGACTGCATCTATGTCGTCTTTGTATTTGAGGACGACGCCGAGGGTGCGGTCGGCCACGAGAGCGGTCAACTCACCATCGTGGAGAAGTTGTAGAGACTGCGCCCAGTCGAGGGTCTCGGCGACACCTGGCGGCTTGAAGAGGTCCATCTCCCGGAGACGGCTCATCGCCCGGGCCAGGTCTGTGGCAACCGCGTGGTCGATGCCTGGCACCTTCCTGGCCACTATCGATGCTTCGAGCGCGGGAGAGGGGTAGTCGATCCAGTGATAGATGCATCGTCTCTTCAGGGCGTCGTGGATCTCCCTGGTCCGATTGGAGGTGAGGATCACGATCGGTGGGCTCTCCGCGGCGATCGTCCCGATCTCGGGGATCGTAACCTGAAAGTCGCTCAACAGCTCGAGGAGGAAAGCCTCGAACTCTTCGTCTGCCCTGTCCAACTCGTCGATGAGGAGGACAGGCCGTCTTCCATCCTTGGCGGCCTCGATCACTTGCAGCAGTGGGCGGGCGATCAGGAAGTCCCGGCTCATGATGTCGCGTGCCGTCGCACGTTCACCTTCACCTCGAGCTTCGAGGAGACGTATCTCCATCATCTGCAGGGCGTAGTCCCACTCGTAGAGGGCGTGGCCGACGTCGAGACCTTCGTAACACTGGAGACGGATCAGATCCTCACCGGTCATGTTGGCCAGGACCTTGGCGACTTCGGTCTTCCCGACGCCTGCCTCGCCTTCGAGAAACAGCGGTCTGCCCAGTTGGAGAGCGAGATGGATCGCCACGACCAGGTCTTCGTCGGCGAAGTAATCCTGAGCGTCGAGTGCGCCGTGGAGATCGTCGATCGTCTGGGGGATCACAAGGACCACGTTACGGACTCCGTGGCGACAACGTCTGGTTGTCTACACCCAACCCCGGTCACCGATGGCTCCCAAGCGAGGCCTTGCCAGGGGTCATCCCCGGAGATCGAGCACTCATGGCAATGCGGCTACCCGCCAACGACCTCTGCGCCGAGGGACGAGACGGCGCCGCGTCGGGTGTTCCCGCTCAATCGGGCGGTTCGACGTCGGTGCCGCCCGGTTCCCATAGCTCGATCGGGTTCCCCTCCGGATCGGCGAGGTGGGCGAATCTCCCGTTTGGATACAGCTCAGGGTCGACCCTCACTTCGATGCCAGCACCTCTGAGTTGAGCCGCCATGGCATCGAGATCGGAGACTCTGAAGTTGACCATCCACTGGTTTTCAGCCCCGCCGAAATACTCGGTGTCGGCTTCGAAGGGAGCGAACACGGTTGGCCCCCGCTCCTGCCACCACGGCTCTTCTTCATACGATTCGGGTGTCTTGCGCACCCCGAGGTGCTGCTGATACCACTCGGCGAGCCCACTTGGATCGTGGGCCCTGAAGAAGAGACCGCCAATTCCGTTAACCCGTTCCACTCAAATCTCCCCGGCCGATCTCTCCTGTTTCCGTTGCTCACGCCTCAACCGGGCCTCCTTTATGACCTGTTTCGGATCGATCCGTCCGATGGCGGGATCGAATGCGAAGTCACGCGGGCCTGGCCCAGGCGAGTACTGATGCCCTGCGTCATCGCGGTCCAGATACACCCGGTCGACCAATTCTCGTCGGAGAGTCACCACATCGATCTGAAGCGACGGGCAACCCTGCTCGAGCCATAGTCGCAGACCCTCGTTGACCTCTGCTTCGGTATAGATGCCGCCCGGTTCCATCCAGAGGGTGGCACTAGCCAGGAGCACATGACGGTCCCTCGCTCGTTTCGGGAAGGTGTTGCTCCCTCCAATGCAAAGGGCCTCGATCCGAGCGACGAACTCTTCCACCCCGATTGAGTCGCTCATCGCTCCAACAGTTGGATCTCGTTCCCATCGGGATCTACGAAGGTGACGAACCGGGCGGTTCCCGAGTCGGTGACCTCATCGATTGGCTCGATGCCCATGTCTGCGAGACGGTCGATCTCCCGGTGGAGGTCGTCAACCCGGAACGAAGGCACCGAGGTAGATGGCCCCGGCTCTCTCATCCCCTGGTGGAGTGCGAACCTGGTTTCACCGTCGACGTTCAGCACCTGCCAGGTGCCGTATCGGGGTCCTGGCTCGAACCCCATCTGTTGGTACCAGTCGAGTGACTCCTCGAGGTCGGTGACCCAGATGAACAGGGTGTCTACTTGGAGGCTCATAGGCCATAACCTAGAGCTCACATGTTCGACACGCTCACCCAACGGTTCGAAGCCGTCTTCTCCAGTCTGCGGGGCAAAGGCAAGCTCACCGAAAAGGACATCGACGTCGCTTTGAGAGAGGTCCGTCTCGCCCTGCTAGAAGCCGACGTCAACGTCTCGGTGGTCAAGACCTTCCTGACCCGGGTCAAGGAGAGGGCCCTCGGCGAAGACGTGTCCAAGTCGATATCACCCGGGCAGCAGGTCGTGAAGATCGTCCACGACGAACTGATCAACACACTCGGTCGCGACACCGCAGAGCTGGCCAAGACCTCGCCCCCGCTGGTGATCCTCGTGGTCGGGCTTCAGGGTTCGGGGAAGACGACGACAGCGGGCAAACTCGCTCAACATCTGAAGTCCAAGGGCAGGAGACCATTGCTCGTGGCTGCCGACCTCCAGCGTCCTGCGGCCATCGACCAGCTGGAGACCCTTGCGAGCCGGGTCGGAGTTCCGATCGTGGTCGATCGCAAGGGCAAGCCCGCAAAGCTGGCGAAACAAGCCTTGAAGGAGGCGGCAAACAACAGCCGTGACGTGGTGATCATCGACACCGCGGGTCGCCTCCAGATCGACGAAGCCCTCATGAAAGAGCTCGCCGCGGTGCGCAAGGCCGCTGAGCCCCAAGAGGTACTTCTGGTAGTGGACGCGATGACGGGGCAGGACGCGGTGAACGTGGCCGAGGGATTTCAGTCTCAGGTCGGGCTCACCGGTGTCGTCTTGTCGAAACTCGATGGAGACGCACGGGGAGGAGCCGCGATCTCGGTGCGTGAAGTGACCGGTGCTCCTGTGAAATTCGCCGGTGTCGGCGAGGGTCTTGGCGACCTGGAGACTTTCCACCCCGAACGCATGGCCAGCCGGATCCTGGGGTTGGGCGATGTGATGACCCTGATCGAGAAGGCGGAGACCGCGTTCGACGAAAAAGAGGCGGAGAAGACGGCAAAACGTCTCCAAAAAGGAGAATTCACTCTGGAGGACTTCCTGGGTCAGTTCGAGGCGATGAGGTCGATGGGGCCTCTGAAAGACATCCTTGCTATGCTGCCCGGGTCCGGTTCGCTCCTTCGTGACGTCGAAGTAGACGATCGCGACCTGAAGAGGGTCGAGGCAGTCATTCAGTCGATGACCCTAGAAGAGCGCCGGGCCCCCAAGATCATCGGCGGCAGCCGCAAACGCCGGATCGCGTCTGGTTCGGGCACTTCGCCCCAGGACGTGAATCGGGTCCTCAAGCAGTTCGCCGAGGCACAAAAGATGATGAAGACGTTCGCCGGCGGAAAGGGCATGCCGTCACTCGACGCCCTGACCGGTGGCAGACGTCCTCGAAGATGAGCTCCTTAGAGATGTCACAGAGGTGAACTAGATGGCTGTCAGGCTGAGACTGATGCGGATGGGCAAGAAAAAGCAGCCCATCTACCGCGTGGTCGCAATCGACCAGCGCGCTCCGCGCGATGGTCGTTACATCGAACAGATCGGGCGTTACGACGCACGGCAAGAGCCGTCGCTCGTCGAGATCGACAATGAAAGGGCAGTCGACTGGCTCTCCAAGGGGGCGCAGCCCTCCGAGACCGTGGAGAAGTTGCTCAACATCTCGGGGGCGATGAACACCATGAAGATCCAGACCGGTGGCATCCACGTCGTAGGGGTGGAAAAGGCCCCTCCAGTTGCCCCGGCTGCTCACGTGGAGGCGGATGAACTAGTCGCTGCCGATATCTCCTCCGAGGAGGAATAGCGGTGGCCAAGGGAGAGATCGTCGAACGAGTGGTCACCTACGTGATCAAGAGCATCGTTGAGGAACCCGAGGCGGTCACCGTGACCCTCGTCGAGCATGGTCCTGACGAGTTCGTCGCAGAGGTCCGCACCGCCAAACCGGACATGGGCAGGGTCATCGGCCGTCGAGGCCGAGTGGCCAAGGCGATCCGGGCCGCCGCCGGCGCAGCCGGTGAAGAGGAAGGCATCACAGCTGGGGTCGAATTCCTCGACTGAGGGTTTCGAGACCGACAGCGAAGCCGCCACGGAAGGTCGCTTCCAGGTTGGGCGTCTGGGGCGTCCCCACGGTCTCGATGGATCACTCGGGTTGTATGCGGACGAAGAGAACCTCCTCTACTTCGAAGTGGGTGCCATTGTCTTCGTCGGAGACGAGCCCTACACGGTTCGCTCGGTTGGCGCTGGCAAAAAGGGTCCGCTGGTCAGCTTCGAAGAGGTCACCCACCGTGACCGCGCCGAGTCGATCAGGGGCAGCGACGTCTTCGTCACAGAGAAGCGAGTTCTTTCGGATGACGAGTTCTGGCCCGAGGACTTGATCGGCCTCGAGGTGCGTCCGGGCGGCGGAGTCGTGACGGGTGTCGAGCATGGGCCCGCACAGGACCGTCTCGTCGTCCGTCGGGGCGACGACGTCTTCGAAGTGCCATTCGTAGCCGACCTCGTGCCTGTGGTCGACATACGGGCGGGGTTTGTCGAGATCGTCGATCTACCCGGGCTCAGTTCACCGTCAGATCGAGCGTGACACCGTCGAACGACCCGTCTTCTGAAGACTGTTTCCCGACGAAAACCGATGTGTCGCCGGGAGGAAGGGCCACATCGGTGCTGAACTCGCCCCACGTCTCTGCATCTCCCGACGAGGTGGTGCTCGCCGACTGGAAGACGACGACATCGTTCTGAGTCGCGATCACTATGACGTTTGAGTCGGCCCTCCGGGTATAGCCAACGATCTGACCGTTGGGATCGACCGACGCCCCGGATGGAGGAGAGACCACCACGGTTTCGAGTCCGATCGCCGACGTCCCCTCGAATTCGACGAAACCGGGACGCAGGTCGACTGCAAGCGTCGCCGGAGACGCGCTCACGCTGGCACGGGCCGCGGCGGGTGCGTTCAGGTGCAAGTCGACGAACATCGCACCGTCGAGAGATCGGACGACATAGAGCCGATCGACCAGGGCCGTCTCCACCAGTTGATCCGTCAGCACCGATCCGGCGATATCCAATGAGATCCTGATCACTTGGAACGACTGGAGATGGTCGATCCGGATGTCAGGCACTGAGGTTGCCGGTGCGCCCTCCGACGTCTCGAAGACGAAGATGAATGTCTCGCACTGATCCGACGTGTCCCAGGAGATACGTCCGAGTTGACTTGCATCGGAGCTCTCCCCGTCGACGTCGACGATGCCCCCGCCCTCCTCGAATTCTCCCGCTCCCGGGCACTGCACTACCGGGGGCAACGTGGACGACGGAGATGGGTTTGTCGCCGGGATCTGAGACGTGGTGGTGATGCCGCCGTTGACGGTCCCGGTACAGGCGGCGAGCGTCAACGATGTCGCGACGACCGCCCACAGCCTCCTCCTCATGGCCGGAGCGTAAGACTTCGGACTAAGTTTGAGCGCGAATTCAAGAATCCGCGTACTCGAGAATCGAGGTCCCATGCCCAATACAGTGATCGTGGCGACTGCCCGTTCCCCGATTGGAAGAGCCTACAAAGGCTCCCTCATCGACGTCCGCGCCGATGACCTGGCGGGTTTCGCAATCGACGCCGTTATGAACAAGGTACCGGAGGTGGACAGGGCCTCCGTCGAGGATGTGATGCTTGGCTGTGGTCTGACCCACCATGAACAGGGTTTCAACTTGGCTCGCCCGGCGTCACTGCTGGGTGGCATGCCCGACTCGGTCCCGGCGACCACCGTCAACAGGTTCTGTGCTTCTTCGCTCCAGACCATCCGGATGGCGTTCCACGCCATCGAGCGGGGCGAGGGTCACACCTATGTCGCCGCCGGGTCGGAGTCGGTGAGTCGCACTTATGGCAAGGCAATGGACTCCGATGATCTGAACCCTCGATTCACAGACCCGGCCAGGGATGACTACATCAACAGTGTGTACATCCCGATGGGCAACACCGCCGAGAACGTCGCCAAGAAGTACGGGATAACCCGGGAGCGGCAGGACGAATTCGGGAAGAGGTCCCAAGACCGCGCTGTCGAAGCGCAGAAGAACGGGTTCTTCGATCGGGAGATCACGCCAATCGAGCTGCCCGATGGCCGCATTGTGCGGGACGACGACGGACCCCGGCCCAACACAACGGTCGAGAAGCTTGCCGAGTTGCCACCCGTCTTCGACCCCGAGGGGACTGTGACCGCGGGCAACTCGTGTCCCTTGAACGACGGCTCGGCGGCCGTGTTGGTGATGTCGGGGGAACGGGCCGCGGAGCTGGGTGTGAGCCCAATCGCACGAATCGTCGCCTCGTCCGTGGCGGGTCTCGAGCCGGAGTACATGGGGATGGGTCCTGTCTTCGCGGTGCGAAAGGTCCTCGACCGGGCCGGAATGACGCTGGCCGATGTGGACGTGATCGAATTGAATGAAGCGTTCGCCGCTCAGGTGCTCGCATGCGTCGACGAGTTGGGAATCGACATGGACAAGTTGAATCCCCACGGCGGGGCCATCGCCCTGGGCCACCCCTTCGGCATGACCGGGGCTCGCATCATGGGAACGCTTCTCAACGACCTGGCCACTCTCGACAAGACAATCGGTTTGGAGACGATGTGTGTCGGCGGGGGACAGGGCATGGCCATGATCGTGGAGCGGCTCGTCTAGGCGGGGGTGTCCAAGAGTGTGCAGTGCACACGTCCAAGCCTTTCTACCCTGAAGCCGTGAAGATCAACGTCGTCACGATGTTCCCCGGATATTTCTCCGGGCCCTTGGCGACGTCGATAGTCGCCAGAGGAATCACCGATGGTGTGCTGACGGTGGAGTTGATAGATCTGCGCGACCACGGGATCGGCAGACATCGTCAGCTGGACGACGCCCCTTTCGGCGGTGGACCGGGAATGGTGATGATGATCGAACCCCTCGCGGCTGCGTTGACGCCGCTCGGAGAAACTCACCGGGTCCTGTTCACCCCGTCAGGCGTTCCGATGACCCAAGAGACTCTCGACACCTGGGCGTCTCTCGATGAGATAACCCTGGTGTGTGGGCGTTTCGAAGGTGTAGATCAGCGTGTCATCGATGGCTATATCGACGAGGAAGTCAGTCTCGGTGATTACGTGCTTGCGGGTGGTGAGGTCGCCGCGGCGGCGGCCATCGAGGGAATCGCTCGTCTCCTCCCCGGTGTTGTCGGCAATCCGGACTCGACAGTGCACGAGTCGTTTCGCGGCGGAACGCTCGAAGAACCGGTGTATACCCGACCTGCCACCTACGACGGTGTGTCGGTTCCAGAGGTGCTACTGAGCGGTGACCACGGTCGTATCGAGGCGTGGCGGAGACAGCAGCGTGTCGAGCGCACGAGACAGCGTCGTCCCGACCTATCGCCGAATGGCACGGATTCGGAGAACTGATAGAATTCGTAGACCGGGACCTGCATCGATCGCACCCGGGCGTTTCTACCCAGGTGTTCCTAGGAGTCCTCGATGAACGATCTTCAAGCAGTAGAAAACGCGCATGTGCGCGACGATGTCCCGGATTTCCGCGCCGGTGACACGGTCAAAGTCCACGTTCGCGTGGTCGAGGGTGGCCGGGAGCGAGTCCAGGTTTTCGAGGGTGTTGTCATCGCTCGCAACGGGACGGGTCCCCGCGCTTCATTCACTGTTCGCAAGCTGAGCTTTGGTGTCGGCGTGGAGCGGGTTTTCCCGGTCAACGCACCGATAATCTCCAAGATAGAGGTTGTTCGCAAAGGCGACGTCCGGCGTTCCAAGCTCTACTACCTGCGTGATCGTGTCGGCAAGTCGGCCCGCATCAAGGAGCTCCGCGACTGAGTACGCCCCAGCGCGGCCGTCACGTGGCTGGTCAGGAGCCCGAACCCTCTGAATGGTCCGCAGACGCGACAGACGCGGGAGCGGATCCCTCAGACACGACTGCTCCAGCAGGAAAGGCCGACAACTCCCGCAAGAACCCGCGCAAAAAGAAGTCGTTCTGGGCCGAGCTGCCCGGTCTCCTCTTGACCGCCCTGGTGATTGCGGTCCTCATCAAAACCTTTCTGATCCAGCCTTTTTGGATCCCCTCCGAGTCGATGCTCGACACGATTCACGTGAACGACCGTGTCATGGTCAACAAACTCGCCTTCGATTTCGGTGAGCCACAACGTGGCGACATCGTCGTATTCCGTGACCCTGCTGAGCCGGAGGTAGACGAGTCTGTTCCCGAGGCCGTCATCCGCTCGGTCTTGGAGGCAGTAGGAGTCCGCACCCGCGGCCTCGATGATCTGATCAAGCGGGTGGTCGGGCTACCTGGAGAGACGGTCACGATCAGCGAGAACAGGGTCCACATCGATGGTGTGCCTATCGAGGAGCCATATCTCGACCCGAATGTCGTCATGCCCGACGAAGGTCCTTTCGTCGTCGGTGAGGACGAGGTATTCGTGATGGGCGACAATCGGGAGTTCAGTTTCGACAGTCGACGTTTCGGGAACATCGAGTACGACTCGCTGGTAGGTCGGGCGTTCGTGATCATCTGGCCGCTGTCGAATTTCGGCGGTCTCTAGAAAATGTCCTACCGATCAGTAATGGTTAACGCTGAGCGGGGAATATCATCGCCAGCCGAGGCACCTGCCACCACTGTGAGAGTCGAGGAGACAATGGAAGAAGACCTGGAGCGGTACGAGACCGAGGTCGAGCTCAAGCTCTACAAGGAGTACCACGACGTCCTCCCCATGTTCGAATTCGTCGTCGAGACCGAGCGCCGTTTCTATCTCGCCAACAAGGTCGATGTCGAAGTCAAGAACGCGGGCGCATCCACTTACTTCGAGGTGACTCTCAGTGACGCCTGGGTCTGGGATATGTTCCGTCCTGCCCGGTTTCTCGAGACTGTCAGGGTCCTGACTTTCCGCGACGTCAACGTCGAAAAGTTGGAGAAGACGGAGCTGAAGCTCTGACCCGCGACCGTCGCGCCTGCATCGGCGCGGCGGGCGAGTCGCTGGCGGCCTGGTGGCTGATGAGCCAAGGGCTCCGCCTCATCGCCAAGAATGTGCAAGTACCCCACGGTGAGATCGATCTCCTTGTGGACGATCTAGGTGCTCGTGTCGTCGTCGAGGTCCGCACGATTCGTGGCGCCGGCGACCCGATCGACGCGGTAAACGAAGGAAAACGGGGGAAAGTGCGCTCGCTCGCCCCGGCTCTCGGAGCCTCCCGCATCGACTTCCTGGGAGTGGCCCTGAGAGAGGACGCCGTCGAATTTCACTGGGTTCCGGGGTGAATTGGTGCCCGTGGCGCCGTTTCCTAACCTGTCTCGATGACGTCTGAAAGGGCCATCTCGGTCAGTGGTCTCTACAAGAAATATGGGCGGACCCAGGCTCTAGACGGTCTCGATTTCGTAGTCCCCACAGGTCAGCTGACCGGCTTTCTCGGTCCCAACGGCGCCGGCAAGACCACCACGTTTCGATCCATACTCGGGCTCACCAGACCCGACGCCGGCGAGGTCGAGATCTTTGGGATGCCGGTGCCCGCAGGTCTTCCCGAGATCGTCAAGAAGATCGGCGTGATCGTTGAGGAGCCGGGACTGGTCAAGTCTCTGAGCGGAAGGGTGAATCTCGCGGTGGCGGCCGACACCCTCGGTTTCGGACACGAGCGGATCGACGGGATGCTCGAGTTCGTCGGGCTCACCGACGACGCCGAGCGTAAGACAGGGGACTACAGCAAAGGCATGAGGCAACGTCTCGCCCTTGCGGCCGCGATGCTCGGAGATCCTGAGCTCTTGATCCTCGACGAGCCACTGGACGGTCTGGACCCTGCGGGCCAGCACGCCTTCAGGTCGCGTCTCAAGTCGCTCGCCGCGGAGGGCAGGTCTGTCGTCGTGTCGAGCCACGACCTCCCCGACGTCGAGGCACTGGCCGACCATGTGGTTGTCATCGATCGCGGCCGCCTCGTGACCCAGGGCCCCCTGGAAGAGCTCTTGGGTGGAAGAAACACCAGGGTTCGGGTTGCCGATCCGCGATCGGCCGAGACTGCCTTGCGCACCGGCGGGTTCGCAGTCACCGTCGACGAGGGAGGACTTGTCGTCGACACATCCAACGGTGCCGAGGTCATCGAGACGCTTTCTCGCGCCGGCATCTTCCCCGACGAGGTGAGACCGGAGCGGAGCACCCTCGAGTCAGTGTTCCTCGGGCTGACCGGGACTGTGATCGGATGAGCCTCCTCCGTGCCGAGTACCGCAAGATCAGCAGACGGAAGATCTTCCCGGGAATGACACTGGTCCTGCTCCTTTTCATCGGTCTCGGCGCATTCTTCCTGATCGTGTTCCCACAGATATCGCCGGAGATGGCTGAGGAGATTTCGCCCTTGACCAAACCGGGAGTCTACGAAGTCGGGGCACAGCAGGCGGCGACACAGACCTGGTTCCCCTTGATCTTGTCGGTGGTGCTCCTAGGTGGGGAGCTGAGCACAACGGTGTGGGCCACGTCGCTCACCAGGGAATCCCGTAAAGGGCGACAAATCGTTGCAAGACTCGGCACCTACTCCGCGGCCACCACCATCGCCTTCATCGTTGCCTTCGTGTTGTGGGTCGTCCTGGCCTTCTTCTTCTCCGAAGGCGACGGGTTCATGTCAGCTGAAGACTTGGTTGGCGTGGTGTGGAAGTCTGCGCTGATCGCGATTGCCTGGACATCACTCGGCTCGGCGGCCGTGTCGCTGCTGCGCTCGGTGGGCCCGGCCATCGGTGTTGGGTTGGCCATCTACTTCGCCGAGAGCTTCCTCGCTCTCTGGGACCCGTGGGAGAACGTGTCGCTGACTGCCGCGACCAGCGCTTTGTTCGACGTCGACTTGGGCGGAGGATTCCCCGGATTCGTTCCCGGGCTGGAACTTCCTCTGTGGCATCAGCTAGCCATCCTCGCCGGATGGACGATCCTCGGCCTGGGGCTCACATGGTGGGGACTTCAGCGTCGTGACGCTTGAGCTCCATGTCTCCGTCGGAGTTCTTTGTGCCAGCAGCCGTGATGCCAATGGCGACGCATGTCGACAGCGTCGTCCGGCACCACCACCAGGTGAAAGGTCCCGGGTGGGATCGTGTTGTCACAACCGGGGCAGATGTATTCCTTGACTGCCTGGTAGGGCTGGACCGGCGTGACCGTCACCTCGGGAAGGGTGGTCACGATTGGGGAATGTCCCTGCGTCCAAATCCGACGAGTCCTGCGACCACGAAGACGACGGCGATGCCGACGAGGGCGATCAGGGGAGTGGCGGTGAAATCTTCCGCCGGCACCAGAGGGATGTGGCTGAACGGTGAGAGGTCGAGCAGCCACTCCGGAAGCTGGAGAATCTGGCCCAACTGGCCGAACAGGACGCATACTCCCAGTACCCCCCAGGCAATTGATGAAAGCCTGGGTACCAACCCATAGAGGGTCATCGTCACCCCGGTGACCACCCATACGGCTGGCAGTTGTGACATGGCGGCCCCAAGGACCCGTGGCACCTGCTCGGACATGTCACCGACTATCGAGCCATACGTGGCTCCAGCGACGACGCCTGCTGTTGCCAGTATCACCACCGGGCCCAGCAGGCCGTACGCGAGATGGCTCCAGGCGTGACGTGTCCTTGGGGTGGCGGTGGCGAGGACGAGCTCGGCTCGTAGCGTGTCTTCTTCCCCTCTCAGCTTGAGCACCGATCGTATCGAGTAGGCGGTCGCCACCAGAGCGATGATTCCGACTGCGGCCGAGAAGAAGGTGTCGGTGAGGCTCTGGGTTCCGCCGAGACTCTCGAAGATCGACGCCATCTGCGGATTGTCGGCGAGGATGTCACCGACTGCGTCTGCGGCGGCCCCGTAAACGGACCCGAGGACTGCGAGACCGATTGTCCACCCCAGCAGCGAGCCCCTTTGCAGACGCCAGGCCAATCCAGACGTGGACCGGAATGATCTGGAGGCCCGGGCCGGGCCGGGACGGGGAGGAAAGGCCCCTTCGCCGACATCACGACGGGCAGACATCACCATTGCGATGCCTGTCACGATCGCGGTGAAGACCGCAAATAGAGCGAGAACCCACCACTCCTCTCCTGCAAATGGCCGAATTCGGGTGAACCATCCGATCGGAGATAGCCATGAGATCCAGTCGAGTCCGTCGGTTGCGTCTCCTGCCATCCGGAGCAGGAAGAAGAGCCCAACCAGCCCGATCCCGAGTCCGCGGGCAGTGCTTCCAGCTTGTGTCAGTTGAGCAGCTAGAGCACCGACGGCCGTGAAGGTCAGCGTTACAGCGAACACGGCAGCGCCGAACGCGATCGATCCGGCCCAGGGGAGACCCAAACCTCCCAGACCCAGTGTGACGACGCTTCCGATCACGAGCCCGATGGTCGAAGTGACCAGGAGCGCAGCGGCCAGCGGGGCGTGACGCCCCACCACCGTCGAGCCGAGGAGTTCTCTTCGTCCTGTCTCCTCGTCGTCTCTGGTGTGACGGACGACTGACAGCACCGCCATGATCCCGAGGAAGAGCGCCAGGAGGGTGCCGACACGCCAAGCGGTGAGGCCACCGATCGAGGAGTCGTACAGCGGCCCGAGCAGGGCGTTGAACGCAGGATTTGCGCTGACCGTGGAGGCGAATTGGGCGCGCGACTCGTCGGTCGGATAGAGCCCTTCGAACGCACTCGCGGTGCTGATGGGAAGGATGCTCAAAACGAAGATCCAGATCGGGATCCGGATCCTGTCGAGCCGGAGGATGAGACGGGCGAGTGCGCCCGTCCCGTCGAGCGTGTTCATGCCTGGACCTCACCGTCCTCGTAGTGCCTCATGAACAACTCCTCGAGGGTCGGGGGATGACTGACCAGGCTTCTGACCCCGAGGGGGGCTATTCCGTTGACGAACTGTTCCATGCTGCCGGTGTCCACCTCAGCCGAGATGCGATGATCGTGGATCTCGACCGCATGCACGCCGGGGAGATTCGCAACGGCCGAAGGATCGGAGGCCAACTCAGCCTCGACCGTTGTCCTGGTGAGATGACGCAGCTGCTCGAGCGAGCCAGACTCGACATTGCGTCCCTTGCGGATGATGCTCACCCGATCGCACAGAGCCTCGACCTCGGCAAGTATGTGCGAAGCGAGCAGGACGGTTCTGCCTTCGGACCGATCCTCATCGATCGCCGCGCGGAACTGAGCCTCCATCAAGGGGTCGAGGCCGGCGGTTGGCTCGTCGAGGATCAGCAGTTCGACATCCGACGAGAGTGCGGCCACCAGAGCGACCTTTTGCCGATTTCCCTTGGAGTAGGTCCTGCCCTTCTTGGTGGGGTCGAGGTCGAAACGTTCCAGTAGAGACTCCCTCCGCTTTTCGTCGAGACCGCCACGTAGACGACCCAGGAGGTCGATCACCTCGCCTCCGGTCAGGTTCGGCCACAACGAGACGTCCCCCGGGACATATGCGAGACGGCGATGTAGCTCGGTGGCCTGGGTCCAGGGGTCTGCACCGAGGAGACTGACCGACCCTTTGTCGGATTTGAGCAGTCCCAGAAGGATGCGGATGGTGGTCGTCTTCCCGGCCCCGTTGGGCCCGAGGAATCCGTGGATCTCTCCGGTGGCTACTTCGAGGTCGAGCCCGTCGAGGGCCACGACATGACCAAAGCGCTTCTCGAGACCGGAGATCGTTATGGCGTTCGACATGACGGTGCTGATATTACACTCGTTTGAACACGCGTTTAAGCTACTGAACATGCGTTCAAGCGAGACACATCGTGATCAGGACCTCGCCGACCTGACCACGAAGGCGCGAATCCGCGACGCTGCCTTGAGCCGTTTCCCCCGTGAGGGCTTTGCTGCCACGACGATTCGGGCCATCGCAACCGATGCCGGTGTCTCACCGGGTCTCGTCGTCCATCACTTCGGCTCGAAGGATGGTCTGCGCGAGGCTTGCGACAGTCATGTGGTTGCCAAGTTCCGGGAGACCAAGTTGGCCGCGATGGAGGACGAGAACGTGACCGACCCCGGCTTCGCCGCCACCGCCTTCGGGGTGGCCGGACCCTTGCTCCGGTATTTCAGCTGGGCTCTGGTGAGGGGACACTCCGCCGCGGACGAGCTCTTCGACGAGATGGTGCGTGAGGGTCTGGAGATATCCAGAACTGCGGTAGAGAAGGGGATGATCAAGGACTCGCCCGACATCAAGACGCGAACCACGATCCACATGGCACTGATGCTGGGAATGACCACTCTCCACTCCCACGTGGAGAGGAATACCGGAGTTGACCTGCTGACCTCGGAGGGCATGGCCCGGTTGACACCCACCCTGCTCGAGATCTTCTCAGGTCTGTTCGATGAGGGTTTCCTCGCCCAGATCTCGGACACCTACCTGCTGGGCGCCGAGACGATATCCCCGGCTTGACCGGCGTCAGCCGGAGAACACCGCCCACGCGATGACCGCGAGGATGGCCAGCACCGCCAGCACCACCATCACGATGTCGAGAGTGCTTCGCTCGTGCTCACGGAACGGATTGAAACCCACGCCGCGACGGTACCTGGTCGACAGGCTGTCTACTGTCAGCTTCGATGAGTTGGCTGCATGTCGAGAGCTCGGAAAGGGTCCGTCGGATCGTCATCGACCGGCCCGATAGGAAGAACGCGATCCCCGCCGACGGCTGGCCTTTGCTCACCGATGCCTTCTTGGAATTCGAAAACAGTGATGATCGGGTCCTGGTGATCACCGGTGCCGGCGGCGAGTTCTGCGCCGGCGCCGATCTCGAACTCGAGCGGTTCGAAGCGGCTATGTCGATAACGGATGGCCATCGCCGGATGAAATTCGTCGAGCGGGCTGCCACCGCCCTGCACCGATGTACCAAGCCCACGATCGCCGCTGTCGATGGAGTCGCAGTGGGTGCAGGAATGAACCTCGCTCTGGGGTGTGACGTGGTGATCGCCAGCGACAGAGCCCGTTTCTCCGAGATCTTCGTGCGGAGGGGTCTCACCGTCGACTTTGGGGGGACATGGCTTCTGCCCCGGATCGTGGGGCTGCAGCGTGCCAAAGAGCTGGCCCTGTCGGGGCGGATAATCGGCGCCGAGGAGGCACTAGAGCTGGGTCTCTGTATCGAGGTGGTGCCCGCTACAGAACTGAGTGATCGCGCCGACCAGCTCGCAGTCTCCTTCCTCGCCGGGGCACCGATCGCCCAGATGTTCGCCAAGCAAGGCATCGACGCCGCGTTCGAGTCGAGTTTCGCTGAATCGATCTCATGGGAAGGCCAATCCCAGTCCATAGCCTTCGGCACCGAAGACGTGATCGAGGGTGTGGCGGCCTTTCTCCAAGAGCGAGATCCTCAATGGAAGGGGAAGTAGACGCCTGACCATCGAGTTGGTCAGGTTGACCAATCGAGTTGGTCAGGTTGTGGGGCCTTCGTCCCAGACTCCAGCCCCGAGGTCTCAGGTTGGTCCCGATTCGTTTATTGCCTCGAAACAGACCCGAAATGTTTCGCTCTTAGTTTTCTGGCATGGATGTGGCGTTGATCCAATGGCCGTCCGACGAGTCGCTCCGGGTAGAGCTGGCGGAGCAGGAGCATCCCCGTCTGCTGCTCGTCGAACCCGACGCCGAGCCCCCCATCTGTGTCGACATGATCGAGGACTGGGTGCGGCTCCCGGTCTCGCGCGCCGACCGTTGCGCACGGATCAGGGGTCTGGAGGAGCGGGCGGGACGACGTGACGGGACGACGCCAGTTGTCACTGCTTACGGCACGCTGGAATACCGCAATGCCCGGGCTCAGCTATCGGGTACACAGACCCGACTGATGATCCCGCTCATCGAGAGGTTTGGCGGAGTCGTCGGCCGTGGGACGCTCTCCGCTCATGTCTGGCCAGGATCCTCGCCTACAGCAAACAATCTCGACGTCACCGTGGGCAGGCTCCGTCGCCAGATCGTGCCGCTCGGTCTGACCATTCGCGCCATCAGATCGCGGGGCTACATGCTCTGCGAGAGCGATCCGGCCTGAACCGGGAGGGGTCATTTTGATGTCAGGTTCTTGTCAGGAATCTGTCTCCGCGTCGTAACAGGAGCCTTACGAACGTGAAACCGGGGTGCCTTACGTTCCCTGTCACTCGAGGAGAGCTAGTCCAGGTCGCCTCTAACGGTCGACCACGGAGGAGACAGATAGTGAAGAGAGCAAAGAGAAAGCTATTGATAGGAGGAGTCTTGGGCTCTCTCCTGGTCCTGGTGGTGGCCAGTCCGGCGATGGCCCAGGAAGAGCCGGGTTTCGCCACCCAGTTCATCCTGGACAACCTGTGGATCTTCATCGCTGGAGTCCTGGTGTTCTTCATGCAGGCCGGATTCGCTCTGGTCGAGGCGGGGCTGACCCGATCGAAGAACGTCGCCAACATCATGATGAAGAACCTGATGGACATGTCGGCGGGGGTCCTCGCCTTCGCAGCCGTGGGATTCGCAATCGGATTCGGTGGAACCGAGACGCTCGGCGGTTGGTTCGGATGGGGTGTCGGGATCGCTGGAGTGGAGGGAACCGAAGGCGCGTACGCCGGGGGCGGGCTGATGCCTGCGACGTTCTTCTTCTTCCAGGCAGCGTTCGCTGCCACTGCGGCCACGATCGTGTCGGGGGCGATGGCGGAGCGGACGAAGTTCAGGAGTTATTTCGTCTACAGCTTCTTCATCACTGCACTGATCTACCCGATCGTCCTCCGGTGGACATGGGGCGGTGGTTGGCTGGCCCAGCTCGAGTTCCCGTTCTCGGACTTCGCAGGTTCGACGATCGTTCATGCCACAGGTGGCTGGGCGGCGATGATGGGCGCGATCATCCTCGGTCCCCGCATCGGGAAGTTCGGCAAGGACGGTAAGCCCCGTGCCATCCCCGGTCACAACATCGCCTTCGTCGTGCTGGGCGCGATGATTCTGTTCATCGGCTGGTTCGGGTTCAATCCGGGCTCGGAGCTCCTGGCAGACGCGTTTGTCCCCCAAATCGCTCTGAAGACACTGCTGGCGGCGTGTGCCGGTTCCGTGACCGCGATGGTCGTCAACTGGCTCAAGGACGGGAAGCCCGACGTGTCGATCGCAGCCAACGGCCTGCTGGCAGGTCTCGTTGCAATAACAGCTCCCGTAGGGGCGATCGAGACTTGGGCAGCAATCGTCATCGGCGCCGTGGGCGGTCTCATAGTGGTCTTCTCGGTTGCGATGTTCGATCGCCTCAAGATCGACGATCCGGTAGGTGCGATCTCGGTTCACGGTGTCGTCGGTACCTGGGGAACACTTTCGATCGCCCTGTTCGCCGTCTATGACGATGCGTTCCTCGGAAGGGAAAACGCCGGTCTGTTCTACGGTGGCGGCGTGAACCAGCTATGGACCCAGCTGATCTTTGTTGGAGTCCATTTCGTGTTCGTCACCCTCTCCGCCGGTCTGCTCTTCCTGGCGATCAAGGCGACGATTGGTCTCCGGGTCACCCCTGAAGAGGAGATCGCTGGTCTCGACGTCGAGGAGCACGGTTCACCTGGTTACGGACACGACCCGACTCATGTTGGAGTTGGCGTCACACCGGGTGTGGTCGCCTCCTTCACGAGAGAACCGGTCAATTCAGGAGAGGGAGCCATCGAATGAAGCTGATCATCGCCTACTTCAAACCGTTCAAACTCGAACAGGTTGGTGACGCACTCAAGTCGGTCGGTGTCTCGGGAATGTCGGTGGGCGACATCTCCGGGTTCGGCAGACAGGCAGGCCAGACAGAGGTCTACCGCGGTGCGGAGTACGCAGTCGATTTCGTGCCCAAGGTGCGGATCGAGGTATTGGTCAGCGACGAGCTGGCGAGTGTCGCCGTCGATGCCATCGAGAAGTCGGCCCATACCGGTGAGATCGGCGACGGCAAGGTCGTCGTCGTCTCTGTCTACGATGCCGTGCGTATCCGCACGGGTGAGCGAGGTGCCGACGCCGTCTGATCCGGGGACCAAACTCCTCGTCGAGTTCATAGACCTCCGCGAACGGGTGCGTCACGAACGCATCGGTCGCGGAGGTCTCGACGTGTCCCACACCCTCACCTCCGCTTTGGACGAGGCTGTTGCGGCAATTGTCGACCCCCTCCCGGCAGACGCGGCCGTGGTCGCCCTCGGTGGCTACGGACGACGCGAGCTGAGCCTGTTCTCGGACGTGGACCTGATGCTCCTGCACCGTCTCGACGATCCGTCGGCGTTGGCAGCCGAGCTGTTCAGACCGCTTTGGGACGCCAAGCTCAGAGTCGGGCACTCAGTGAGGAATCTGTCCGACGTGACATCTGCTGCCAAGGAGCGGTTCGACACTCATACCACGTTGCTGACGGCGCGACTGGTGGCCGGAGACACCGAGTTGTTCGACGCGTTGACGGCCCAGGTGTCTGCGGTGACCCGGGCCCGGCCATTGCGGCGTCATCTGGTTGCCGCCGAGAGAAACCGGCGAGCGTCGAGTCCATTTCTCCTCATGGCGACAGATGTGAAGAACGGGCGTGGTGGCCTCCGCACTCTGCAAGGTTTCGAGTGGGAGCGACGTCGGGAGAGTCTGATCGGTCGGTTCACGACTGATTCCAGACCCGAGGAGGAAGAGGCCCGGGAGAGTCTCCTCGAAGTGCGCAACGCCCTCCATGCCGCCGCGGGCCGGTCCCACGATGTCTTCTCGGCCGATCTCAGGGAGCCGGCAGCAAGGTGGCTGGGAGTCGACATCTTCGATATGGCGAAACGTCTCGTCACTGCGATTCACATCACAGATGATCTCGCCACCCAGCGCTGGCCAGAGATAGTCGAGCAGGACCGTCCTCTGAGACGACGTGTCTGGTCGAGAGCGACGGGCGTCCCCCGTCGGCTCTCCACGGAACAGGCATCCGGTCTGGAGACAATTGTCTGGATGCTCGAGAGTGGTGAGCGAGGGAGGGTCAGTTTCGAGCGTCTCTGGGAGAGTGGTGCCCTGGAAGACGTGTTGCCGGAATGGGGAGTGGTGAGGTCGCTGCCCCAGCTTGCCCACTTTCACGAGCATCCCGTCGACGCCCACCTGTGGCGAACTGTCGCCGAGATGCAACAGATCATCAGCGACGGCGGCCGTTACCAAAGTGTTGCTACCGACCTGAGCGACCAGCAGCTGACCCTTCTCGCCGCCTTTCTTCACGATATCGGGAAAGGCCACGGCGGTGACCATGCGACTGTGGGTGCGGCGATCACGGCCCACTTCTGCAAAAGGGTTGCCATTTCGGACGAGCGCGCCGAACTACTGGTGGGAGCGGTGAAACATCACCTTCTCCTCGCAGAAACCGCCACACGTCGTGACCTCGACGATCCGGCGGTTCTCTCCGAGGTGGCACTCGAGGTCGGGAGCGCCGACCAACTTCGGCTCCTGTATCTGCTGACCGTGGCCGACTCCCGGGCGACCGGTCCCGCGATGTGGACCGAGTGGAAGGCGACGTTGCTCCGGACGCTCTTCACGAGGTGTCTGGCGCTCCTCGACGACGGGATCGAGCTCCCTCATCCCGGCACCACTCGGGAACTCGTCCTGGACGCTCTCGATTACCACCGACGGTCCGAAGCTGAGAGACATCTGGCCGGCTTGGGCGAAGGGTACCTGCGTGGCCACAGCACCGACGACGTCCTCTGGCATCTCGACGTCGTCGCCGGCCTTCGCGGCTCATCTTCGCTGAGCGTCCTCAAAGGCAGTCCCGTGGAGACTGCGGTCGTGGCGGGGGAATCACCTGGCCGTCTTCGCCGGATCGTAGCCGAGGCGTTCGCCGCCAACGGGATAGACGTCTTGGAGGCAAGGATCAACACTCGTGCCGATGGTCTAGTCATCGACACCTTCAGGATCCGCGACGATCGGACCGGCGGGAGCGTCCCTGCCGAGCGTTGGGGCCGTGTACGCCACGACATCGATGCGGCGATGAGCGGCGAGCTCGACATCTGGTCGAAGATGAACACCAGAGCTTCCGCATACGAGAGCTCGGCTGCGACCAAACCGCGTGTCGAGTGCAGCGTCGACAGCGCCAGCGGCGACATCGTCGTGTTGGTGAAATGCAGTGACCGGGTCGGACGTCTCGCCGAGATCCTGGCTGCTCTGGGCCGGGCCGATCTAGAAGTGAGGCTGGCCAAGTTGGACAGTCGTGGTGACGAGTTGGTCGACACTTTTCACGTGGGGGCAGGCGATGACGTCTCGGCCGAAGAGTTGGACCGACTGGCACTCACGATCGAGTCCGGGATCAGTACCTAGGTCTCTCCGATGTCCTCGTTCCACAACTCGGGCTCGGCGGCGATGAACTCGGCCATCATCTGCACGCAATGTTGGTCGTCGAGGACGGTCACCTCGACCCCACGGGACCTGAGTAGATCCTCGGCACCGAGGAAAGTGCGGTTCTCGCCGATGACCACCTTCGGTATGCGATAGAGCAGGATCGCGCCAGTGCACATGTCACATGGCGAGAGCGTCGTGTGGATGGTGGTGCGCCGGTACTGGTCAGGCGTGAGACGTCCAGCGTTCTCGAGGGCATCCATCTCGCCATGGAGCACGGCCGAACCTTGCTGCACCCGACGGTTGTGACCCCTGCCAACGACCTGACCGTCGAGAATCAGACACGCTCCGATTGGGATCCCGCCTTCTGCCCTACCTGTCTCCGCTTCTGCGATGGCGATATCGAGACCTTGCCCGTACATGAGACGATCCTAAGCCCACTCGGTTCTGGCACCGCGACCCCCTAGAACCGGCCGTTTGGCCGTCATACGTTCGAGACATGTATGCGGCGACCACGTCGGTCTGTCTTCTCGGCGGCGATGTCCGCCCGGTCGAAGTCCAGGTCCATGTGGGCAAGCAGACCGAGCAGTTCAAGCTGAGCGGTCTTCCCGACACCGCGGTCAGAGAGGCGAAAGACCGGGTGAGGGCTGCGGTGACCTCCTCGGGAGTGCGGTTTCCCAACCGGGCCGTCACCGTGAACCTGGCACCCGCCCATCTGCCCAAGTCGGGGTCGGACTTCGATCTGGCGATTGCGCTGGGTGTCCTGGCCGCAAGCGGTGAGATACCCGACCCGGGCCGGGTAGTCGTGGTCGGGGAGCTCGCCCTCGACGGCACCGTCCGCAACGCGCCGAGCAGTCTCGGCGCGGCCGTCGTTGCCGCTCGCACCAATACCCACTGTCTCGTGGCTGCCAAAGCCGCCCCGCTGGTCGCCATGGTCCCCGGCTCGAGAGTCCACGGTGTCGGAACCCTCTCCGAGGCGGTCTCTCTCATAAGGCTTGGGCTCGACAGTGCTCCGACCTGCTCGCCTGGATCGCGGCTCGAACCCGACTACCCGAATGACCTCGACGAAGTGCTGGGTCAGCCGATTGCCAGGCGGGCTCTCGAGATCGCAGCTGCTGGAGACCACCACTTGCTGCTTCACGGCCCTCCCGGGGGAGGGAAGACGATGCTGGCGAGACGTCTCGGTGGCATCCAGCCGCATCTCTCCGACGAGCAGGCCGTGGAGGTTGCTCTCATCCACGCCGCAGCCGGGTACGAGCGGGGTCTGAGTCGACGTCGACCCTTCAGAGCGCCGCATCACACCGCCTCCCGGGCGGCCCTCGTCGG
>DASTBQ010000063.1:0-6394 GCA_035711995.1 Acidimicrobiia bacterium | reverse complement strand
CATTGCATCTCAACGCTATCGGCTGGTGCCGAAGTCGGCGAAGTCAGCGGAGAAGATCCCGCACTCTCCCAACCAGGTATAGCGATCCGGTCACCAACACCGCCCCATTGACGCCGGCTTCGGCTCGTGCCATATCGAGCCCGTAGACAACGGTCTCCGAAGGGACCACCGGAACGTCGGGACGGATCTCCGCCACCTTCTTCGCCAGCTCGTTCGGAGGCAGGGCGCGTGGCGAGTCCACGGCCGTGGTCACCACACCACGGGCAATCGGAGCCAGCCTCTCAACTATCAGATCTACGTTCTTCTCCCCCATCACACCAAGAAGCACTTGCCATTTGGTAGTGGGGTACTCCTCCATCAGCGACTCCACAAGGGTCTCGACTCCATTGGCATTGTGCGCTCCGTCGACCATCACAAAGGGTGAAGTGGCAAGTGGCTCCATCCGCCCGGGGGCGGTGGCGACTGCCGCCGCGTCCCGAACGGCCTCGACATCCAGCTTGCGGCCAACCAACGCCTCACAGGCGGCGACCGCGACTGCCAAGTTGGTGAGCTGGAACCTGCCATGAAGGGGTAGAAAGATCTCCGGGTAGTTCGTCTCCGCGCCATCGATCGTCACCACCCACCCTCCGACACCGCGTTCGTACTCTCCGATCCCGTAGTCCTTGTCGTACCGACGGTGCTGGATTCCGAGTTGACGGGAGTGTTGATTGGCGGCGTCAAGCGCCTCTCGAGGCAACGGCCCGGTGATCAGGATCGAATTCGGACCGGCAATAGCGACCTTTTCCCCAGCAATGGAGGCCAGATCTTCGCCCAGAAATTCTGTGTGATCTCTGCCTATCGATGTGACGACACAGACTTCGGCATCGACGACATTCGTCGCATCGAGACGCCCACCGAGACCGACTTCGAGGACGGCTGCATTCACAGCCTGGTCAGCGAAATAGGCGAAGGACGCCGCAGTGGTCAGCTCGAAATAGGTGTTCGGCTCACCCCCCGCTCCCTCTCTGAGGTCGGCGAACGCCGCGACATCTGACATGGCCAGCGCGAACTCCTCGCTCGTCGCGGTGCGCCCGTTCACGGCGAGACGCTCCTCGATCGCCTGGAGATGAGGCGATGTGTAGGTGCCTGTGGTGAGACCGTGGGCGACCAGGATGAGTGTGGCCAAACGCGCCGTCGACGTCTTGCCGTTGGTGCCTGCGACGTGGATTATCGGGTAGCCCTCGTGGGGTTGCCCCATGAGGTCGAGGAGTTCGGTGATACGGCCGAGCCCGGGCTTGCCTCCCAGACCGATGTGACGGTCTACATAGGCGACAGACTGTTGGTAATTCATGAGAAGCCCCGGGAGGTTAATCCCGGGGCTTCTATTCGCTTGCTCTGTTGTTTCGGTCAGTTCTCTTCGATGTGGCGCGTAGCGGCCAAGACCAGAGCCCCCATCAGCCCGAGCCCACCGGCGAGCAGGGCGAGCAGATCGGTGTCGACCCCAGTGAGCGGAAGCTCCTCGGCCAGAACCTCATCTTCGATGGTTGTCGACGGTGCAGTGGTGATCGTCGTGTCCAGGACCTCGTCTTCGATCGACGTGGTGGTGTCTTCCACCGTCGTCGTCGTGGTGTCCTCCACCGTCGTCGTCGTGGTGTCCTCCACCGACGTGGTAGTGGTGTCCTCCACCGACGTGGTGGTCGTATCTTCAACGGTGGTCGTAGTGGTCTCCTCGGGCTCTGGCGCCGAGCACACGATGATGTGGCTGTGTCCAGGGGCGTTCGGGCCTTCGGACGGGTATGTGTGACCGGCTACCGGGTCATAGAAGACATAGTTGGTGTCGCCCTGTTTGACGACGAGAAGGACCCAATCCTCACCGGCCGGCTCCGCGGGCATCACCCAGGCGTCATCGCTCGCCGAGTTGATCTTGGAGCAGGTTCCATCGGTGATACCACGCTCGGTTGCCAAGTAGGTCTCCCAGTAGGGAGCATCGTTCGTCCCAGCGGGCCCATCGTTGGCAACTATGTCATCCGGATCTACATGATCCGCCTGCGCCGGCGATCCCGAGAACAACAGCATCACCGATGCCATCAACATGACGGCCACAAAGGCCGCAAGAAGTCTTCGCCCGAGAAGGGCTGTCCCAGCCTGCACTTTCACCACTTCCTATCCCTATTCCACAGGACAGGCCGGTCTCACCACTGGCTCCACCAGGTCTAGGTGACCGCATTGCGGACCTGGTCTCGACGCCTCCCATTTTCCCCTTCAGAACCGACCACGGTTGGTGGTCGACCCTCACACAGTGTGACACCATGTGTGACGGTGTCAATACCATGCCTTGGGGAATCTAGCCGTACTGCGTGAACTTCGCCCAGAAAGGACTGGGTCAGACGACCCAGATCTCTCACGCAGAGCGTTCCGTGGGCTGTTCAGCCCTTTCATTGGGGACCAGGGTCGGGTTCACCTTCTTCTCGACCACGTCGCGGTCGATCATGACCCGCTCGACATCGTCGCGACTCGGCAGGTCGTACATCGTGTTGAGAAGGACCTCTTCCATGATCGCCCTGAGCCCGCGCGCGCCGGTAGATCTCCGCAACGCCTGTTCGGCGATGGCGACCAGGGAGTCGGGTGTGAATACCAGCTCGACGTTGTCCATCTCGAACATACGTGCGTATTGTCTGCTGAGGGCGTTCTTGGGCTCGGTCAGGATACGAATCAGAGCATCCTGGTCGAGGTCGTCGACGGTCGCCGTCACCGGGAGCCGCCCGATGAACTCCGGGATCAACCCATACTTCATCAGATCCTCGGGGAGCACCTCAGAAATCAATTCCGTGGGACGACCGTCGTTCTTCGACTTGAGTTCGGCACCGAATCCAACCCCCCGCTTTCCGATCCGGTTGGCGATGATGTCTTCGAGCCCGCCGAAGGCTCCGCCACAGATGAACAGCACGTTGGTCGTGTCGAGTTGGATGAATTCCTGATGAGGGTGCTTACGCCCACCCTGCGGTGGGACCGAGGCGACGGTCCCTTCGAGAATCTTCAGCAGCGCCTGCTGTACGCCTTCCCCCGAGACATCTCGGGTGATCGAAGGGTTCTCCGCCTTGCGTGACACCTTGTCGATCTCGTCGATGTAGATGATCCCCTGCTGGGCCCGGCTGACGTCGTAGTCAGCGGCCTGGAGCAGCTTGAGAAGGATGTTCTCGACGTCTTCACCGACATAACCGGCTTCGGTGAGGCTGGTCGCATCGGCGATGGCGAAAGGAACATTCAGCTGCCGTGCCAGGGTCTGGGCGAGCAATGTCTTTCCTGATCCTGTCGGACCGATGAGAAGGATGTTCGACTTCTGCAGCTCGACGTCGCGCTGGATGTCACCAGAGCGGATGCGCTTGTAGTGGTTGTAGACCGCAACGGATAGCTTCCGCTTTGCCTCCTCCTGCCCCACCACATAGTCATCGAGATACGACTTGATCTCATGGGGCTTGGGGAGCTCAGTGAAGCTGATCTCCTCCGTGCTGGAGAATTCCTCTTCGATGATCTCGTTGCAGAGCTCGATGCACTCGTCACAGATGTAGACGCCCGGGCCTGCGATGAGCTTCTTCACTTGCTTCTGCGATTTCCCACAGAAGCTGCATTTCAACAGCTCGCCGCCATCGCCGAGTCTTGCCATCTGAGAACGAACCTCCGGTCAGTCGGAAGACGAGGCTACCGCGGCGAGCTCTCGACGTGTTAGCACTCCGTCGATTACTCCGTAGTTCTTCGCTTCGTCGGCCATCATCCAGTAATCGCGCTCGGTGTCTAGCGAGATCTTCTCCAGCGATTGCCCGCTGTGGTCGGCGAGAATCTGATTCAGCTGCTCCCGCATCTGCACGATCAGCCTCGCCTGGATCTCGATATCGGTTGCCTGACCCTGGGCGCCACCATGTGGCTGGTGCAGCATCACCCGGGCATGTGGCAGCGCGAAGCGCTTGCCTTTGGCACCGCCAGCCAGGATCACCGCCGCGGCCGAGGCAGCCATACCCATGCAGACGGTGTTCACATCGGGCTTGATGTACTGCATCGTGTCGTAGATCGCGAAAAGTGACGTGATCGATCCGCCCGGGGAGTTGATGTAGAGGAAGATGTCCTTGTCTGGTTCGTCAGACTCCAGGTGGAGCAGCTGCGCCATGATCAGGTTGGCGATGGTGTCATCGATCGGAGTGCCCAGGAAGATGATCCTGTCTTTGAGCAACCGGCTGTAGATGTCGAAGTAACGCTCACCACGGCTCGTCTGCTCGAAGACAGTCGGGATGACGTAGTTGTCGGCTCTCATTCCTCTTCCTCCTCGGCCGTGACGACCATCTCGTCCGTGTCGGACTCGTCGACGATTTCGGCCTCGACTTCATTGACCTTCAAACTGAGATCGACCGGATTCCCATCCTCGTCGACCGGGTTGGCACTCGACAGGATCGCGTCCAGCGCTCTGTTTCGGAGAATATCACTGGCCAGCGCCAACTCTTGACCACTCTGCTGGAAGGCCTTTAGAAAGGCGACCGGGTCCTCGGAGCGCGACGCCATCGCCGAGAGAGCGTTGGACAAGTCCTCTTCGCTCACCTGAATTTCCTCGGCTTCGATGATCGAATCGAGCACCAGTCGGTTCCGAATACTCAACTCGGCCTGGTTGCGGAGATCTGCGAGAAAGGCCTCCTGACTCATCCCTGAGGCCTCGAAGTAGTCGGACAGTTCGAGTTCGGCCTCCTCGAGACGATGTAGGAAGTCATGGAGATGCCGGTCCATCTCGACGCGAACCAGGCCTTCCGGCAGTTCGATGTCGATCTGGTCACGGAGGGTCGTCAGGGCCTTCTCCGAGTACTCACGTGACACGGCACGAAGCTTGGCGTCAGCGAGACGCTCCTCCAGGGCACCCTTCAGATCCACGACTGTCTCGAATTCGGTGTTCTCGTCTACCCACTCGTCGGTCAAGTCAGGAAGGACCCGTTCTTTGACCTCATGGACCGTGACTTTGAACAACACCTGATCGCCGGCACGCTCGCCGAACCCGTCGGGCAGCGGACCGGTGAACTCGAACTCATCGCCAGCCGAGGCACCCGTGACGTGATCGTCGATGCCTTCGACGAGAAGACCCGATCCGACCTCGTAGAGAACGTCCTGTGCCCTAGCCTCGTCCATCGGCTCGCCGTCTTGTGAAGCCTCGAGATCGAGAGAGACGAAGTCGCCCTGAGAGGCTGGCCGCTCCACGTCCTCGACAGTGCCGAACTGCTCGAGCATCCTCTTGGTCTGCGTCTCGAGATCGTCTTCGGTCACCGTCGGGTTGGTCACCTCGATGTTCCGGTCCTTGTACTTGGGCACTTCGATCTTGGGCCAGAGCGTCACCTTGACCTCGACCTCGACCCCCCCTTCTATGTCGTCGATGGTCTCCAACTCCGGGTTGATCGCCGGCTCGAGATCCTCCTCGGTCAGCACCTCGCTGAGAACCGGGTTGAGCAGGTCCTCGATCGCCTCCTGTCGAACACGCTCCGCACCCACTGTGGCCTCGACTATCGGAAGTGGTGCCTTGCCTGGTCGGAACCCGTGGATCTTGATCTCCTGGGCGAGTTTGCGGGCGGCGCCCTTCTTCGCGTCGTTGATCTGTTCGTCGGTGAGTTGGAACCTGACAATGCGCTCGAAGGCGCTGGTCTCGGTGACGGTCGTGGTCATTTCATTCCTCTGTGGGGCAATCGAACGGGGCGCCGGGTGGCGCCCCGTTTACTGGGGTGACCGACGGGACTTGAACCCGCGACTTCCTGGACCACAACCAGGTGCTCTACCAGACTGAGCTACGGCCACCATGTGCGAATGGGATCTCCAGCGCCCCCGGGAGGACTCGAACCCCCAACCTGCGGATTAGAAGTCCGCTGCTCTATCCACTTGAGCTACAGGGGCGGACCCCGGAGGGCGACCCATTCGAGCGGGTGAAGGGAATCGAACCCTCACCGCCAGCTTGGAAGGCTGGAGCTCTACCATTGAGCTACACCCGCGAATACGCCATTGTAAAGACTTGGTCGGGCTGGTCGGAATCTCAATTCTTTGTTTGACCAGAGTGCCAATCTCAGACCGGAATGCTCAAACGCCGCTCGAACCAGGACCGCCAAGTGGATGAGGCAAGTTTCCTGTAGTCACCTCTGAGATTACGATTCGAGACATCGGGCTGTGGCGCAGCTTGGCTAGCGCGCGACGTTTGGGACGTCGAGGTCGTCGGTTCGAATCCGACCAGCCCGACCAAGTCTTTACAATCAGACGTTCGCGGGTGTAGCTCAATGGTAGAGCTCCAGCCTTCCAAGCTGGCGGTGAGGGTTCGATTCCCTTCACCCGCTCGAATGGGTCGCCCTCCGGGGTCGAGTCAGTCCTGCCCCTGGAGCTCAAGTGGATAGAGCAGCGGACT
>DASTBQ010000062.1:0-2916 GCA_035711995.1 Acidimicrobiia bacterium | reverse complement strand
CCCACGAAAACCATCCCATCCTTGGGGACCACCCGCTGACGCCGATGAACCCCCGCCTTGATCACAAAAACCGTCCCCGCCGGATGCGAACTCACCAAACTCTGAATATCCACCCCCGGCGCCACCACCACACCGACCTCCATGAGATCCTCGGAAGGAATCACATCGGGGGAGGTGGGGGGGGTCGCTGGGTTAGGCACGGCCGCAGTCACCGAGGACCCCTCGGTCGAAGGATCGAACGGAGGCGAGTTCGTTCCACCGGTCATCAACACGAGCGTGACCGCCACCGCGGGGAGCAACACCAGCACTGAGCGGGCGTTTGCGGATTCGAATCGATACCAAGGCTGCCCGCGTGTTGGGGAGCTCCCCGACTTTCGCCTCGCCACCGACGTCGCCCTCCGGTTCCCGATCTGGCCTGATAGGGTACTATCTCGATGAATGGTGCTCGCTGACCAAGACCTTCGGTCCAATTCGGTGAGATCCAGGTCGATCACGATTTCGAGCACTGTCCCCTCACCGTCGATGCAGAAGACATCGATCGTCTCATGAGAATCGTCGAGTTCTGTGTTGGTCGAGCGAGGGCTGACTCATCGAATGGTGTCGAGTTGAGCGTGTTTCGGCTGTCCGAGGCCCTGGCCCGTGATCATGACGTGATGACGATCTGTCTCTCGTCGAAGCCCGTGGTTTCCATCCCGGGAGTCCGGGTCGTGAATGTGGCACCGGCCGGACGTCTGCTACCGATTCCGGGCGACCTGATCGACACGCTCGAGGAGTGGGACCCTGATGTCGTTCATCTGAACTCGGTGTACTCCCCCGCCAACACACAGCTCGCCAGGATTCTTCGTCGACGCTCTATCCCCTATGTCATCACTCCTAACGGGGGATATGGTGAGATGAACGAACGTCACCACCGCACCGCCAAGATCCTGTATCGAGCGATGTTCGAGCGAAAGATGTTGGATGGAGCGGCGTTCGTTCATTCGGTGGGCGACGGCGCCACTATCTCCAGGCTGAATGTGAAGGCCGACATCGTGGAAACGACCAAGGGTCTGGATGTGCCAGATCACGAACAGGACGAGGATCGAGACGACGCGGCGGAGAGATCGTCGCGACGATTCGTCTTTGGTTTCGTCGGTCGACTTGATCCCTTGCACAAGGGTCTCGACCTCCTGATCGAGGCTCTCGCCACCGACGAGTTGACCGATTCGTCGGTCGTTCTGGTCGGTCCCACACACGAATCGGGGCGATCAAGGCTGGAACGACTTGCCGGCCAGCGGGGAGTAGCGGATCGGGTCGTGTTCGCCGGTGAGAAGGTGGGTCCTGACAAGACGAGAGCCATCAGCTCATTCGATGTCTTCGTTCATGTCTCCCGTTGGGAGGGAGGTATTCCCTATGCGGTCCTCGAGGCGGCTGCCCAGGCGAAGCCCCTTCTCCTCACCCGGTACGCAGATCCGGGAGGGGAGCTGAACCGAGTCGGGGCCGGTCTGATCGTGGAGCCCGATGTCGGTTCGGTGCGTAGGGGAATGATCTCCATGAGCTCTATGTCCGGCGAGCTTCTCGAACAAATGGGACAAAGTGGTCGGCGTCATGTGCTGGCCAACTTCGGCTGGCAGACGATGAGCGACCAGCTGGTCAGCGCAATGCAGGAAATCGATACGGTCGCTGGGTGAATCGGGTCGAGCTGGCGGAGGCGTGCGCTGAGCGATGGTCACAGCTCGGTCTCAGGTGGGCGGTGGTGCACGGTCTCGAGGGGTATCCCGACCAACTGGGCAGGGACCTCGACATCCTGGTTCATCGTGCGGATATCGACGCGATGGTCGAATCGGCGAGCGAAGTCCTCGCCGCATCGGGATTCGATGTTGCCAGGCCACCCGACATCTGGGGCAAGAGGGTAATTGGATTCAACGGCACCGAGGCGATCGAACTACACGCGGTGACCAAGATCTCCTGGCGCGAGATCTGCCTCGCAGAGGAGCCTCACAACACAGAGATGCGTGGACCGTTCCCGGTGGATCCGTGGGCTGCGCTGGCAAAACAGGTAGTGCTACCCGCGTGGGCTGGGGAGACAGAAAGAGCCGGCAAAGTCCTCGCCGGCCAGCGGCCGGAAGCCCTGGCGAGCAGATCGGCCGACGTCGCATTGAACCGGCTGATCCTCGAAGCACTTGGTCCGCCCGGGGATCCGGACCGGTCGATACATCGGTTGCTCGAGGTTCGTAAAATCGCGGCGCGGATGTCGTGGTCGCGGCACCCGATCGACTCGATCCGGCGTGTTGCTCGAGTCCTCTGGACGAAAGTACTCCCATTCGCCAGGCCCAGCGGACTGGCGATCGAACTCGACGGATCCGACGCAAACGCACTGGAGGATGTGATCGAAACGCTCGATATGGGTCGTCGCTCCATATTCACGTCCGTGCGCGTGGCTCGGCCCGGGGATGCATCAGGGCTTCTGGGTTCCTTGCGTTCGGCTATCGCCGCCCGCGTATTCATTCGCCAGCAAACCGTGCTGTTCAGGGTCGGGACCACCCACGAAGACAGGTTGGCCGACTGGATCTCTGCGATCTCGGTGGGACCGAATCGGAGATTGCAGCCACCGATATACCTCGACTTTGGGAACGGCCTTGGGCCGGCAAGGGGCTTCGTTCTCGAGGTAGGAGGGTTGTCACCCCAGGCCATCGCGGACAAGATCTGGCAGGTAGTGGAGAGCCGCTTCACGGCGGTGTTCCCCCCGGAGGCAGGGTGAACACCTAGCCATTTCAACCGGGTGTGTAGGTCCAGTTGTTGCCTTTGATGGTCCAGACGTTGCCGGCGGTGTCTGTCCACTGTGAATAGTTGGGTGGTGTCGAGGTGAGCTGGCTCGTGGTCCGGAAGTCGGGGTTGGCGACGACAGTCCCCGACGACCCGATCCCCCTCAGGATC
>DASTBQ010000061.1:0-20310 GCA_035711995.1 Acidimicrobiia bacterium | reverse complement strand
GTTGCCGACATCGACGGGAGAATCCACGTCACCGCCGAAACCGACTTCCTCTATCAGGTGGAGCCTCTGATGCAAGGGGGGGGAATCGGAATCCCGAGAGCCGAGGAGCAGGTGTTTGACACCTCGGTGGCCATCGACCTGATCGAGCCCGAAGATCCGGGTCTCTACGTGTACGCCGGCTGGGATTTGCGGCTCAACCCTGGCGCGATCTGGTCTCTGGACCTGGGTGGTGCGCTCGATGCCGACCTCACCGCTCTCACGATCAGCGCTCTCGACGCCAGCGGCGCCGGGACAATCCATCTCGGAACGGTCACGGCAGAGACGCCTGTGAACATCGCAGGGTCATTCCAGGTGACGCTGCCGTCCGAGGTCCCGGCCCGGGTCGTGGGGACCGCTTCGGTGCCCGCCTCCTGGAACCTCACTGCGGATGGGGCAGAGGCGCCCAACTCCGGTGACGGATGGGTGATAACAGTCGTGGGGGACACCTCCCTGACAGTCGTCGAGCACTAGTTACACTCGCCGCATCGTGCCCTCAGACCGGATCAGAAGGAACGCCTTGATCGTCTGGACGCTGGTGGGGGCGATCGTCCTGGGCTGGGTGTTTCTGATCATCGCCGAGGCAATCCGGGTGATTTGGCTGCCCATTGCGTTTGCCGCCGGCATCGTCTTCCTGCTCGATCCGCTGGTCAAGATGTTCGAACGTCTTCGCATGCCCCGAATCGTCGGAGCGATTCTCTCGTTGCTGATCATGATCGCGGCCATAGTGGCCGTGGGTGCCCTGGTCTGGCCAGCGATTCAGGAGCAAGGCACCGAGCTGATCCAGCAATTGCCAGATCTCTACGTGAACGTCGTCGAATGGGCTCGCGACTTCGCTGCGAACGTTTTCGGCATCAACATCGACGACTTCCTCTCCCAGCAGGCAATAGAGGAATGGCTTCGTGACCCCGCCAATCAGGAGACGATCCAGAACCTGCTGTTCGGCTTTGGCGCAGGTGCCGGTGTCGTCTTACGGGGTGTCGCAGAGACCATCGCAGTGATAGCCCTGGCACCTGTCCTCGCCATCTACATCCTCATGGACCTCAGCCGTTTTCAGAGCCAAGCGCTCGAGATGACTCCACCGCGCCACCGTCCCGAGGTCGCCTACGTCGGGGGTGAGGTGGGCACCGCAATGGGCTCCTTCGTGCGGGGCCAGCTCCTCGTCGCCTTCATCGTCGGTGTGGCCTCCAGCTTCGGAATGTGGGCGATCGGTCTGCCCTTCTGGCTTCTGATCGGGATCATCGCCGGCTTCTTGAACCTGATCCCGTTCCTGGGCCCCGTGGTGGGTGGGGCTCTCGCCGCCCTGGTGGCGCTTCTCAACGGTGATGTCTGGCAGGCGGTATGGGCTGTCGTGATCATGATCGTGATCCAGCAGATCGACAATCATCTCATCACACCGATGGTCCAGCGTGCCAGGGTGAATTTGTCGCCGCTTGTCATCGTGCTCGCCCTGATCATCGGGGGCACCCTCGCAGGATTGCTCGGTGTCCTGGTAGCCATACCGGTGACTGCAGCTATCCGGATCCTCGTGGGTCACCTCTGGCGGACCAGGATCCTCGGTCAGTCGTGGGAGGAGGCAAGCGAGGCGATGATCGAGGTGACCGAGCCACCGGAGCGCCTGGCCCGGCTCAGACGATCGCCGGAGCAGTCGCGTCTGTTCGACACTCAGGAGATCCGGAAGCTCGAAGACGATGCGGGAGTTCCTGAGACCGCACCAGCCGACAAGACCGTCTAGGCCTCCTCGGCCCCCGCTTCGTTGGCGTCTTCGAGCTCACCGAGGTAGGCCTTGGAGAGTTCGGGGTTGGCGAGAAGAGCGGTCGCGGTGTCGCTCATCACCACTCTGCCGGTCTGGATCACGTACGCGCGATCTGCAATCGCCAATGCCAGGTTGGCGTTCTGCTCGACCAGGAAGATGGTCACCCCTCGCTCGTTGATCGCCTGGATCGTCTCGAAGACCTGTTCCACGAGGATTGGCGCGAGCCCCATCGACGGCTCATCCATCAGCAGGACCTCGGGGTCGGCCATCAAGGCGCGCCCTATCGCAAGCATCTGCTGCTCGCCCCCCGACAACGTCCCTGCTCGTTGCTTCAACCGCTCCCGGAGGCGGGGGAACATCTCGAAGATCCCTTCGATGTCGTTGGCGATCGACGCCTTGTCGTCGCGGAGGTTGGCTCCGATTTCGAGGTTCTCTTTGACGCTCATCTTGGCGAAGAGACGTCTGTTCTCGGGCACCATCGTGATGCCTTTGTTGACGATCTCAGGAGTGGACAGCCCGTCGATCCGCTCACCACGGAATGTCACCTCTCCGGAACGCACTCTGACCAAACCCAGGATCGTGCGTAGCGTCGTCGACTTGCCGGCTGCGTTGGAACCGAGGAGACAGACGGTCTCCCCCTTCCTGACATCCAGGCTGATCCCGTGGAGTACCTCGGAAGGACCGTAACCGGCGACGACATTCTTGATGCTGAGCACGGTGTCGGTCACAGTGAGGTCTCCTTGGCCGCTGCCGCCTTGCCCAGGTAGGCCTCGATCACCTGCGGGTTGGAGGCGACCTCGTCATAGGTCCCCTCGGCGATCTTCTCGCCATGGTCGAGGGCCACGACACGATCACTGACGCTCTTGATCACCGGCATGTCGTGCTCGATGAGGACTATCGAGTAGCCCCGTTCGTCGCGGAGACGACCGATCTGTTCGATCAAGCCGTCCTTCTCCGCCGGGTTCATCCCTGCCGCCGGCTCGTCGAGAAGTAGGAGCTTGGGGCCTGTGACCATCGCCCTTGCGATCTCGAGACGGCGACGGTCGGCGTAGGCGAGGTCGGAAGCGAGCTCGTTCTCTCTGCCCACGAGCCGATTCCCGAAGAAGGAGAGGGCCCTGGTCGCCTCCCTGGTTATGTCCTGCTCTTCCTGGACAGTCTTCTTGTTGTGGCTGAGTGCGCCCCACACGCCGGCGCTGGTCCGTGTGTGCCGTCCCACCATTGCGTTCTCGATGACAGTCATGTTGTCGAACAGCCGCACCGCCTGAAAGGTGCGAGCCATCCCCAGTCTGGTGAGGGCGTTTGGCTTGAGACCCGAGATGTTGTGGCCATCGAAGGTCATCGACCCGGCATCAGGTGAGTAGAAGCCTGTCACCACGTTGAAGAGGGTGGTCTTTCCGGCGCCATTGGGGCCGATGACTCCGACGATCTCCCCGGGGTCGGCATGGAAGTCGACATCGACCACCGCATGAACACCACCGAAGCTCTTCGATACGCCCTCGAGTTCGAGCAGGTGGCTCATTCGTGGCCGCCGGCGATCGCGACATGGGCCACGTCGGTGATCGGCTCTTCGTCTTCGTGATGGAGCTCTCGGGCCCGGCGGGCGTCCGGGATGAGGCCTTCCGGCTTGAGCAGCATGATCGCGACCAGGATGATGCCGTAGATGTGAAGGCGGAATTCACCGAACTCCCTGAGCAGCTCGGGGAGACCGACCAGGACCAGCGAACCGACGATGACACCCGGTATCGAGCCCATACCGCCAAGAACCACCACTGCAAGCACGTTTATCGACACGAGAAGGGTGAAGCTCCCCGGGTTGGCCACCGAGAGCTTCGTAGCGAAGAATGCACCACCGAGACAGCCAACCGCAGCCCCCATCACGAAAGCCAGGATCTTGTAGAGCACCACTGAGATGCCCATGCCCTCGGCCACGTCCTCGTCTTCTCGCATCGCCGCCCATGCGCGACCGACCCGGGAGTATTTGAGTCGGGTTGCGATGAAAAACGATATGACTACGAAGGCGAGGATCAAGTAGTAGAGGATCCTGGGGTCGCGCGTATTCAACGGGCCAAGGGGTGGCGGTGGGATCTGGGTGATGCCCTGTGGACCGCCCAGGTATGGCTTGAGCCAGTCGGAGAGGACCAAAGTCCTGATGATCTCACCAAAACCGAGGGTGACGATTGCCAGGTAGTCACCCCGGAGACGTAGCACGGGCGCCCCGATGAGTACCCCGATGATGACTGCGATGACGATCGTGATCGGTAGCGCCACCCAGAAATTCATGAACCCCTCAGCGGCGGGCGCGTTCACCGTCCCACCAACCAAGAACGATGTGTTGGCGGTGAGCACCGCGATCGAATAGGCACCGACTGCGAAGAAGGCCACATACCCGAGGTCGAGGAGACCGGCGTACCCGACCACGATGTTGAGTCCGAGACCGAGGAGGATGTAGAGCCCCACGGTTCCCAGGACGTCGCTGATGAAGGTATTCACGATCCACGGGAGCACGGTGAGCACGACACCTGCCGCCAGCCAGAGAGTGAGATTGATGTTTTTCTCGGTGACCTTGGGTACCTGGAGCATTGCCTTCCGGGCGCCACCTGTCTTGAGCAGATACCACTTGAGGAACGCGGTGGCCGTGGCCACGACTATGGCCCCGATGACCGTCAGACCCTCCCGCTGGAACAGCCAGCTGTCGGGGATCCCCAATCCGTCGAACATGACTGTGAACAGTGGTGCAGCCAGCGCAACCATGACCACCGTGGTGAGTGTGGTGACCACAATCGAGCGAGTGTTCGGCGACGAGGTGTAGAGATAGCTGGCGGCAAGACCCAGCACACCACCCAACACCACTTCGATGACCAGGCCGGCCCAGATCGACTGTCCAAATGTCAGGATGTCGAGCAGGGCGGGGTTGATCGCGATGAACATGTCGCGCGGGTTGTATCCGGCCTCGGCGAGCAGGGTCATTGCAATTACGAACACACCCACGAGCGCGCCTGCGACCACCCCAGCCAGCGGGGCGGACCGTCTCGGATTGCTCTCCAGCTCGTCTTTTCCGGGCCTCGCCGCCAGATATCCGCTCGACATATAGACGACCGCAATGAGCACCACTGAGAACTGGATCACGCCGGTGACTATCGGACGGGCGCTGAAGGATTCCAACATGCCCACCGCCCCCAGGTAGATGACGATGAAACCCCCGAGTAGCCCGACCCGCGCCCAGCGGGGGAGACGACTCATGCCCTCTTCTCCTCGGGGGCGCCGAGAAAGCCGCCCGGACGGAAGATCAGTACGAGGACCAGGATCCCGAACGAGATGATCGGCTGTAGCTGGTTGGGCGATGGTATGCCGAGACCGGTGAGGAAGAGAATCGGGCCCACCGCTTCGAGGATGCCGAGCACGAGCCCACCGAGGGCTGCCCCGGTGATCGACCCGATGCCCCCCAGAACGGCCGCCGTGAACGCCTTGATCCCCGGGATGAAACCCATGAAGAACCAGACCGAGTTGAAGAGCTGCACGAAGAGAATGCCGGCGGCTCCGGCCAGTGCGCCTCCGATCGCGAACGTCGAGATGATGGTGCGATCGACATTGATTCCCATGAGGGCGGCGATCTCACGATCTTCGCCGACGGCGCGCATGGCGCGTCCGAGTTTTGTGCGCTCGATCACGAAGAAAAGCGCCAGCCAGAGGAGCAGTGCGCCGAGTGTCACCAGGATTTGTGACTTCTGCACGTTGTACCCGCCGAGAGAGATGGTGCCCTGGAGGATGTCGATGTTCGGGTAGGCGTTGACCTGGGCGCCGTAGAAGCCACGGAACGTGTACTGCAGGAACAGAGAGGCACCGATTGCCGTGATCAAAGGCACGAGACGGGGTGCACCGCGCAATGGTCGATAGGCGACTCGCTCGAGGATCACAGCCACGAGCATCGAGACCAAGGCAGAGCAGAGGAACAAGAGGATCAGTGACGGGATCGGATACTGGTTGAGGACCCCGGTGCTCGAGAGGCCAGATGCAATGAAAAAGGTGGTGAATGTGCCGGCCATGAACACTTCACCATGGGCGAAGTTGATGATGAAGAGGATGCCGTAGACCAGCGTGTAGCCGAGGGCGATGATTGCGTAGACCGATCCCCGGGCCACACCGGCGACGAAGAGGTTCACCCAGTCTGCCGTGGTGTAACGGCCGGTCTGAAGGGTGGCAACAGTCCCGACGATGACGCCGTAGGAGATCACCAATGCGAGGGTGATGAGGATGATGCGACGAACAGGGAGTCGCTCGAAGAGAATTCGGTAGTTCCGCGAACTGACGTTGGTCGTCAAGGAGTGCCCATTTCGATTAAGTGACAGAGGGGCGGTCATTGCGACCGCCCCTCTATCCGGTTCGATCAGCCTTCGAGTGATCCGACTTCGCTGTAGACAGCTTCGGAGAACTCACCGTTCTCTACCGTCACCACCGCGATGGTGGCAGACGGCTGGCAGTCGCCGAGCTCGTCACATGTGAGACTTCCGGTGATCCCCGGGAAGTCAGATGTTGCGAACAGGGCGTCCTTCAGCGCGGTCCTCGGGATGTAGAGGGTGTCTCCATCCTCGATGGACACGCTCTCGATTGCGGTCAGCACCATGTTGGTGGCGTCCCAGGCATGGGCATGGAACACGGACTGCGGCTCCCCGTAGGCATCGTTGTATGCCGGGAGGAAGTCGTTGTTGTAGAAGTCCGTGTCACCGGTGAACGCAGCCAGGTCCGGACCGGAGATGTAGACGCCGTCGGCGTTCTCGGCTCCGGCGGCCTGGATCCAGTCCGGCGTGAACATACCGTCAGATCCGGCGAGCACAGTGTCGGCTAGACCGTCGATCGTCCTGGCCTGCTGGGTGATGAGACCACCCTCGGCCACGAAGATCGGGAAGTACAGGAACTCCGGGGAGTCTGCGGCGATATCGGTCAGGACCGAGTTGAAGTCCGTGTCACCGACCTGGATCGCCTCCTGCTTCGTGATGGTCCCTCCGAGAGACTCGAACGTGTCCGCAAACACCTGCTGCAGACCGTCGGCGTAGGGGCTTCCATCATGGATGGTTGCCGCCGTCGTCAGACCGAGCTCGTTGTACGCGAAGTTGGCAACTGCTGCGCCCTGGATCTTGTCGTTGTGCGCGGTGCGCAGATAGAAGGGCTGGTGTGTTGCTTCCGCGGTCAGGGCCGGGCCTGTGTTGGAGGGCGATACGATCGAGATCCCCGCTTCGGAGAAGATCGTGTCGGCCACGCCAAGCGCGGCGCTCGAGCAGCTGGTGCCGATCACAGCGACGATCTCGCTGTCTGCAGCGAGTGAGTTCGCACCTGCGGTACCACCCTCGGCTGAGCAGCCGTCGTCTTCGGCGACGAGGCTCACGTCGTGACCCTTGATCTGGCCGCCGGTGCCGTCGAAGGCCTCGTCACCCCAGTAGTCGAGGGCTAGCTCGACGCCATACTGGCTGTCGAGACCGAGCGATGAGTTGGCGCCCGTGGTCACCAGCAGGGATCCGAGCTTTATCGGATCGCCGGCAGCCACCGTCACACAACCGAACTCGTCGGCCTCGCACTCTTCGGGTGTGCCGCCCGAGTCACCGCCACAAGCGGCGATCACCAGAGCGAGAGCCCCGAACACGGCGAGGAGCCGTGCGCCAATGGGTTTCTTCATTCATTCCTCCAGTTAGATATCGGTCCTAAGTCGGACCGGTGCCGGGCATCATAGGTATCTGGCGAAATTGATGCGTCTCACGGTCGGACTATGAGCGAACCGGCAAACCCCTGTTCCTGGTGACCTTTCGACCAGAACGGGTAGATCTCAGGCCCAAGTGTTTCCTCTACCGGATCCAGTGTGACCGTGCCGCCGGCGGGGATCACCTCTTCGACTCTCAATTGCCGTCCCACTTCGTTGTCGGCCGGGTCGGAGGCCATGAAGGTGTGTTCCTGTGCAGAGTCATTTCGCACGGTGAGACCGCTACCAGCTGCGACGAACGCACATTCCGGTTCGAATCCCTCATCTGTGATGACGATCTCGGCATCGCCACCTGTGAAGTCGGTGCAGTCAGGCGGTTCGTGACCCGTGGCGGCGTGGATCTGCTCTCTGAGCTCGGAGTCGGGAGGAGCCGTGGTGGGGAGCTCTTCACCACATGCGACCACGACGAGCAGAAGCGCCATGAGGGCGGGACCAACCGGCTTCATCATCTCAATGTATCCATGTCGCGCCCCAACGGTTCGCGTACGTTTGTCTCGATGTCCGAGCGTGTGACCCTCGTGGAGGACGGTGTCGAGCGGACGCCTCGGAAGGGTGCGAATGGGCGCTCCTCATGGCTCCTGGCTGCCGGGGGGTTCGTCGTCGGGCTTGGTCTGGGCGTGCTCGTCGTCGCGCCCACCCCCGACACGCTCGACGAACCTGTCAGAGTCACCACCCCCATCGGTGACCCGCCACTGGTCACGAGTCCCGACGACGGGGTCCCACCCGGTGTGGGCCAGGTCGTTCCGGATTTCCCGGACGCGATGGTGGTCGTTTCGGGGACGGTGGGCTCCGCCCTGGAGCGAACCTTGTGGCCCAATCAGGCGCCGATGACGTCTGCGCCGATGACGTCGGGACATATGGTCGAACTCGATTCCAGATCCCAATATGTGGCCCTCTCCAACACGGTGCCAGGACTCGAAGGGTCCGTGGTTTCGATGGGCCGCGGCAATGACGTCAACCCGGTCGCCTCGGGGGTGACCGGCTATGTGTGGCACGACACGACGGCGGGTTGGATGGGATACACCGTGGATGGAGAGGGAGTGACCCAGGTCTTCAAGACCGAAGGTCGCCCGGTGCCTAGCCACGTCGTCGAGTGGGGCGAGCCGGACCGCAGGGTTGTCGGCTGGGGTGACTGGGGTTGGGCACTTCAGGGTGCGGCTGATGTCGTGCTGCTGAACGAGGCGGGTGCGTTTCGCGACAGCGAAGCCGGGACGGCACTCGCATCTCATGGTTCCGGGTGGCTCTTCATGATCGAGAGCGGTGCGCCGAAGCTGGTTTCGTCGGGTGGTGGAGTGGTGCGCATCCCAGCCGATCTGGATGTTGGCGAGCCGATGGCTGCTGAATTCTCTCCTGATGGTGATCTGGTCGCAGTTTCGGGTCAGGGTGGAGTTGTCGTCGTCGATCCGTCAGACGGCTCGCTGGTCGAGCTAAGCGGTCTGATCACGGACACGATCGCTTGGTCTTCGGACGGGCGGTTCGTACTCACCGGGACCGGCGCAGGGGTCGTCGTGTTCGATCTCGAGACGGGCGAGGTGCGCCCCGTTCTCAGGGACCATTCAGTGGTGGAGGTCGGCGTAGTCCCGCTCGGTACTTCCTAGAGTCGGACCATGGCTGGTCAGGGACCCACTGAAGAGCTCGCCCCTCAGGACTCCTATTTGTCATCAGCGGAGGGGAGAGTCGTCTCGGTCGGGGATGATGGTCTAGTCCTCGATCGGACTGTTTTCTACGCCCAGGGTGGAGGTCAGCCGGGCGATATAGGAACGATCAGCTGGGACGGTGGCTCTGTCCAGGTTGTCGACACGGTCCGACGCGGGGGGACACCTGTCCACTTGGTGGCCGACGGCTCGATGCTCCCCGCCCCGGGGACGCCTGTCGAAGGCGTCATAGATTGGGAACGCCGGTATCGCACCATGCGAACCCACACGGCGTTACACGCCCTTTCCGGTGTGGTCTATCGCGACTACGGGGCCAAAGTGACGGGAGGCAACATGACCCCGGGTGAAGCCAGAATGGACTTCGAACTAGATGGTATCTCCCAGGAGTTTGGCCAAGAGATCGAGCGGATCCTCAACGCCGAGCTGGTAAAGGGCTACCCGACCGAGATCGTGACGTTGGCTCGTGAGGTCGCCTTGGGGGACCCCGACCTGATCAGGACCAAGGTGAATCTCATCCCCGAGTTCGTAACCGAGATCAGAGTGGTCGACATCAAAGGTCTCGACAGACAGGCCGATGGTGGCACTCACGTCAGGTCGACATTGGAAGTGGGTCGTATAGAGGTCCTCAAGACCGAGTCGAAGGGGAAGTCGAACAAACGAATGAGAATCAGGGTCACCGAGGCGGTGCCTCAGTAAGCCTGAGTATTGAGCAGCGAGTACGGGATTTGTTCCCCGCTTAAACCTCGATCTCGAGACCCAGTACCCGATACTCAATATCCGTGATCGATTTCGTGCTCGGACTGGCTCTTGCCGCGATGTTGGTCCGCGGTTGGATGCGTGGCTTCGTCAGAGAGAGTCTCGACCTGGTGGGTCTCGTCCTGGGCATCTGGATCGCCTTTCGGCTGTCCGGGCCGTTCGGGGTGTTCCTCAGCGACAGCTTCGGCATCAGCCCCGAAATCGGGCGAATCGTCGGGGGAATCCTCCTCTTCGTTCTCTTCGGCGTGCTCCTGAGCATCGGTGCCCACTTCCTCTCCAAGATGATGAACCTGCCGGGTCTCTCGATGGTGAATCGTGTCGGTGGAGCTGCGGTGGCCATGGGGTGGGGCGTCCTCGTCGTTCTCATTGTCGTGAGCCTTCTCGTCGTCCTCCCGGTGCCGGAGAGCTGGCGGGAAGAGATCGAGGACTCTCGGGTGGTCTCGCTGATCGCTGGTGAGGACGCATTGCCGCGCCGATTCTTCGAGGGTGTCGCCGGTGACAATGTGATGGCGGCGGTCTCATCGATCCGGGACCTGTTCGGCACGGCTCGTGCCGTTCCTGTTGGGGACGAGATCCTCGAGATCCCACCCGCGCCCGGGGACGAGGTGCGTCAGGACCGAGCGGGGGCTGAGCAAGTGCTCTCCAGGCTGAACGAAGAACGGGTCGGCGTAGGTGTCGGAGCTGTGAGCGAGGTGGATGCGATCACCCAGCTTGCCGAAAATCACGCTATGGGGCTGTACCAGGCAGGTCGTGTCCACAGGCTCCCCGAGTGCATTGCTGACCTGGCACTGCGCGGCTACCACGTGGTCAGATGTGACAACGGTGTGGCTCTCGCCGCCACCGCACTCGGTGGTCTGGACGGAATCCTCGACACCGACGAAGGGAGGACGATCGTCGAGAACCCGGATTTCGATCGCGGCGGTGTGGCTGTTGTGGACGGCCCCACCGGTCGCCTCGTCGTGGTTGTCCTCGCCGGATGAATCAGACGGCCATGCCGGTCAGCCGAGTGGTGAGGTCTCCACTCTTGCCTCCCGGCGTGCTCGGACCGTGGCGACCACCGCAACGCCCGCGAGCACGATGGCTGCTCCCAGGATCTGAATCGGCGAGGGCCGTTCGTCGAAGATGAGAGCGCCCCAAAGCATCGTGAGCGCCGGCTGGAGCAGGATGATGGTCGCCGTTTCGACGGCGGGCAGCCGGGGGAGGGCGTATCCGATGAGCAGCCATCCCGCGACCTGGGATCCGAGGGCCAGAGCGATCAGCCAGCCATGGGACGGCCATTCGAACCCGAAATCGATTCCTCCGATGAACACGTTGAGCAGAAGGATGGTCACCATCGCACCGAAGGTCGCTTCGAGAAGAGGTCCCACAGCCGGTGCCTGGCTGTCGTTCGAGTAGCGAAAAGCAAGCATGAACGAGGCGTAGAAAACTGCGGCCAGGAGGGCGAGCAGCGTCCCCCGGACCGGATCGACCCCGAAGGCATCACCTTGACCGACCCCGGATACGAGCGTCACCCCGATCAGGATCACCGGGATGGCCGCCATCGTCGTGGGTAGCGGCTTCTCGCCGAGGAATGCCCAAGCGCCGATTGCGACGAAGATGACAGCTGTGTTGGCGATCAGAGTCGCAAGACCGGCCCCTATGAAGTCGATCGACACATGCCAGGCGATCGTGTCTCCGGCCAACACGATTCCTGCCCCGAGCGCCACCCATCGCCTCGAACCGGGTCGATGGTCGGCGGAGCGGCGCATCAGCCAGAGAATGGCGAGGATCGGGATCGCATAGGCCTCCCGATAGAAGGCACCTGTCATCGGGCTCGTCTCGGACAATCCGTAGTAGATCGCCGAGAACGAGATGAGCACAGCCCCGGAAAGCGCGGCGATGAGCGTCAGATGACGTGACCGGGTTGTTGCAGGGGTCATGCTGCGATGAGCTGCCGCAACTCGTCGAATGATCTGTGGATGGCTTCGACGAAGAGGTTCGAATCGGGGAGGGTGTCGTAGTCCGCCTGAAGCCCCCACAAGAGACGCCCGTTGTATGAAAACAGCGCGATCCCGATTCCGTGTTGTGCCCAGAGTGGGACCATCGGGTAGTTGGCGATCATCTGGGACTCGAGCAGGTACATGGGGAACTGGGGGCCGGGAATGTTTGTGACAGTCATGTTGAAAGGGCGGATGCGTGGCCCGGCGAATCTGCTTGCAAGAGAGAGGAGGGTGACCGGGGTTCCTGCGCTCAAGTCGACGATCGTTGCTGCCCCCAGGGCCTGATTTGTCTCCTTGAGATTGGCCGTCGCCGCCTTGACCGCCTCGTAACGGTTGAGCGGTTCCGGCTCGCCGATCGGAAGGTCGACCAGCCACATGGCGACCTGGTTTCCCATCTGGCCATGTTCCCCGACGTTTCGTGTCGAGACAGGGTTCATCGCCCTGAATTCGACACCCGACGGGTCGTAGTTGCGTTGTTCGAGCAGAAATGTCCTGACCGCCCCGGCAGTGATGGCGAGGACCACGTCGTTCACCGAACCGCCCAGGACGTTCTTCACTGCCTTGACATCACTCAACTCCATCTCGGTCCAGGTGAAACGTCGACTCGGCCCTATGTCAGGGTTCAGCGGTGTCTTTGCCGACGTGGATAACCAGCCCGATTTGAGAGAACTGAGAGCTGCTGACGTTTTGTCGACAGCTCGGTCGGTCACGATCTTGCCGTCTCTGACCATCTCCCCGACATTGGTGAGACCGTCGACCATCCGTCTGGTGAAGCGCGCCGCCTCGGCGACGGCCAGCTGGGTCGGTGTGGGAGCAGGTCGGGGAGTCCACTCCGGGGCCGGTTCGATGTCACCATCGGGGATCACGTTGAGCAGAATCGTGGTCAGGTCGACGCCACTGAGGCCGTCGATCATGCAGTGGTGGATCTTGGCGATGATGGCCCAGCGATCTGCCGAGACACCTTCGACCACCCACAACTCCCAGAGAGGCTTGGCACGGTCGAGTTTGGTCGAGACGATACGGCCGGCCAGTTCCCGGAGTTGGTCGTCGGAGCCAGGGCGGGGGAGCGAGGTGTGGCGGACGTGGTAGTCGAAGGCGAAGTGCTGGTCGTCCACCCACACCGGGCGACGGTCGTAGGGGACGTACTCGAGCCGCTGTCGGTATCGCGGGATGTACTGCAGCTTCGACGCGATGTGGCTCTTGATCCTGGTGATGTCGATGCCGCCGTCGTCCGCCTTCAGTGGCGCGGCGTCGAATATCGCGACAGCGGTCACATGCATGTGTGAGTTCTTGGTCTCCAGTGCGAGGAAAGAGGAGTCCAGATAGCTCAGCGGCTCGTAGTGAAAATCTGACATCTGCTTCGACCGGACGCTATCAGGGGGAGACGCCTCGGGTAGCGTCCCGTCGATGCTGGTCGACATGATCGTTGAGATCCCCAAGGGAAGCCGGAACAAATATGAGATGTCTCATGACAGTGGTCGGATCTATTTGGATCGAATGCTCTTCACGGCCACCCGCTACCCGGCTGACTACGGCTTCATACCCGAAACGTATGCCGACGACGATGATCCCCTGGATGCTCTCGCGTTGGTCAGCGAACCGACCTTTCCGGGCTGCTGGATAACCATCAGGCCAGTAGGTCTTTTCGTCATGCAGGACCAGGGTAGGGAGGATCTCAAGATCCTCGGCGTGCCGGTGGGCGACCCGTTGTGGCGCGACGCCGAAGACCTCGCCGACATCCCCAACCATCTGCTCAAAGAGCTCGAGCACTTCTTCGCCGTCTACAAGGAGTTGGAGGGCAAGAAGACCGCGGTGGAAGGCTGGCAGGACGCGGCTGAGGCCTTCTCTGCGATCGAGCGTGCCCGTCGTGCCTACTCCAGCCACTGACTACATCGCGACCTGGGTCCCGACTTCGATGACCCGCTCGGAGGGCAGACCGAAGAAGCGGACCGGACTCGCCGCGTTCCGGTGCATCAACGCAAAGAAGCGATCGCGCAGAGACCAAATCGATCGTTTCTCGGTCGGGATGATGGTCTCCTTGCCCACGAAGTAGACGGCATCGTCGGGATCGAACCCGAACTCTGCTGTTGTGATGTTGGCGAGGGCGCCGGGGACATCCGGAGTCTCGATGAACCCGTATCGGAGCAGCACCTGATAGAAGCCCTCACCAAGCTCGTGGACGGTGGGACGCTTGGCCCGGTGTACCCGTGGGAGGTGAGTCCATTCGACCGTGACTATGAGGACGGTGTCGTGGAGCACCTCGTTGTGTCTCAGATTCTTCAGGAGAGGGGGAGGTGTGGCGCCGAGGTCGCTGAACATATAGACGGCGGTGCCTGGGACTCGACGCTGCGGATGATGTGAAATCGAACCGATGAAACGCTCGATCGACAGCTCCCCGCTACGTATCCGCTTGGTCAGCCGGGCTCGTCCCGTCTTCCATGTGATCATCACGACGAGGATTGCCAGACCTATCGCGAGCGGGAACCAACCCCCTTCAGGCACCTTGATGATGTTTGCGGAGAAGAATGCGAGATCGATAGCGAGAAAGAGGGCAGTCAACGAGCCTGCGGTGAGCGCGCTCCAGCCCCACCGATACCTCATCACCACGTAGAGGAGGAGTGAAGTGATGACCATCGTGGTCGTCACCGCAACGCCGTAAGCGGCGGCGAGGTTCGTCGAGCTTCCGAAGGCGAAGACAACCACGAGACACGTGACCATCAACATGTAGTTGACCGCACCGAGGTAGACCTGGCCGATCTCTCGGGGTGAGGTGTGGTCGACATTCATCCGGGGGAGATACCCGAGCAGGATCGCCTGCTGGGTGAGGGAGAAGGCACCCGAAATCAACGCCTGGGATGCAATGACTGCTGCCATGGTCGCCAGGATCACCAGGGGAAACCGAGCCCAACCCGGGGCAAGTGAATAGAACGGGTTGGTGATGGCGGACGGATCCGAGATGAGGAGCGCCCCCTGGCCGAAGTAGTTGGCGAGCAGCGCCGGCATCACCAGAACCGCCCACGCCAGCCTTATTGGTCGTCGCCCGAAGTGACCCATATCGGCGTACAGCGCCTCAGCACCGGTCACCACGAGGAATACGGACCCGAGGGCGAGGAAGGCGAGCCTCGGGTTATCGAGGATGAACGACACCGCGTATGTGGGGCTGACGGCGATGAGGACTCGGGGGTGCTCGATCACCTGGATGAGGCCGAGCAGGGCGAGTGTGCCGAACCAGACGATCATCACAGGGCCGAACAACGAGCCCACCCGGGCCGTGCCCGCCCGCTGTATCAGGAACAGGGCGACGATTATCACGCCCGCCACCGGCACCACGTACGACTCGAGATTTGGGGCGATCACACCCAGGCCCTCCACCGCGGACAACACCGAAATCGCGGGCGTGATGACACCGTCGCCATAGAGGAGCGCGGTCCCAAACAATCCGATCAGGAGGAGTGTGCTACGACGATTCTTCTTCTGGTTCGAGATGCCGTCACCAGCGAGTGCGGTCAGGGCCAGGATCCCGCCCTCGCCGTGGTTGTCGGCGCGCATCACGTAGACGAGGTACTTGATCGAGACAACAAGGAGCAGCGACCAGAACATGAGAGACAGGATGCCGAGGACGCTCGCTTCGGTTACAGCGAGACCCTCGGCGGCGTGAAACGACTCACGGAATGCGTAGAGCGGACTGGTCCCGATGTCGCCGAAGACCACTCCGAGTGCGCCCAGTGAAGTCAGAAGGAGGTACTTGGACCCACGCTTGTCCTCAGCCATGCGACCGGTCAGTCAAGCAGGAACACGGTCGTCCACCGCCATGAGATATCCGCGGGCGCGTTCGGTCAGCGGATACCTGTTCACTAGCGATTGGAACCGCGGTCCGTGGTTGGCTTCTTCGAGGTGTGCGAGTTCGTGAACGAGGACTGAGTCGATCACCCAAACCGGCATGGAGGCGAGTCGATCTGAAATGCGGATGTGGCCCGAGCTCGGTGTGCACGAGCCCCAGCGCTGGATCTGTCGATGCGACCACTCGACCCGGGTCGGCTGTCTGAGCCTGTACCGCCTGGCCAGTTCTGCAGCACGATGGCTCAAATCGATCTCGTCGGATACAACACGTCGTTTCAGCTTGACCGTCATCTCCGCGACCAGGAGGGCCTCCTCCGCCGGGTCGAGCCCAGCCGGCACCCGCACCTGGAATCGGCCTTCGGCGACTCGACCCGAGACCGTTCGCTTTCTCCGCTGGCTGCGGATCACCTCTACCACCGGTTCCGTCATCGCCGCGACGGTAGAACCGGTGGGCGACATATTCGCGGACAGACGAGGTCAGCGTTGCGGTGTATGTGGTGGTTGGTCGAAACAGGCTGTTGCCGTCGTATCTGGTCTCGATGTCGACGAGACACTCCCCCTTCACCCGGGATGCTCTCGACACCCGGGCCGCCTGCGCCACCGCTGGTCAGCCGGTCAACCCGCCATACTGGCGCACATGGCGACCGGCAGCACCAGGGCGGTTATCGCCGCGATGACCGCGAATGCGGGAATCGCGGTAGCCAAGTTTGTGGCGTACGTCGTCACCGGGTCCGCTTCGATGTTGGCCGAGTCGATCCATTCGGTTGCTGACACGGCGAACCAGGGTTTGCTTCTCCTGGGTGGCAGGAGGGCCAAGCGTGTTGCCGACGATCGTCATCAGTTCGGCTACGGGCGGGAGCGTTACTTCTGGGCGTTTGTGGTCGCGATGGTGTTGTTCGCACTAGGTGGTCTCTTCTCCATCTATGAAGCCATCGAGAAGATCAGACATCCTCATGAGCTCTCTTCGTTGGGCTGGGCGATCGGGGTCCTCGTGTTCGGCATAGTTGTCGAAGCCTTCAGCTTCAGGGTGGCGATCATCGAGGCGTCTCGCGTGAAGGGGAACAAGACCTGGTGGGAGTTCATACGCCGCTCCCGGTCGCCGGAACTGCCGGTCGTCCTCCTGGAGGACGCCGGGGCAATGATCGGGTTGGTCCTCGCTCTGTTCGGTGTAGGTCTGACCTCCATCACCGGTGACCCGATTTGGGACGCGTTGGGCACGTTGTGCATCGGCATACTCCTGGTGATCATCTCGATCACCCTCACAATCGAGATGAAGTCTCTTCTCATCGGCGAGGCGGCCACGGACGAAGACATCCTTGCCCTCACGGCAGCGGTCCAAGCGGCCCCGTCGGTAGTTCGGGTGATCGACATGAGGACCCAGCACATCGGACCGGAGGAGATTCTGGTGGCAGCCAAGCTCGAGTTCGACCATTCGCTGACCAATCCGCAGCTGAGTGACGCCATCGACGAAGTGGAGAGTGCCCTCCGGCACGCAGTGCCACACGACATGCAGATCTACTTGGAGCCAGATCTCTACGACGCCGACTACAGGGAAGGTTCCGACGGCGCCGAACACTGACTACCTGCGTCATTGGGAGACGCCCTCGGCCGACTTCCCATAACATCGCGGCGTGACGCGGGAACTCCCGAGACAGGGCAGCCGTGTCAGGTTCTCGGTTTGGGCCCTCCACATGGCCCTGCCGCTTCTGGCGCTCTGGCTGCTTATCGCCCAGCCTGATCTCGACGTGCGTTGGGAACACCACCCGAGCCACTTCTGGCTAGTGGCTGGTGTTGCCGCGGTGAACGTGGTTCTGGCGCTGTGGGTCCTGCGGGCCGCTCGGATCAGAGGAGACGCCAGACTCTTGCTCGTCGGGTACGCCTTCGTCCTCGCCGCCGGTTTCCTCGGACTCCATGCCCTGGCCACACCGGGGGTGCTTCTCGATGCGCCTAACGGTGGATTCGAAGTCGCCACTCCTGTCGGCCTCGCGCTGGCTTCGCTGTTGTTCGCCGCAGCCTCGGTCGACTACTCGTCCCGGGCTGCGGTCTCGATCGTCCGCCGCGTCAGGTTCGTTAGGGCGCTCATCCTGGTCGCACTCGCTGCATGGGCCTTCGCGTCGTTGGCGCAACTGCCACCGCTGGCCGACCCTCTCTCGGAGCAGGCGGAAGGTGGACTGAGGTGGATGGCAATCGCCGCGATCGTCCTCTATGCGGTGGCGGCGCTCGGGTTCCTCCTGACCCATCGGCGACGTCGCTCTGTGATGCTCGTGGCGCTGATCACCGCCTCGGTCCTGCTAGCGGAGGCCATGGTCACCATCATGTGGGCCCGGAACTGGCAGCTCTCGTGGTGGCTCTGGCATGTCCTGATGGCGGCGGCGTTCGGCTTCGTGGGGTATTCCGCCTACAGCCAGTACGAGAGGGAAGGGGGCTCGGCGGGATTATTCGACGGCATCGTCTCCCAGGCGACCGCTGAGGAGATAAGGGAGCAGTACGGAGGGGCACTGGAGACCCTCACCGATGCCTTGCAGAAATCGTTGCGGGCAGGTCTTGGCGAGGACGAGATCGACCTCGTAGTGACCGGGCTAGCCAGTAGGTTCGTCCTCACAGATGCCCAGACCGAGATTCTGAGAAAAGCAGCGCGCTCACTGGCTGCCGAGCGTGACCAGGTCCAACGTCTCGGCGGCCTCGCCATGATCGGCACAGAAGTCGGAATCGAGGACGGCGAAGAGGCGATGCTCGCGCGGATGATGTCGATCCTCGGGCCCCGATTCGCCCCGGATGTTCTCAGAATCGGTATTCGGGCTGCCGAGCTCACTGCGTATCCAGCCAGTCTCGCCTCGGCGGAGTGGCCAGAGAACGCGCACCATCACCGCCTCGATCTGAAAGCTGGTGCGGAGGTGGTCGGAGTGCTCGAGTTCGCCAGGGCCAGTGGTGAGCTTGGGCCGCGTGACGTAGCCATCCTCGAGACACTCGCCGCTGAGATCGGGATCGCACTCCAGAACGCTCGTCTCTATGCCCAGGTCGACACTCTCTTCCGCACCTATCTCTCGCCTGACGTGGCAGACACGCTCAAGGCCGATCCCTCCCGTGCAGAACTCGGCGGGTCACTTGTCGAATTGACTGCACTGTTCGCCGACCTGCGCGGTTTCACGTCCTTCTCCGAGGCGACCGACCCGGCCATCGTGGCGGACACTCTCAATCGCTACTTCGGCAGAGCCGTGCCGGTGATCCTGCGGCACGGTGGGACCGTGGTTCAGTTCGTCGGTGACGCTCTTCTCGCCATCTTCGACGCGCCTGCTCCCCGACGCGACCACGCCTACCGGGCAGTACTTGCGGCCATGGAGATGCAGCAAGCAATCGCCGACGAGGCGAGCGACGACCCTGCCGCCCCCAGGTTCCGCGTGGGTGTCAACACAGGCATCGCGCTGATCGGCAACGTGGGGAGCGTCGAGTACCGCAGCTTCAACGTGGTTGGCGATGCGGTCAACGTGGCATCCCGTCTCGAGACCGCCGCCGAGGCGGGTCAGGTCGTGATCGGCGAATCCACTTACCGGAGAGTCGCCGACAGGGTTTCGGTTACCGATCTGGGGCCGATCGAACTCAAGGGCAAGACCGAGGCGGTGCGGGCCTACCTTCTCGATGGGATCATCACGTCGTCTCAGGTGTAGATGACGGGACTTGGCGCCGCCAGGATCCCATCCGTTGACGAATTGTTCCAGCCCGAGGCCACGACTCTGTGGCTAGCCAAATCCCCCTCGGTCCGCTCGGGCCCCGAGCGATAGGCGGTCGTAGCTGGAGTTGAGTGACTCAAGACGCAGATCCGCCTGGGAGAACAGCGCCCCCGGGAGGACTCGAACCTCCGACACCCGGTTTAGGAAACCGGTGCTCTATCCCCTGAGCTACGAGGGCGTGGTCTCTGGGAGGATTCTGCCAGCGATCAGGTGGCATGTCGAAGGTTGGAGTGAGGGGCTGGATCCCGGCTAATCGAATAGAAGCCCTTAGTCTTCTCACGGCTTTGGGGACCTTCCCGAGGCTCTCGTATCCTTGGAGCCCTGTCTGTGAGCAGCCGTGAAGCGTCGAAGACACGTCAGCCGTCGAGGCTCTCTTGGTGGCGTCTCTTCTTCACGGTCGCGGTGATTGGCGCGGCAGTGTTCGTCATCGTGCAGCAACCCCTGCGTTTGGGACTCGACCTGCAGGGCGGGACCCAGGTCGTGCTCGAGGCTGAGGACACGGCCGACGTGACAGTCGACGCCGACGTGACCGCCAGAACTGTCGAAGTTCTGCGTCGTAGAGTCGATGCGCTCGGGGTCAGTGAGCCGACCCTTCAGGTCTCAGGGGACCGGCGGATCATTGTCGAACGCCCCGGCGTCGACGATCCAGAACAGGCGCTCGACGCGATTGGTCGGACGGCGCAACTGACTTTCCACCCAGTTCTCGAGTCCGTTCCCGCTGGATCAGTGGAAGGCGAAGACGGCCAACTCGTCCTTCCCGGAGATCCGGGTGAGGATCTCATACTCGGACCGACCGCGGTCAGCGGCGATC
>DASTBQ010000060.1:0-24119 GCA_035711995.1 Acidimicrobiia bacterium | reverse complement strand
AGAGAACTCGTCACCACGCATCGAGATCTGGTACAGGCTCTCGACGGTCATCTCGCGAATCAGCTCGATTACCTCTTGGTTGCTCTCGGCGATGGCGGCGAGCGTCGTCCCCCCGGAGTCGATCCGTCGAACCGAGTCGGCGGCGGCGAAGCCCGAATTGATCAGATGCCTCTGCAACAGATCATCCGTCGCGGTGGTGGCGAGATCGATCCCACCCTTCCCGACGAAAACACGTCCCCGGAACCCATCGCCGGTCACCTCGACAGCTCCTTGCTGGTTGGCACGCGTCAGCAGTCTCAAGATCTCGTCGATGGGCACGAAGCCCAATTTGCCCGAAAGCGTCACCTCAGCTCCTTTGAAAGGCTCGTGGGAGAAATCGGCCCTGGGAATGGCTGTCTTTAGACGTTTCTGAGCTTCACCCGCAGGGTCTCGAGGTCCACGGTCTCTCCGGTCCACAGACGAAACGAGGCAATTGCCTGACGAATGAGGAATTCATGGCCGTCGACATGTGGGATCCCCAGCTCGACCGCAGACCGAGTAGTCGGGGTGACCTGGTCGCGATAGGGCAGGTCGATGACTCCACCCGCCATCATCAATGGCGCGCCGGGCAACTCTTCGCCACCCATCCCGAGCGTGGTGGCATTGACGACCAGAGCATTGGCGATTCCCGATCCCCACTGCGCGACTTCACATCCGAAGTGATCGGCGAGGATGTCGACTCGTGCCGCGTTCCGGCCCGAGAGGAACACACGGCGACCTTCGCCCACGGAGGCGAGGGCGGCGGCGGCGCTGCCGCCCGACCCGAGGATCAGGATCGGATCGAGCTTCGCCAGTGCCGATCTCTGCAGGATTTCTTCGAATGTGATGCTGTCGGTCGACTCGCCGTAAACCTGTCCGTTGTCCATCAGCAGAGTGTTGATCGAACCGGAGAACTCAGTGCGAGGGCTGAGACGGTCCGCCATCTCCGCAGCGTCCATCTTCAAGGGAACTGTGACGTTGAGACCGTCCCACGCCCCTTCTCTGAGGCCATCGATGGTGTTCGCCAGAATGTCGCGGTCGGCGAGGATCCTCTCGTAGCTGCCGTCCAGCCCGGTCATCTCGAGCATCGCTCCGTGGAGCTCCGGCGACCGCGAATGGCTTATCGGATTGCCGAGCACAGCGAATCGATATCTCGTCATCGGCCGGATGTTGGCATCAGATCAGGGCAGGACACCATCCTCACGGGCTTGAGCCACGTTGGAGTTGTGCTCTTCGAGAGTCTCGGCGAAGGCGTGGTGACCCTCCAGATCCGACAGGACGTAATAGAAGTAGGGGGTGGCGGCAGGCGTCGCCGCAGCTTCCAGTGACGCCCTACCCGGCGCCGAGATCGGCGTTGGAGGCAACCCGGTCACGATGTATGTGTTGTACGGCGAGTCGATGTCGCGGTTGAACTCCGCCACATCTCGTGTCCCCAGCGCATAGAGAACAGTGGCGTCGATGTCGAGCTTCATCCCCTCGGCGAGGCGGTTGTGAATAACGCTGGAGACAGTCGGCCGTTCCTCATCGAGCAACACTTCGCTCTCGATCAACGAGGCGAGCACCAGGCCCTGGTAGGGGGTGTAACCGAGAGCCTCCCAGGCGGACCAATCGATCGAATCGACCCTCTGCTCCATCGTCGCCGCCATCCTCTGCAGGATCGCAGCCGGTTCGGCAGTCTGTGCGAATTCATAGGTGTCGGGGAAGAGAAGACCTTCCCAGTTGGCCAGTGTGGGCTGTTCTGGCATCTCGACCAGAGAAGTCGTGACACTCCCATCGAGCAGCGCCGTCTCGTACTCGGAGTACTCATGAGGTGTGCTCTCGGCGAGTGCGGTGAGGATCTCCTGAACACGTAAACCCTCGATCACAGTCACTCGATAAACCGACGCTCCCGGGCCGATAACCAGCTCTGCTACGACCTCGGCCGGGTCCATCAACGTCATCAGCTCATAGGTGCCTGCTTGGAGACGCTGGGCGGCATCGACATTGCGGACCGCCACCTCGAACTCCAGCGCGCTTCGCACGACCCCCTGGGCGGCGAGGATCGCCCCGATGTCCTGGCCAGTCGACCCGGGCGGGATCTCGACGGTCACTTCCAGCCCGGGTTCTACGTCGACGGGGTTGTCGGACACGTCACCCGGCCCAATTGCATCGCCGACGGTCCTGCCCAGGTAGGAGGCGCCACCGATCACGACCACGGCTCCGAGGACGACGCCGAGACCGACGAGGGCGACCTTGAGTATTCGGGACCAGCCTGGCTGGTCGGGTACTGGTTCGAAAGTCATTTTGTTGCAGGTGGTTCGACGTCTGAACCCGGGTCCGGGTTCCCCGAACGGTTGGCTCTGTCGAGGTATGTCTGGAGAATGATGGCCGCGGCGACCTTGTCTACTGTTTCTTTCCGACCCTGGCGTTTCATGCCCGACTCGAGGAGGGCAGACTCCGCCATCCTCGACGTGAAACGCTCGTCGACGTACTCGACTGTCACGTCGAGGCTATTCGCTATCACCGCACCCAATTCTCGGGCTCCCGCAGCGGAGACACCCTCATTCCCGGAGAGAGCTGTAGGCAAACCAACCACTACATGACCCACGCTGAATTCCTCCACTATTCGGCGCAGAGCGCTCTCGAGGTCGCGACGAGCCACCACTTCGAGTGGTCGCGCGGTGAGACCGAGTTCGTCAGATATGGCCAGACCGATGCGTCTGGTGCCGTAGTCGACACCGAGGACCCGTGTCACAACCCGGCCAGGGCCCTACCGCCCTCTTCCCGCGCCTGGTCGAGGGCCGCTTGCAGCGACTCTCCGTTGGGTCCACCGGCCTGGGCGAGTTCGGGATCCCGTGATCCCCCACCGCCCAACTTCGCCGCCGGCCCGGCCAACAGCTCACCGGCACTGAGACCCTTGGCCACGAGGTCTTTACTGGCGACGGCGACGAGTGAGCCCTTGCCGCTCGAGACGGCACCGACGATGACGAGGGCTGGGCCGTCGACTCGATCTCTGACACCAAGAGCTATCTGCCGTAACTCGTTCCCGTCCGCTTCGCCGGCATTCCCGATGACGAGGGAGACATCCCCCACCCGTTCCGCAGAGGCAGACAGCTCGTTGGCGGTGACGTTCATGCGCTGGCTGGCGATCCCTGCGAGTCTCTCTTCGAGTCCCGACATCGTCTCGAGGAGCTGCTCGACCCGCTGTGGGACTTGATCAGGTGGAACACGAAGGAGCTCGCCAGTCCGATCGAGACTGCTACGAAGGTCCACGAGATGTTCGTAAGCGGCCATCCCGGTCAGTGCCTCGATCCGCCTCAGATTCGAGCCGACCGAGCCCTCGGATAGGATCAACATCGGGCCAACCTGTGCCGATGTCGACGTGTGGGTTCCACCACAGAACTCGGTCGAGTAGTCACCGACTTTGACCACCCTGACTATCTCACCGTATTTGTCGCCGAAGAAGGCGAGGGCGCCCATCTCTCGAGCGTCTTCTCTGCTCGTGATCGTCGTAGACACCTGTGAGTTGGCCACGAGCCTGCGATTGATCTCTCCTTCGATCTCCCCAAGGGCTTCGGGGGCGACCGCGGAGTAGTGGGAGAAGTCGAACCTGACCCGTCCGTCATCGACCAAGGAGCCGGCCTGACTCGCATGGTCCCCCAACACGTCCCTGATCGCCCAATGGAGCACGTGGGTCCCGGTGTGCGACTTGCGGATGCCTTCCCGTCTCGGGCTGTCGATGGCCGACCTCACCGGCTGGCCGACCCGGAGATGACCTCTGGTCACCTTCGCCTTGTGACCGTGGAGCCCCTGGATCACGTGTTGGGTGTCCAGGACAATTGCGGTGCCGGTGTCGGTCTCGATGAGACCGGTATCTCCCACCTGGCCACCGGATTCCCCGTAGAAAGGTGTCTTGTCCAGGAACAGCTCGACGACTTGAGACTCCGAAGCCTCGCTGATCGTCTCACCGTCGGCGACCATCGACAGGAGGACACCATCGGAAGTCTCGTAGTCATAACCCACGAAGTCGGTGAGCCCATTCGCCTCGAGCACGTTTCGGTAGACATCAGCGGCTTCGGCCGCATCGGCGCCGCGCCATGCCGCTCTGGCCCGGCTTCGCTGTTCGGCCATTTCGGCGTCGAAACCCTCGAGGTCCACCGAGATGCCACGCTCCGACGCGATCTCCCTGGTCAGGTCGATTGGAAAACCGTAGGTGTCGTGGAGCTTGAAGGCTGTCGAGCCAGCCAAGACTTCGGGATGGTCCTCGAGCTCGGCGTCGAGGAGTTGGGTCCCTGACTCCAAGGTGCGACGGAATCGCTCCTCCTCACGAGTGACCACGTCGAGGATGAAGTCCTTGTTGGCCACCAGGTCGGGATAGGCATCACCCATGAGGTCGATCGTGGTCTCGGCGAGACGTGGGATCACGAGTCCTTCCCCGCCGTACTGCCACCCGTGTCTGACAGCGCGTCGAAGTACCCGACGCAGCACGTAGCCGCGGCCATCGTTCGATGGGACCACCCCGTCGCTGATCAGGAAGGTGACGGTGCGGCCGTGATCGGCGAGGATCCGAAGAGAGATGTCACCTTGTTCCGAGGCGCCATATTCCAGCTTCGTGTAACGCTCCGCGGTTCTGAGGACCTGGCGCGTGGTGTCGATGTCGAACACCGAGGGGACGTCCTGCATCACCGCGGCGATCCGGTCGAGACCCATCCCGGTGTCGATGTTCTTCGCAGGCAGATCACCTATCACGTGGTAGGGCTCATCTTGGATGTTCTGCATGAAGACGAGGTTCCAGATCTCCACGTAGCGGTCTTCACTTCCGCCGTACGGCCCCCCCTCCTCCCCGAACTCGGGGCCCATGTCGTAGAAGAGCTCGGAAGAAGGGCCACACGGACCGGGGATTCCCATCTGCCAGAAGTTGTCCTTGCCTCCCCGCTGCACCCGCTCCGGTGGGACACCCACTGAGTCGATCCAGATCTGTTCGGCCTCGTCGTCGGTCTCGTAGACGGTGAACCAGAGACGATCCGGTTCCAAACCGAGCATCTCGGTGACGAACTGGTAGCTCCACGGGATCGCCTTCTCCTTGAAATAGTCCCCGAAACTGAAGTTGCCCAGCATCTCGAAGAAAGAGAGATGACGCTGGGTGGTACCGATGAGGTCGATGTCGATGGTCCGCACGCATTTCTGAACCGACACGGCCCTCTTCCATGGTGGCTCCTCCTCCCCCAGGAAATACGGCTTGAACGGGACCATCCCCGCGTTCGTCATCAACAGTGTCGGGTCGATCGGGATCAAAGAGGCCGATGGCCGGTACTCATGGTCGCGAGCTTCGAAGAAGTCGATGAAAGCCTGCCGGATTTCCTGGCTTCTCATGTCTCTTCCAGTTCGGCGAGACGGTCCCGGGCCCCCTGGCCCAACTCGATCCCGAGCTCGGAAAGCTGTGCGTCATCCACCCAGGTCGGCGCTCCGGTCATCGGATCGAAGCCTGTCTGCGTCTTCGGGAATGGAATCACCTCACGAATCGAGGACTCTCCCTGGAGGACCATCACCAGCCTGTCCACACCAAAGGCGAACCCACCGTGCGGGGGTGCCCCGTATTCGAGAGCTTCGAGAAACCAGCCGAATCGACGTTCGGCCGTCTCTCTACCGATCCCGAGGATCTCGAACACCTGTCGTTGCACATCGGGGTCGTGGATCCTCATCGATCCTGATCCCAGCTCGACACCGTTGAGGACCACGTCGTAAGCGTTCGATATGGCCGACTCCGGGTTGTCCCGCATTTCGTCGAGCGATGTCGGCGAGGTGAACGGGTGATGCGAGAAGGTGATGCCACCTTCTCCGTCATCCTCGAACAGCGGGAAGTCCACTACCCAGAGAAAAGCAAGCTCATCGTGTCCTTTCGGTCTACCCATATCGTTTCGGAGACCACCCAGCACGTCGACGGTGGTGCGCCAACGATCGGCGGCGATGAGGATCACATCGCCGGCTTCCCCCTTCATCGTCTCCTTGATCGACTTCTGCTCCTCATCAGTGAGGAACTTGGAAACGGGCGATCTGAGTGAACCGTCATCTTCGACCACCATCCACACCAGACCTTGGGCACCCAGGTCCTTGGCCCGCTCGGTGACTTCGTCAGCCCGGGCCCGTGACCAATCCTGGGCACCAGCATAGATTCCCCTGACCGTTCCGGCCGACTCGATGACATTCTTGAACACACCGAAGTCGGGATTGGTCAGATGGTCGGTCAGGTCGACGATCTCCATCCCGAAGCGAAGATCTGGCTTGTCCACGCCGTAGCGGTTCATCGCCTCATGCCAGGTGAGACGTGGGAAAGGCAACTCCAACTTCAAACCGCGAATTTCCTCGGTTACCGCGACCAGCACTCGTTCGATGGTGGCGAGGACGTCGTCGCGGCCCCAGAAGGCACCTTCGAGGTCGAGTTGGGTGAACTCGAGTTGGCGATCAGCCCTGAAGTCCTCGTCCCGATAACAACGGGCGATCTGGAAGTAACGCTCCACCCCGGAGATCATCAGCAACTGCTTGAACAGCTGCGGCGACTGGGGCAGGGCGTAGAATTCGCCTGCCCGGAGACGGGAGGGGACCAGCATGTCTCGAGCGCCCTCCGGAGTCGAGTTGATGAGGGTCGGCGTCTCCACTTCGAGAAACCCCATGCCATCGAGAGTGCGGCGTATGGCTGCAGTGGCCTTCGACCTGGCGCGCAGGTTGGCGGCCATCCGGGGACGACGCAGGTCGAGGTAGCGGTGTTCGAGACGGACCCGCTCGTCGATCTCCACACGATCGTCGATCATGAAAGGAAGGGTCTTGGACGCAGAGAGCACCACGATCTCTTCAGCGCCGATTTCCAACTGACCGGTCGCCAGGTCCGGGTTGTCGGTGCCTTCGGGTCGTCGTCGGACCACTCCGGTGACACTTACGCAGTACTCCATCTTCAATTCGTCGACTACCGGCTGCTCTGTGGGATCGGCGACCACCTGGACGAGTCCGCTCCCATCGCGGACATCGAAGAAGGCGATGCCCCCGTGGTCCCGTCGCTTCTGCACCCAGCCGGCCACGGTCACGGTCGCGTCGATGTCCGACTCCGTGACCTCACCGGCGTGGTGTGTTCTCAATTGCTGAACCAATGCGGAACCTCCTCGAGGGGCAGTTCGGCACGCTCGGTGCCGGTCTGGACGTCGACGAGGTGCCCGTCGCCTCGCCAGACCAGGATGACCGGGACTTCGAGACGTCGGGCGGTGCGGAATTGGGCCTTCACCGAGCGGCCATCGGGATCGAGATCGACCCTTACCCCCTCATCTCTGAGTCGTGAGGCCACCACCAGTGCGTCCTTGGGCCCGGTTTCTGACACCAGGTAAGCGTCGAGATGGCCCGGCTCAGGGTCACCGAGGGCAAGCATGATCCGATCGATCCCCAATGCGAAGCCAACACCTGGTGTGGGACGGCCACCGATCGCCTCGGCCAGACCGTCATAACGGCCCCCTCCACCGACTGCGTTCTGGGCGGCGTCGAGACCGGTTGCTATGTACTCGAACGCGGTCCGGGTGTAATAGTCGAGACCCCGGACCAGATTGGTGTCCTCGGTGAAGGGAACGTCGAGATCTGTAAGCATCTCTTTGACCGCCTCATAGTGCTGCCGACACGACTCACAGAGGAAGTCGGTCGTCTTGGGGGCGTCTCCGAGATTCTTCCGGTCGACCTTGGAGTCCAGCACCCGCAGTGGGTTGCGTTCGATCAGCGCAGCCGATTGTTCGCTCAGATCTCCCGCCCGTTGCCGCAAATAGGTCCGCAGCGCCTCCACATAAGCCGGCCGGCACTCGGGATCCCCTATCGAATTGAGAAGCAGGTCGACCTGGCCGAGACCCAGAGACGTGATGTACCGGTATCCGAGCTCGATGATCTCGGCGTCTGCCACCGGACTCGGAGTGTCCAGGTACTCCGCACCCACCTGCCAGAACTGTCTCCTTCGCCCCGCCTGGGGACGCTCGTAACGGAAGAACGGACCCGAGTAGGCGGCCTTCCAGACACCTTGAGCCCCCGAATTGAGATAGGCCCTGACCACACCGGCAGTCCCTTCCGGTCTGAGAGTCATAGACCTGTCCGCTTGGTCGGTGAACGTGTACATCTGCTTGGTGACGACCTCGGTCGTCTCCCCCACCCCACGCTCGAAGAGGTCGGTCGCCTCAAACACGGGAAGACTCACCAGCGGGTATCCGTAGCGCTCGGACAGGAACTCCCAACGGCGCAGCGCCTCACGCCACGCCTGAGAAACGGGCGCGATGATGTCATCTGTGCCTTTGGGGGGTTGGACAGTCATGGCTTGCAGCGCAGGTTACAGAGGGTCGGTTTGGTTCTCATGTCGATCCGAGCCGGCGTGTGTCGGCGTACCCGGGGCTAGTCGAGTTCTTGAAAGAGTGTGAGTTGGAGACCGGCCGGCCCTTCCAGACGGGAGTTGAGTGACCGCCACGGTGTTTCAACCGGTTCTGCGATGAGGTGAGCTCCGGCTTCGACAGAAAGCCGGGTCGCGGTCTGGGAATCGGCTACTTCGAAGGCCACACGAAGGTGAGGTGCAACCCGTTCACCAACTTCTACTTCGTCGATTAACTCGATCTGGGCGTCGTTCGAGAGCTCGAGCGTTGCCCGCCCTGCATCGAGGATCACCACCTCGGCGCCACCTTCACCCGAATACGACTCGAGTTCGGGCATTCCCAAAGCGTCCCGATAGAAATGAATCGCCTCCTCGTAATCGGTGGCATGGACCACCAACCGCATCTGCTTGATCACGACCACTCCGCGCGGAATGGGTTGGTTGCCCGCTCCCGTCCGATCGACGTCTCCGGCCCGTGACCGGGCAGTACATCCACATCGTCGGCGAGGGTCATCACCCGCTCACGCATCGACGTCACGAGCTGGTCCCACGACCCCCGCGGCAGATCGGTTCTGCCGACGCTCCCGGCGAAGAGCTGGTCGCCCGAGAAGAGCAGTCCCTCGTCAGCGAGATAGAAACAGCAGTGCCCCGGGGTGTGGCCCGGGGTGTGCCGTACCTCGAACGAGAATCCGGTGAGCTCGAGGATCTGGCCGTGGGACAGGTCATGGATCACCTCGGGTACCTCGTATGAGCCAGGCGGGACGGACCCGAACATCGAGCGCACCTGCTCGACAGGATGCAAGGTCAGGAAGTCATCGTCGGGATGCACATAGGTGACCGCCCCGCTCTCGGCGGCCAGTTTCCCCGCTCCTCCGGTGTGATCGATGTGGCCGTGGGTGAGGAGGATGCCCACCACCGCAACATCCATGCGGGCGAGATGGCCACCGATGAGGTCGGGGTCAGGGGGCGCATCTACCAGAACCGCCATGTCGTCGTCGGAGACCACCACGTAGGCGTTGGTCTCGGCCAGCCAGGCGGGGATCCTTTCGATCCTCAAGGGGCTGCCGGGTCGTTGGCGAGACGGAATGCGGTGTACACCCCGTCGACGCTCCTGATGTCGTTCAGTAAGCGTGGCAGCTGACTGGGGTCGGACAGCTCGACCTCGTACTTGAGCACCGCGACCCTGTCCTCCCCCGTGTTGGTGGAGGAGGCGGTGATGTTTCCGCCGGTGTCGGAGACCACGGTGGTCACGTCGCGTAGAAGACGGGCTCGGTCGAGCGCCTCGACCTGGATCCAGACCACGAACGCACCGGCGGCGTCGCTCGGCCAACTCACCTCGACCGAGCGCTCCCGCCGCGCCGACAGTGACGCAACGTTGGTGCAATCGGAGCGATGAACCGAGACTCCGCGGCCCACCGTCACATATCCAACGATCGGGTCGCCGGGAACCGGGGCACAGCACTGGGCGAGGGAGACCAACATGTCGTCCTGGCCCTCCACGACGACATGCGCCGACTCTGAGAACCGGCGACGACGCGTCGGCTGGAAGAGATCATCCCCGGTCTGGGGCTCGAGACGACGATGGAGCCGCACCGCCACCGAGTCGAGCGAGACATTGCCCTCGCCTAGCCCAACCTGTAAGGCCTCCACGTCCCGCTGGCCCAGCTCCTCTGCGATCGCAGCGAGATGGCGGTTGGCCTCGGCGGCATTGAGTTCTGGCGCTTCCTTCTTGAGGAGGGCGGCGAGCTGGTCCTTTCCCTCACTGATCGCCTGATCGCGGCGCTCTTTCTGGAACCACTGCCTGATCTTGTTTCGCGACTTGCCGGTCCTCACGAACTTGAGCCAATCACGTGAGGGAGCGGCATCCTGAGAGTTCGAGGTGATCACCTCGACGATGTCGCCCGAATCGAGCTTGGTCGACAGGGGAACGAGACGCCCGTTGACCTTGGCGCCCACGCAACGATGCCCAACCTCGGTGTGGACTGCGTATGCGAAGTCCACGGGAGTTGAGCCTTTGGGTAACTCCTTGACGTCACCGCCGGGTGTCAGGACGAAAACCTCGTCCATGTAGAGGTCCATCTTCAGGTTGTCGAGGAACTCCTCGGGGTCCTCGTCGAAGGCCTCGAGATCGATCAGCGGTGTGGCGTCGATGTCCCCTTCCTTGTAACGCCAGTGGGCGGCGATACCCGACTCCGCCCTGCGGTGCATCTCCACAGTGCGGATCTGTACTTCGAGAGGTTTGCCATCGGGGCCGATGATCGTGGTGTGTAGAGACTGGTAGAGGTTGATCTTGGGCATGGCCACGTAGTCCTTGAACCGCCCCGTGACCGGGACCCAGTGGCTGTGGACCAAACCGAGAGCTGCATAACAATCACGGGTGTTCTGAGTCACGATTCGAATTCCGATGAGATCGTGAATCTCCTCGAATGGCCGGTTCTGCTCCAGCATCTTGCGGTAGATCGAAAACTGGTGCTTGGGGCGCCCGGTGACCTCGGCCTGGATGCCACCATCGGCCATCAGACCGCTGATCTCGGTGACCATCTTCTCGATGAAGGCTTCCCGCTCCGGGGCTGCTTCGGCCAGCTTGGCCTGGATCTCGGCGTTCGGACCCGGGTAGAGAATTGCGAAACAGCGATCCTCGAACTCGTGCTTGATCTCCTGGACACCGAGCCGGTGGGCCAAGGGGGCATAGACGTCGAGTGTTTCTCTAGCCACCCGCTTCTGCTTCTCCTCTCGAAGGGCGTAGACGGTGCGCAGATTGTGGAGTCTGTCGAACAGTTTGATGATCAGGACCCGGACGTCCCGGGCCATCGCCACCACCATCTTGCGGATGCTGGCTGCCTGGGCCCGTTCCCGGTTCGAATATCGGACCCGATCGAGCTTGGTGACCCCGTCGATGAGCATCGCGATGTCCTTGCCGAATTCCTGCTCCACACCAGCAAGGGTCAGCGGAGTGTCTTCGACTGTGTCATGCAAGAAAGCCGCTGCGATGGTGTCGACGTCGAGTCCATACTGGGCAAGCATGAATGCGACGGTCGTCGGGTGGGTGATGTAGGGGTCCCCTGTCTTGCGGACCTGACCTTCATGGGCCTTTTCCGCTGTCTCGTGGGCGCGGCGAAGGAGGTCGACGTCACCGTCCGGGTAGTGGGCGGTGAAGGCATCTATGACATCGGCAAGAGTCGCCGATGTCACCTGCTCAGTCGTATCTGAGAAGGGCATGTATGGGGACTCCGTCCAACTTTGACGCTCCGTTCAGAAAGACCAACTCGATGAAGACCGAGAACCCGACTACGTCGGCGCCTACCTCGCGCAGTAGCCGGATTGCGGCTGCTGCGGTGCCACCCGTGGCGATGACGTCGTCAACCAGAAGTACTCGCTCGCCCTCCTCGACACCATCGACGTGGATCTCGAGAGCGTCGGTCCCGTATTCGAGCTGGTATTCCTCCTTGACGGTCTCGTAGGGGAGCTTTCCCGGCTTGCGAAGCGGAACGAACCCGGCTCCCAGTTTGCCGGCGACCGGCGTGGCCAGGGTGAATCCTCGGGCCTCGATACCTGCCACCTTGGTGATCCCCTGGTCCGCAAAGGGTTCGGCCATCGCGGCCACGAGTTCTGCGAAGGCTTCGGGGTGTGCGAGCACGGGCGTTATGTCTTTGAAGACCACGCCTTCTTGGGGGAAGTCGGGAATATCTCGGATCAGGTGTTCGAGTTGGGTCACAGAGGAAGTCTACGACCCGATGCCCGTCTTCCCGACTTCAGTGCTTTGTCAGGTGTCGGTTCCGACCCGTGTCCCTATGGCGCGCTTGGCGAATCTGATCTGGCCGTCTTCGACCTTCAACACCACGCTGTCCTCGTCGATCGACACGACGGTGCCGTGGATGCCCCCGATGGTGCGCACTTCTGCGCCGACCTCGAGCGATTCGGCCATTTCCTTCTGCTGCTGGGACCGCTTTCGTTGCGGCCTGATGATCAAGAAGTAGAAGACAGCGACCATGAGACCCAGGAACAAGAGCGACGGAAGTGCGCTCCCTGCCTCCTGAGCGAACACGACAGAGTTCACGGTTCCTCCGGAAGGGGTTATCACGAATGCAGAGGTTAGGCCTCGGATTCGGGCAAGGGCGAACCTTCGTGACGTCGCGCTCTGATGTCAGCCACGAATGCCTCGATCCGTCCGTCGACAATGGCGGAGCGAGCCCCTGCAATCAAACCCAGGACATAGGTCAGGTTGTGGATGGTGAGGAGGCGATGGGCGCTGATCTCCTTCATTCGAACCAGATGCCGCAGATAGGCACGGCTGTAACGAGAGCACGTGAGACACAGGCACTCGGAGTCGAGCGGAGACTCGTCATCGGTCAAGACGACGAGGTTGACGTTGAAGTCACCTGTCGACGTGAGGGCCCGACCATGTCGGGCGAGACGGGTCGGGATAACGCAGTCGAACATGTCTGCACCACGGACGATGGCATCGAGAAGACCATCGGTGTCACCAAGACCCATGACATACCTCGGCTTGTCGGCTGGGAGTTCGGCAACGGCGGCGGTGACAGCGGCATTTCTCTCAGCCACCGGTTCACCGACCGACAACCCACCTATCGCCAGACCTTCGAACCCCAATCCGGCCGTGGCCCTGGCGCTCTCTGCTCTGAGGTCGAGATCGACACCACCCTGCACGATCCCGAAGAGAGCTTGGTCAGGGCGGGTGTGCGCCGCCCGACACCGCTCCGCCCAGCGCAGCGTCCTCCGCATCTGGGACTCGACTAGCTCCCGGGGGGCGGGCAAGCCGACACAGACATCGAGGACCATTGCTATGTCGGGTCCAAGACGTTCCTGCGTCGACACCGCTTCTTCGGGCGTCAGGCGTACTAGCGCGCCGTCGTATATCGACCGAAACGTGGCGCCGTCCTCATCGATGTCAGGCTCGAGCGAGAAGATCTGAAAACCGCCGGAATCGGTGAGGATCGGGCCGTCCCAAGCCATGAACCCGTGGAGACCACCCAAGTTCGCTATGAGGTCGGCCCCTGGGCGGAGCATCAGGTGATAGGTGTTGGCGAGCACTATCTCGGCTCCGACGGCTAGGAGGTCGTCGGTGTCGACCGCTTTCACCGCCGCACGGGTACCGACGGGCATGAACGCTGGTGTCCTCACAGCACCGTGCAGAGTCGTGAGAACTCCCGCTCGTGCTGCACCGTCGGTGGCGTCGGCTGTCCAGGAGATGGCTGCCATCGATCTCAGGCTATGTGCGATTGCGGACAGCGAACATCGCGTCTCCGAAGGAGAGGAAGCGATAGCCGCGATCGAGTGCGGTTTCGTAAGCATCCCGCCAGGCCGGTCCCATGAAAGCGGCGAGTAGCACCAGCAATGTCGATCCGGGGATGTGGAAGTTGGTGATCAGGGCGTCGACCACCTGAAACTCACTTCCCGGTCGGAGGAAGAGATTGGTGCGTCGCTCCCCGACAACGACTCCCCCATGCCCGTCGGACATCGTCTCGAGTGTCCTGACCACGGTGGTGCCGACTGCGACGACTTTGCCCCCGTGTGTGCGGGCCGCCGATATCGCTTCGGCGGCCTCAGACGGGATAGAGCACCACTCTGTGTGCATTTCGTGCTCATCGATGTCATCGACCGTTATCGGTCGGAAGGTGTCGAGGGAGACATGGAGATCGACTCTGGCAATGCTGATCCCCTTCGCCTTTACACGCTCTATCACCTGGTCTGTGAAGTGAAGACCGGCAGTGGGCGCCGCCGCCGAGCCAGGGGTGGCCGCGAACATCGTCTGATAGCGATCTGGGTCGGCGAGGGCCCCGTGGAAGTAGGGCGGCAACGGCATCGACCCCTTCTCCCTTATTGCTGCCTCGGGGTCATCGCTGCCAATGCGGACTCTCACCTTCCCTTCTTCGGGTTCTGAGACGACGACCACCTCCAGATCACCGACATCAAGGACGACACCGGGTCGAAGCCGACGTGAAGGTCGAGCCAGTGCATCCCAGCTGCCATCTCCGAGATCTTCGAGGATCAGCAACTCCACCGATCCCCTGGTCTCTCTCCGAACCGCGGGGAGACGCGCCGGTCGCACCTTTGTTTCGTTGACAACGAGCAAATCGCCGGGATCCAGGAGGTCGGCGAGATCGAGGAAGCGATGATCCGACATGTCCCGGGTGTCGAGTAGCCGGGAGTAGTGACGGGGTTCGATCGCGGATTGGGCGATCGCCTCTTCGGGCAGGTCGTATTGGAAGTCGCTGACCTTCAGAGCAGAGTTCCCTGCAGATCCGCCGGAGGCTCCTGACCAAGATGGTGATAGGCGTGGGCCGTGGCGATCCGACCACGTGGGGTGCGCTGGATCAGACCGATCTGGAGGAGGAATGGCTCGTAGGCGTCCTCTACAGTCTCCGGCTCCTCACCGACTGCGATCGCCAGGGTGGACAGACCTACCGGGCCACCACCGAACTTTGCGATGATCGCCTGGAGGATCGAGCGATCGACTTTGTCCAACCCGAGATCGTCTACCTCGTAGATCCTGAGAGCCTCCGCGGCCACATCACCTGTGATCCGCCCATCGGCCCTGGCCACGGCGTAGTCCCGGAGACGGGCGAGGAGACGATTTGCGATCCTCGGAGTGCGCCGGCTTCTCGTGGAGATGAGATCGGCGGCATCAGGTTCGACTGCCACGTCCATAATCCCCGCGGACCTTCGCACGATGCGAGCGAGGTCTTCGTCCTCGTAGTAGTCGAGGCGCTCCTCGATTCCAAAGCGGTCACGTAGCGGTGCGGTCACCTTGCCCTTTCGAGTGGTGGCCCCGACGAGCGTGAACCTCGGAAGGTCGATTCTTATCGACTGGGCTGTCGGGCCTTTGCCCAGGACCACGTCGAGCTGGAAGTCCTCCATGGCGGGATACAGGACTTCTTCGACCGCCCGGGGAAGACGATGGATCTCATCTATGAAGAACACGTCGTGGGGGTCGAGGTTGGACAGAATCGCCGCGAGGTCGCCCGGACGCTCCAGGGCGGGCCCGGAGGTGACCCTGAGATGTACGCCTTTCTCGGCGGCGATGATCCCGGCGAGTGTCGTTTTGCCCAGACCGGGTGGCCCGGAGAAGAGCACATGGTCGAGTGCCCGGTCTTCGGCGATGGAAGCTTCGAGAGAGATCTGCAGACGCTCTTTGACCGGTTCCTGACCGATGAATTCGGAGAGATGACGGGGCCGGAGCGAGATCTCTTCGGCGTCTTCGATCGTGGGACTGAGCAAGGATTCTTCGCGACTCACTTACGTCCCAATCGTTGCAGGGCGGTGCGAACCTGGATTTCGATCGGATCGGTCGGGTCTAGTTCTCCGACCACACCGTTGATCTCCGCCGTGGAATAGCCGAGTCCTTCGAGAGCCTGTCTCACCCCACCGATTCCGCCACTCCCGACTACTTCGGTCTCACGCCCGGCGAGTCTCGGACCGAGCTCGAGGACGATCTTCTGGGCGCCTCGCTTGCCCACACCGGGGGCGATGGTCAGGGCATCCGGATCCTCTCCGGTGATCGCACGGATTATCTCTGCACCGGTCATCGAAGCAAGCAGAGCGAGTGCAACCTTGGGCCCGACCCCGCTGGCTGTGAGGAGGACACGGAACAGCTCTCGATCCGACTCGTTGCCGAAGCCGTAGAGACTGAGCTCTTCCTCTCGGACGTAGGTGTGGGTGTGGACCACGATCTCCTCACCGATTCCGGGCAGGGTGGCCAGGTCGCGGGTCGTCATCGCCACCTCGTAGCCGACACCGTTGACGTCGATGACGATGCCGGTCTCTCGACTCGACACGAGCACGCCACGGAGTCGGCCGATCATCTGGCGGCTCTCATCGGAGCCACCCGAAGATGGCAGAGCGCGATGGCCAGGGCGTCCGATGCGTCGGCGGGTTTGGGTGCGGTTTCGAGGTGGAGGAGACGGGCGACCATCTGTTGCACCTGGCGTTTGTTAGCCGATCCGTCTCCGGTGATCGCCGATTTCACCGCGGTCGGGACGTATTCGAACACGGGCAATCCGGATCTGGCGGCAGCGAGAAGGGCGACTCCCGATGCACGGCCCACCGAAATGGCCGTCTGCAGGTTGCGATTGGTGAAGACGGTCTCCAGGGCGACGACATCGGGCGAGCAATCGGCGATGACCTGGGTCAGAGCTTCGTAGAGCTCGGCGAGACGCTCAGGTGTGGTCGAGTCGATTTCGGTGCGGATCACCCCAGCGCGGCTAGCACGTGGTGGATGGGTTCCTTCGACGAGGCCGTAGCCGGTGACGGAGAGACCGGGGTCAATGCCCAGGACGAACATATGTTCTGACGGTAATCGGATGATGGACGGTTTGGGGGATTTTGGGTGGAGACGGGGCGGTGTGCCCTAGGAACTTCGCGGTGGGTACGGCGTCCAATCCGATTTGCGGAAAACGAATCTGCCGTGGGGGTCACGGGTTATGTGCCATCCGTTCTCGTGAATGAAGAGATGGTGCCACCAGCAGAGCAGTACGAGATTGTCGAGGTCCGTCTTGCCGCCAAGCCTCCATCCCTGGAGATGATGAATCTGCAGGAATGCGGTTCGTCCACATCCCGGCGCCTGGCAGTGGTGATCCCTGTACTCGACCTGGCGGCGGAGCCAGCCTGGGACCTTTCGACTCTTCCTCCCGATGCCGACAATCGCGCTCCGATCGGAAACCACGATTTCGGTAGAGGCGTCGCAGCCAAGCATTTCGGCGAGCTCCCGGGAGATGACCGGTCCCCGACCCAGTTCGGCAATTTCGATTCCGATATCTCCTTCGAAGACCGAAACATCGGCGTGTATGACCATGGTGGGAACGGGTGCCCGTCCATCCGAGTCAGTGGCACAGGTCTCGACGAGAGCGTCGGCCATCCGTTTCGACCAGTCGTCGTACTTGCCTGTTTCTATGTTCTTCGGCATCTCCTTGGAAGTCTCGACAAGACGGTCTTCCACGATCTGACCGTGGGCTCTCCCCAGTTCGCCGCCGAGTTTCATTCGGGTTCGTTTGAGATTCCATTGAGTGGACAGCCATTCGGTCTCGCGTTCTCTCCGGGCCTCTTCGGAGGTAGGAGACTTTGCCCTGGAGACATGTCGGGCAACGTCGTGAAGGTCAAGACCATCGGTGGCATCGAGAAGGTCGAGCTCTGTCTCTGGAGTAGCGACTTCCGAAATAAGGTCAACAAGGTCGAGGGAGAGCTCTCCACTGGCGAAACGATTGCGTAGTTCCGGAAGATCCTGCACTCGTTTTGAGACTTGGTGGAGGCGTCGACCCAGCTTGGGACTAATGCCGAAGCGGCCATTGAGCCACTGGGTGACGTCAGGAGATCCATCGGCGAGCCATTCCTGGGCCACGTCCGCTTCGGCGAGAAGGTCGACGAACTCGGCGTAGCTCCCGTTGATGCGGCGGGCGACAGATTTCATCTGATTCCCTGCCGAGCTTCGAGGGATCTGCATCGGTTCCATATTTGTCGAACATACGTTCGCCCTGGGACAGATTCCACGCGATCCTCACCAGATTTCGGAAGATTTTTCCGCCCGCAATTGCCGTGCGCCATAGCCTGACCGCAAATGACGCCTGGCCGACGCAGAACTGTGATCTGGCTTTCCATAGCGGGCGGGATTGCTCTCATCGTCGGGTTCTGGTCGGCATCAGGTCCTCCGGGAGTCGTCGACTTGATTGGGTACGAGGAGATCCAACCGGGAGTTGTCGACGTAGCGCTGCAATGCCACAACGAGGTGGACGGTCACTTCAAGCTCAGCTTCGGGGACACGACACTGATTTTCGCAACGGGCTCAGATCCCGATCGATTCTCTTTTGGTCGGGACGGCTGCTTGAGCAGCGGCCGAATTGACATCGGTGAACCAATTGGCGAGCGACGACTAATTGACGGTTTTGACTTCGAGACAATCGGGCCGCTGCCCTGACCGCTCGATATCGAGTAGTTGCATAGCGCAGAACACACTGATCCTGAGCGATAACAAGCATTTCGAGACGTGCCCGCTATCGGCACCTATGGCGCTGCCGATTCGATCAGGAAGTCGGCTTGCTGGTGCGAAAGAAGAGCGCTCCGAGGGTGGCGCCCGTTGCGACACCAATCCCAACTGCCCAATCCGCGGCGAACTCATAGCCGATCATCCACCCGACTTCGGCGACGAGAAGTGCAGCCAGCAAGGTGAACAGGTAATGCCCAGCCAGACGTGAGTGACGTGCCGCGAGCCACTGAGCGGGAATCAGGAATGGAAGGAAGTAGACCTGTGCTCCGAACGACAGGAGGGCGGCGATGCTGATGACGAAGAGAATTGACCGGGCGGTCCACAACAATCCGGGGCCGAGTCGGTCCCCAACGTCGACGTTGCTGGTCACGCTGTAATTCTACGACTGGCCTGCCAGTCCGAGATCACTTTCTCCTGCGATAACGCCCCGTTCCGTCCACCCGAGCAGAACGGCACTTATCGCGCTCGGCTGCTCGCTCGAGGCGACCTATGGCACGTCCGAGATCACGATGGTGCGGGAGTGGTCCCATGAGGGAGCAGGGGCTACGACTTCGTCAATCGGAACCGCCTGAACCGAGCCGCTGGAACTGCAGCCGAGACTCGTCTCATCGCAGCCTCGGCGCACGACGAAGGTTGAGTAGAAGATCTCCATGAAGGCCGGCACGTCGGTGTCTTCGGCCCATTGGAACGGACCGGAGAGTCGGAAGCTGGGTAGGCCCGACTCTGCATCGACCGGGCGAATGTGCTGAAGGAGGTCGGCCTCGATTCCATCCCCCCAGGCCTCCAGGATGTTCTCGTAGACCTCGATTCGCATGGTCCAGTCCCCAGAGGACGCCTCATAGACGCCATCTTCGAATATCGGGGTTTGAGGCGAACCAAGACGAAAGGTCGTGATTCCTAGGACCGGCTCAAAACATGTGGGACAACCAATGTCCTCGCCGGCAAACGGCGCCTCCTCCAGGTTGACCTCAATGACTGCGAATACGCCTTCCGGGACTCCAATAGCTACGTCGGACTCCAGCACGTAGCTACGACCGTCGGGCAATCGCCCCTCAGTCAGGGTCGTTGGCTGCGTCACGGTCGACTCCGGTGCGCCAGCCGACGTGGACGTATCGTCGATCGTCGTTGGTGTGCATGCGGATACCACGACCGATCCCAACATCACAACGATGCCTCGTCTCACCCCCGTAGGACTCCGGTATCAAGCCTTTGGTTCCCACGCATACCTCCCTGATCCCGGGCGATAACGCTCCTCTTGCCTACCCGAGCGGTATCGGCACTTCGGCGCTCGCTTGGACGACTACTGAGGGCGGTAGGTATCTCGTCGATGACGGACTCTGAGAACGATGACTCCGATCGTCAGACTGTCCGCCCGTTTCGCCGAGCCCGTTCGGCCAAACCAGACAGCATTGGTTTCGTGGTGGCCCAATCGAAAAAGTCCCCGATGACGACGATCAAGCGACGACGCCATCCTCTAGACCGAATTGCACCCCGAAATCGCAGGTGGACTTCCGTCGACTGTGACCCGCTGGGCTTAACGATGATGGCCCAGGTGAATCGAGTGCCAAATCTCTCTGTCACATACACGATGTGCCGCATCGGAAGCAACGATGCCACCTCCAGGTAGTCGTCGCGTCCGCCGTAATCGGGGACACGGGCTCCTTCAGTCAGACCCTGGTACTCGGGGAGGATCGTTCGGACGGCGCGCATCCGCTGCGGCAGCCAACGCTCGACCTTCCAAGGCAGATACCAGCCGGCCCGATTCTTTCCCAGCTGGACAAGCCACGGCCAAACATGGTCGACCTGAGAGTCGATGACCGCCTTCCGGTCGTAGACCATCGAGACGTCAGGGAGGATTTCGTCACCTGGAAACATCGCCCACAGAGAGTATGAGCCTCACATCGGTCTCCATGGGACATCATGACCCATGAGTTGGAGGGTTTCCTCCGGAGCGAAGCCAAGCCCGCGTTGATTCCTAGCACGGTCACCAGCCTCTCTCGACTTCCCGCTATTAAGCCCATATCAACTGACCCCAAGCGACAATGCCCCTCACGCTCACCCAGCCCATATCGGCGCCTCGCGCTCGGGTTCGCCCCGTCAATCCACCCTTTCGAAGACGATGTCGAAGTCCTTCCGCCAGGTCGCGCCATCATCGTCGGATGCGTCGGTCTGAGCGACGATTCGTGAACCTTCGAGGCGGCCCAGGAATCGCTGGTGGAAATCAGGGTCGGTCCGCGACATCTCCCACGAATCACCTTCGATCGTCAGATCGAATACTCGCTGGACGCCTCTCTCGTCGTGGTACAGGACCACGTTCCGATCACGTGCATCGCTTCGCCCAAATACGAACACCCACGGCGGCACGCCCTCGAACTCGGCGTGCATCCGCAAGAACGAATCGTCCAACCACTCACACGACGCTCTGCCTGTGGTCACGGTCGTTGGGTCGTCCAGCCACCACTGATTGGTGACCGTGAGCGTCCAATCCCCGAGGAAGGTCTTGGCAACCTTCTCCAATTCGGTGTTTCGGTCCATGTGACCTCCTCGACACGAGTCAAGCAGCGCGCCGGAGACAGGAGGTCTGTGGAGGCCTAGCTGGCCGGCGCGAGTGACCCCTCGGTCACTTCGTCTTTGTGAGCAGCGAAGGCCGCCAGGACCTCATCCTTCTCGGTCGCCGGGATCTCGAACGCATCCAAAGTCCGGGCCAACTCGGCGGCTACTTCGTCGAACTCCGTCGACGTGATCCTGAACCGCCGGTGTGCCTCTTCGAGACCGAGGGTCGTGCCTCCCGGCACTGTTGGGGCGTACTCGAAGGGACCGCCGGAGACGCTGCAAACCCAGAGTGTTCGCATGAACTTCAAACCGGGGAGACGCCCCAGGCTCTCGGTGTGCCATTCCCTGAGGTCGGGATTCTCCGACCGCTGACCGACAATGGGGTTCTCGATCAACGCGTCGCTGAACCTGTCGATGACAGCGGCAATGGCAAACACGCCACCAAGTCTGTCGTAGAGACTCTCGTCCGTCATACCCATCTCCTCCGATCTCGCCGATCCCGGCAATTCAGGCAGCCGGTCGACAATCTGATTTCCCTGCCCGAGTCGGGACAGAGGAAGCGGACAGGGCTTACTCACCTACCAGTACGGTTGGTGTCGCGCTCCGGTTCCATACCGAACCAATCCGATTGCACAGCCGTCATCGCGGGTACCAGACGTCGGCAGCCCGACCGAAAGGAACCAGCCGTGTGTTACACCTGCGGATGCAAGCTTCCCTACGAGGACCACGGGGATCCCGCCAACCTCATAGAGAGCGACCTCGAAGGAGCCGGTGAGACCGAAGCCGCCGGTAAGGCGGGCATCAGGGCGGCGAAGCTCAACATGCTGGATCTGATCATGCTGCAGCAGGAGTCTGGAGAGCTGGAGCGACCGAATGAGGACTACAGCTGACCTGTTGTTCCTCTAGCCATACTACGTCCATGAACGTCACCGAGTGGCTTCTGGACTCCGACCCCGCCATCCGCTGGCAGGTAATGCGAGACCTCGAACACTGTCCCGACGTGGAGGTCAACGAAGAGAGAGCCCGGGTGGCCACCGAAGGGTGGGGAGCCCGGTTGCTCGAGCTTCAACAGGACGACGGGACCTGGGCGGGCGGAGGCCATTTCCCGAGTCCCTTCGACTGGTCGTCGCTGACCCGCGGTGACGACGGCAGGATCCTGAACCAACCATGGACCGCCACCTCGTGGTCGCTCTATCTCCTTCGCAAGTTCGGCCTCGATCCGGACAGCCCACAAGCCCGCGAAGCCATCGCGAAGGTTCGGGAAGACGTGAGATGGGAGTACGACGACCTCCCCTTCTTCGACGGTGAGGTCGAGCCCTGCATCAATGGTCTCACCGTCGCAACCGGTTCCTACTTCGGTGAAGACGTTTCCGGAATCGTCGACCGTCTCCTCGGAGAGCAGATGGGAGACGGCGGATGGAACTGCGAGCAGGAGAACGGGTCGACAAGAGGGTCGTTCAACACCACGATCTCGGTTCTCGAAGGCCTCCTGGAATTCGAGAAGCGAAACGGATCGACGCCGGCCATCGACGAAGCACGGTCACGCGGGCAGGAGTACCTGATGGAGCGGAATCTGTTCCGTCGACTCTCCACCGGCGAAGTCATCGACGAGCACTGGACAGAGTTCTCCTTCCCACCCTGGTACCGGTACGACGTTCTACGTGGACTCGAGTATTTCAGTGAGGCCACCCAAGGAGCGGATCCAAGGGTCGCAGAGGCCCTCGAGCTGGTCCGAGCCAAACGAGGCGATGACGGACGTTGGCCCAGAGAAGATGTGATCGGTGGCGAGATCCACTTCGACATAGATGCTCCGGAGGGTCAGCCCAGCCGGTGGAACACCTTGCGCTCGCTCCGTGTCTTGAGTTGGGCGGGCCAGGCATGACGAATCCGGTCTCCGACGACCTCGACTACGACAACGGCAATCCGAAGCAGCGTGGGCAGCGCATCGACGGCGAGATGCACGGCCGTTGGGAGTTCTATCGCCGTGACGGGAGTCTCATGCGGAGTGGCACGTTCGACCGAGGAGCCCAGGTCGGAATCTGGCGGACTTACGACAGATCGGGGACGGTGGTCAAAGAGACGAAGCTCTCAGACGGCTAGATGCTCGGCGAGTCTCTCGAATTGGTCTCTGAAGGTGCGTCTCGCCAGGATCGGATACATCGTCTTGGTGAGCAGGTCTGGTTTGCGTTTGAACCCGGCTTCAGTGATCTGTGTCACCATCGACCCCTGGCCGCTCGGTTCGACAATCAAAGAAACGGTGCGCTCCTGGAACTTGTCCTCGATCCGCCATGTGATCGAGTCCCTCGTCATCTCCACAACTTCGACCTCGACGTCGGACTCGAAAGTCCGACCTCCCGTCGCGACGGTCTGATGAAATCCGAAACGGGAGCCGGGGGCCACACCGTCACCCGAGATCTGCACGACTTCTGTCACATTGGGGCACCATGCAGGGTCGTTTCGGGTGTCGGCGACGAATGCAAAGACCGTCTCAGATGGAGCCGCCACGAACTGGGACACCTTCACCGGTCTGATGGGATAGGTGTCCGTCATGCCTCGGCGAGGACCTTCTCCATGACCGCGGCATCGATGTCGTAGTTGGAGAAAACGGCTTGAACGTCGTCGAGATCGTCGAGAGCGTCGATGAGACGAAGCAGTTTCTTGGCCTCTGCCTCCTCCACAGGCACCAGGTTCGACGGCAGCTGGGTCACGTCAGCTGACTCGACTTCGGCTCCGGCTTCAGCCAGTGCGTCGCGGACCGCCCGCATGTCGGACGCAGGGGTGACTACCTCGAAGCTGCCGTCGCCGGCATCTCTGACGTCTTCGGCTCCGGAATCGAGAGCCGTCAACATCACCACGTCTTCGTCCCCTCGGGCAAGAACCAGCCCTTTGTGGTCGAACAAGTAACCAACCGATCCGGGCTCGCCCAGGTTGCCGTTGTGCCTGGTGAAAGTGGAGCGCACGTCGGAGGCTGCTCGATTGCGGTTGTCGGTGAGAACTTGGACGTACAGGGCCACTCCCCCAGGCCCATAACCCTCGTAGAAGAACTCTTCGTAATGCGCCCCCTCGACTTCACCGGTGCCACGTTTGACGGCACGGTCGATGTTGTCGTTCGGCATCGAGGCGGCCTTGGCCTTCTCGACAGCCGTGGCCAGGGTCGGGTTGAATTCGACGTTCCCGCCACCCTCTCGT
>DASTBQ010000059.1:0-6125 GCA_035711995.1 Acidimicrobiia bacterium | reverse complement strand
GGGCGATGAAACGATCGACCAAGGACCAGGTGTCGACGGCCCGGTGTAGCGAGATGGTGGCGGCGGCGGCCAAAGATGGCACGAACCCCGCCCGATAACAGCGGTGGGCGACACCCCGCCACGGCCCCCTGCCGACGCAGTCGGTGCATGGTGCCCCTGAGCGGAACAACAAGGCATTGACACACAGCAGTCGAAAGTTGTGCAGGGACATCACTGTCGCCGCATCGGACTCGACACGGAAGACCGCAGGAGTTGCGCGGAACCAGGTGTTGTGGACGTGCATGACGTCGGGTTTGAAATCGCGGACCGCCGCCGCGACTCTCCCTCTGGAACTGGAGTTCCACGGTGCGACGGCCAGACCTGTGGAACTACCGACCAAGTTGTCGGGATTGGAGAAGATCAGTTGCTGGACCTCGTGGCCCCGTCCGCGGAGCAACTTCAACTCGTCCTCGACGACGGAGTCTTCACCTCCGGGGAGTCGATAGCGATTGTGGATCTGGAGGACTCTCATGACGTCCACCGGACTATTTGACAACCCTGCCCCGATCCCCGATGACGTCGCCCATCGAGCCATCCACGACAGTCATCTCCCTTCTCAGGGGCGCTCGGTTGTAGAGATAACCTGCGAGATTCGCCTTCACGAAGTCGAGCCTGCTCAGCATGTCCTCCGCCTGCCGGACCGGGCTCTCGTGGTCGACCACCGCTATCGCACCATCCGCGAGGGCTGCGATGCTGCCCGAATAGGCAACCTGGAGCAGGGGTGGGGTGTCGATGAGCACGAAGTCGTATTTGTCCCCGACCTGTTTGAAGAACTGTCTCGTGGCCGGGGACCTGAAGAACTCGACGGCCAACACGGGTTGGGTTCCTCGGCTGAGGAGGGTCATCTCATAATCGCCCAGACGGATCGTCTGTAACGCTGCGTTGAGGAAGGTCTGACCCGAGACCACTTCGGTTATCCCCACCGGGACTTCGCCGGGCGGCTCGCCGGCGGCGGCCCTCAACAGCTTCGTCAGTTCCTGGTTTCCGAAGTCGGCGTCGATGACGAGGACGCTCTGCCCTTCCCTGGCCAAGGCGATGCCCAGATTGGCCACTGTCGTCGTCTTCCCCCCACCGTTCAGCGGCGAGACCGCCACGAAGGTGTTCCCGACACCCGACCCGGCCAGTGAGAGGCTGGCTGCGACAAATCGATACGCCTCCGCAGCAGCGCTTCGAGGCGCCTCGAGGGCAGGAAGCTCACCCTTCAGATGTTCGTCTGAGAACAGAGGGACGTCGGCGAGAAGCGGCGAGCCGAGGACCAGCTCCGGAGTGTCGCGGTCGGTGAACACCCTTCTCCGACTGGCCAGGAGATATGCGAGGGCCACACCTAGTGCCAGACCGCCCAGAACCCCGACGGCCAGCATTCGCACCAATCCGAGGGATCCAACACGAGCGGCAGCCAGTGGTGGCGAGTAGAAGGCGACCCCGGTGGAAGACAGCTGAGATTCGATGACCAGATCGCTTCGAGTGGTGATCAGCGACGAGCGTCTCGCGATGAGGGCCTGCCGCTCTTCGCGGAGGGCCGCCGCTTGCGGATCGGCGGCATCGACCTCTCGCAGGGTTCGCACCGTTGCTATCTGGGTCTGCAGGTCAAGGAGCCGGGTCCGAATCGCAGCGGCTCGTTCCGCGCTCGGTCCGGCGACGAGTTCCGCCTGCAAGTCCACGATCTCGGCAATCGACTCCTCGAGCTGAGCCTCCAGTGCCTCCCGATGTGGCGCCCCAGAGCGCACCGCGGCTATCGCCTCGTCGACAGCCTCGATGTTCGATTCGATGTTCTCCACGGAGCGATCGAGTTCCTCGAGTGCCGACTCGGCGCTCCTACTCTGTTCTTCTTGAACGACTTGCTGATAGGCGCGTGCGATGGCATCTGAGACTTTGACGGCCTGCTCGGGGGTCTCCCCGGTATAGGTGATCGTCACGAGATCGCTCACCGACGTGCCCTCGATCGACAGATTGGATTGGATGTCCTCGATGGTGAGGGACCCGACCTCTTCGTCTCCGGCAAGGATCTCCAAAGCGCCCGTGGCCACGGTCGCCGTTTCCATGATCTGCATCTGATCGAGCAGGTAGCGATCGGCGCGGGCTGCCGTGTTGTTGTCGAGGAGGCTGTTCGCCGCCGGGTCCTCCACGACCAATGCCGCTGCCGCCGCGTATTGCACAGGTCGGGTGATCCCGTAGAGCGCAGCCAACAGCCCGAACAGAACACCCATCCCGACGACGAGGACCCAGTAACGGGTCGCCGCTTCGAGGATGGTCGGCTCGAATGATGGAGCTTTGTTTTCACCGGCAGGTATCAAGGATCCCTCTCTTGGAATGGCCGCCCGATGGCAGGGTACCAACAGCCAAAACCAAGGCAATAGGCCGATCGATCGAGTCGTGGCCGCCGACCGTCGCTAACCTGTCGCCGTGCCCCCCGTGATCTCTGTAGTCACTCCGTCCTACAACCAAGCCACGTTCATCGAGGCGACGATCGAGTCGATCCACGGGGGCGGGTACCCGGCCATCGAGCACATCGTGATCGATGGTGGGTCTACCGACGGAAGTGTCGACATCATCCGAAGGCACGCCGACAAACTCGCCTACTGGGTCAGCGAGCCCGACGGTGGTCAGACCGAAGCTCTCATGAAAGGGTTCGAAAGAGCCACCGGGGATATCCAATGCTGGCTCAACTCTGACGATCTATTCGAACCTTGGACTCTGCATGAAGTTGCCTCGGAATTCGAGCGTCACCCGGAGACGGCCTGGATGTACGGCGACGCCACGTGGATCGACGCCGATGGTGTCGTCATCAAACCTCAGCGCGAACACGGTTTCAGCCGTTTCATCTGGATGTACGGGCACAACTACATCCCACAACCATCCACTTTCTGGCGTTCCGAGCTCTATCGAGCGGTCGGCGGACTCGACCCCCGGTTCGATCTCGCCATGGACGCCGATCTTTGGATTCGGTTCGCAGACGTCACCCGGCCCCACCACGTACGCCGACCCTGGTCCCAGATGAGGTTCTATGCAGAGCAGAAGAACACGGCGATGAGGGGGGCATCCGGTCGCGAGGGCAGCGAGATCCGCCGACGGTACATCTCACCTTCCCGAAGAGAGTTGAAGATCAAACGGTTGGCAGCGCGAACTCTGCGGGCCGGCTGGAAGACGACCACAGGGTGCTACAGCTTCGAGGAGGTGAGTCAGAACCTCAAGACACTGCTCACCGGGGAGACTTGGGAACAACGCCATCTGCGGCGGGAGTCGGTCGATGCCGGCGATTGATCCTGGCTCTGAGTAGCTTCACTGGGTAAATACCCCGCACGCCGGGGTAGTAGTAGTCGAGAAGCAACTTCGGGGGCCAAAGCCGTCGCCACCAGCCGATCACAGCTGAGATAGCACGACCTTTGGCAGTCAGGGGTATCAGGAAGAGTCGATGGCGGTGCACATTCTGGCTCGAACCCGCCAGTCGGGACTCACGCGGCCAGCTCCGAGCCCAGACGTCCGACCTCCAGCTCCTGCGAAGCGGGGGGAGCGAGAGGTCGATTTGCAGGTCCTCTTCCACGGCGCGCGCCGTGTTGATCACGTGTTCGGCCACGCCCTCTCCCCCGGCGAGATCGATGACGACGTTCCAATCGAGGTCCGGCTGAGCCCCTCCTCTGACGACGTCGGCGTAGCCGATGAGTCTTCGGAAATGGTCTTTGTTGAGATGCATGAGGTGGAGAAGGAGCGACACGTCGTTGTCGAACGCGATTGATGTCAAACCGTCGCCCAGTGACACTTCGGTGATGTGATCCCAGTAGCGCGCCGGGCGCGTGGACCACACCAACTCCAACTTCAGCGGATCCAAATGCATGTCGACGGGCATCCCGGCGACCCCTAGATCGACTGACTGGAGGTGTTTTCCACGAGCCATCGGGCCGAGCTGCCCGACCAGCGGATGGTCGGGGTACACACGGGCGACAAGGTCGTCGATTCCAGAGAGATCTCCCGGGTGGACGACTATGTCGAGGTCGTAGGACCACCTCTCGCTTGGGCGGTCGTACCAGCGGACGGCCGTCGCCAGACCTTTGATGAGAGCAACCCTCATCCCGAGGGCACGGGATGCCTCGAACAACTGAGCGAGAGCGGATTCGAGCATTCGCGCTCGCGCCCAAGCCTGGAGGTCGAGGTGCTCAAGACGTCCACGTACATCTTGGGAGATGTTGATCTCGCCCTCCAGCGCCCTGGTCCAAAGGAGTCCCGCCATACGATGCTCGATCGCGCTATCGACGGACGCGTCTGAGACCCGCTCCCCGAAGGAACGACCGGCAGCTAGGTCAATGAGGAATCGATCGGGCCGTGACACGCTCCGCGAAGAATAGGAGTGGAAGGTTGCAGCGGCTCCCCACGGGGTATATGATGCGGTAGGACTACCACATAGAGTGGTGGGCGAAGACAAGAAAGGGAGGCCGATGCGATACGAGCAACCGACAGTGGTTGATCTCGGGTCCATCTCGGGGCATACATATTTCCCAGTTGGGCAGCCAGGCCATTTCAAGGGCGGGGGCGACCCACAGCACCTTGACATGCACTGCGAGTGGTCGGGAGGGTCGGACGCCGACCTTTGCGATGCACCAGCGCCGGGCGCCTGAGTTCACCTACTAACGTTCCAAAGAGTACGAACGAGCAGACTCCCCCTCGTGGGGAGTCTTCTCTTTTGATGCCCACAATCGGTCAGCCAATTCATCTCATCATGTTTACGGTCATTGGATACCTTCCAAGCGGGGAAGGCAGAGCGCACGATTTGCAGCGGGTATTGGGTGGAGACTCCCATGTGGAAGAGATTGGAGACGCGTCAGTAGCCGTCTCTGGCCCGCTGTCTTCATTGGCATCTGGCGCGGGGTGGCTCTGCGGGCTCAGCGGGAGAATCGACAACCATGTGGAGCTCGCAAGCCGGATTCAGGATGCCACAGTCAGCGGCCACACCCCGGCAGCCCTGGTCGGGACGATTCTCTCCCGAGTGGGGCTCGAGGGGCTACGTGACCTTCGCGGGGTCTTCGCAGGCGTCTTCACCGACGGTGACCAGCTGTGGTCCTTCCGCGACCAGATGGGCTTTTGGCCAATGTTTCGCAGTAGCTCCGAAGGCCAATTAGTTGCCTCGGACTCGACCCGGGCATGCGTGGTTGCGACCGGGCAGGGATATCACGTCAACGACCGGTATATGGAGGACTTCTTCTACGGCCGTATCGGTTCTTCCACCGCTACCGCGGTCCGTGGAGTGACACGTCTGCGCCCCGGGTCTTGGGCCCGTGACGACGCCAACGGAAGCCACACCGACCAGTACTGGAGTCCCAAGGAGCTGGTCGAGTTCGATTCCCCGGCGGAAGAGGACGTCCCCGAGATGTTCGATGTCCTCATGACTCAGGCGGTCGATCGCGTGATGACCGGATCCGATGCAGTGTCACTCAGCGGCGGGATCGATTCGCCGGTAGTGGCAGCGTACGCCGCTCCCCGATTCTCGGCCCGCTTTGACAAGGCCCTGCCAGCTGTGTCTGCCGTCTATCCAGACCTGCCGTCGGTCGACGAAGAAGACCTGATTCGGCTGGTTGCCGAAGATCTCGGAATGCCGCTACACACATTCCGGCCATCTGTGGCGGCGACCGATGATCTCGCGAGATGGGTCGAGCTCCTCGACGGTCCTGTGCCCGTGGTTTCGCTTTCAGAGACGCTCGAGACCCTGTCCGTAGCCAAGGCGCACGGAATCACCAACCTCATCACTGGCGAGTGGGCGGAATACCTCTTCGATATGCCGCAGCGAACCCTCGCATATCTTGTTCGCCAGCGGCGGTGGCAACCAGCACGAAAGTATTGGGCTTCTCTGCGTCAACAGAATGTCCCCAGCCGCACCATCGTGTCGCGACTGGCCAAGGATCTGACTCCTTTCGGGCTGCGACGAAGCTGGGCTCTGCGCCGGATGGGAGCAGCAACACCGCAGTGGGTCGACCGAGATCGTCTGGTCTTTCACCCCCGCGGCCCGGTCGTTCGAGACTGGCGATCTAACCAGGCCGCTATGGGGGAAGGACCGAGTCTGGGATTGGAAGCCGATCACGTGGTGCAGATGGAGGCGG
>DASTBQ010000058.1:0-2280 GCA_035711995.1 Acidimicrobiia bacterium | reverse complement strand
ATCAGACCCCACTCCACCGCAGTCGTTGCTGGCACTGCCTCCCCGGTGAGCAACATCTGCATGGCGCGTTTGGGACCGACTGCCCGGCTCACCGGCACCATCGGAGTCGAGCAGAACAGACCGATCGAAACGCCGGGTGTGGCGAACCATGCATCCTCGGAGGCCACCGCCAGGTCGCACGACGCCACCAACTGGCACCCCGCCGCGGTTGCTACCCCCTGGACTTTGGCGATCACCGGCTGACGGAGGGCGTGGAGGGTCTGCATCATCCGGACACAGGTGTCGAAGAGCTCGTCGTAGTAGACGCCTTGCCGGTCGATCATCTCTCCGAGATCGTGACCTGCGGAGAAAGCCGGACCCTCAGCCTCGATGATCACCACGCCAGCCTCCGACGGGACTGCCTCGAGCGTCTTGATCATCTTCTGCAGCATCTCGAGACTCAGCGCATTGCGGCGCTCCGGTCGGGCCAAGGTGATGGTGGCGATGCGGCCTTCTGCATTCAGTCGGATTCCGTCGAGATCCATGACTACCCATCCTACGGGACGACATTGCCGGCGTCCGAAGCAAGTTCGACTTGATTGCCTCTTGTTTAGCGATCTTTGCTAAAGTCACGGCATGTCGTTAGAAGCCTACGATCCGATCGCCAACCCCTACGCGCCGGGGGCGGGTACGCCACCACCGGAACTGGTGGGACGCGATCAGGTGATCGAAGACGCCGAAGTGGCGATGCGTCGAGTGGTCTCGGCGCGAACCAGTCAGCACCAGTTGATCACCGGGCTGCGGGGCGTCGGCAAGACCGTCCTCCTCGGGAAACTGACGGCACTCGCCGAACACATCGGGTACCGGGTGGTTCGTGTCGAGGCGGTGGGTGGCGACGACACATTGCGTACCATCCTTCGTCAGGCACGTCGGATAGTCGAGGACCTGGATCGTGGTGGGGCCGGCCGGGCATTGCGCTCGATCGAATCGGTGTCGCTCACTGTCGCCGGGACCGGTTTGTCGGTCGACAGATTCGACACGACACCCGATCGGGAAGCTCTGGCAGACGTGATAGTCGAAATGGGTCGCGTCGCCGGGGAACGCCAAGCGGGGGTGATGATCGCCATCGACGAAGCCCAGATGGTCGACTCTCACGATCTTCGGCGGATCCTCGCCGGGGTCCACCGTTGCAATCAGGACGGTCTACCGCTCTTCATCGCTCTGGCCGGTCTGCCCAACCTGGTCGGCGTGGTGGCTTCCGCTTCGACGTACGCCGAGCGGATGTTCCGGGTGACCGACCTCGGCCCTCTCACTCCCGAGCAGGTTTCACAGGCGATCACTGTCCCCGCCGAGGAACTCGGAGTCATTTGGTCCCCGGATGCCACCGAGGCGATCGTCGACCACTCCGATGGTTACCCCTTCTTCGTCCAGACCTGGGCCTATCACACGTGGAACGCCGCTCATGACGATCCCATCTCTGCGGACGACGTAAGCAGGGCCTCGGCCAACGCCTCCTCCGCCCTCGACTCATCGTTCTTCGCAGCGCGCACCGCACGGATCCCGGCGTCGGAAGTCTCCTACGTTCAGGCGCTGGCTTCGTTGGGCCCCGGACCGCACCGGTCGGGAGACGTGGCGGAGGCCGCAGGGAAGACCACCTCGCAGGTGGCTGCATTCCGGGACCGTCTCATCAGGGAAGGTCTCATCTACGCCCCCAGATATGGATGGGTCGAGTTCGCGATCCCCCACTTCGACGTCTTCGTGCGAAGGGCCCTGCCCAAAGACTGATTCAGCCGTTCAGGTCGCGTCGCAACCGTTCCTGGACGACTGTGGCGGTGAGATCGGCACGCGACCTCTCGACCAGGGCGCGGGAGACGTCGGTGGTCCGGCGTAGTCCGTTGGTCATGCCGTCGGGATAGTCGACCTCGGCCAGTTGATCGACGAACTCGTCCATGAGCTCGAGCAACCGGTTCGCCTCGTCGAGCCGATCGGCCCGCAGCATGTCGAGCATCCGTCGTCTCATCTCCCCCACCGTCTCACCGAGACCGTGGAGATATGGAATCGGGTCGACACCGAGCTCAGAGAATCCAGGTAGGGATTCGTCGTAGAAGACCGCCCGGGTGAGGCACGCTTCGGTGTACTCCTTGGCCGCGTCGAGTACCACCCCGTGACTGGCCAGTTCGGGCGTCTCGGATATCGCCTCGTTGATCGTGGCGAGCCGTTCCCCAGACTCCTCGATCAGGACATCGGCGTCGTCACGCTCGGAGCGATGCAGACATCGGATGGCGTTGGCAGCGGCCCTGA
>DASTBQ010000057.1:0-2152 GCA_035711995.1 Acidimicrobiia bacterium | reverse complement strand
CGGTCTATGTGATATCCGGCATATGCGGCGGTCTCGCCGGCCTCGTCCTCACCGCGTACTCCGGTGCGGGTTACCCGCGCAACGGTGTGGGCACGGAGCTGGATGCAATTGCAGCGGTCGTGATCGGCGGAACGCTCTTGATGGGCGGGATCGGGTACGTGCTGGGCTCCCTCGTCGGTGTCCTCGTCTACGGCACGATCAAGACGATCATCTTCTTCACCGGGGCTGAGCAATCATGGATGCAGATCATCATCGGCGCCTTGCTCCTGGTGTTCATCGTGGCTCAACGGGCCATCGTGGCAAGGTCGGAACGGCGAGGCTGAAATCCCACCTCGGCAAAGACGAGCAGCGATCCTCATCGACCTCCTTCATGAACCCAAACACCGCGGCCATGTCTCAATTGATCGCCCACAACTACGCCCAGGTCTTGAGCATCTGTGACCGGGTCAACCTGCCTGCAGCACGGGAGGATCACCTAAGACACCGAGGTAGGAGCCACGTCGGTGCAGGAACTCACTGAACTGGTGTCAGCGGACTATCGACGTAGTCGCGATCGACGATCATCCGGGGATGAGTCTTGATCGGTTGGTCGCCGAGTTCACAGGCCGGGTGGGAAATCGCCCCGATGTGATCGTCCGGTCGCCGGGACGGGTCAACCTGATCGGCGATCACACCGACTACAACGACGGATTCGTCCTTCCGATCGCTACTTCCCAGGCAATGTGGATGGCGGCGAGCCCACACCCTGATCGGACGATCCGAATCGCTTCTTTGGATCATGGTGAAGAATTCCTCGATCTCGATGCCCTGGAGCCCACTGGAACCTGGGGTGACTACGTCGCCGGGACGGTCACGGAACTCGAGATCGAAATGGAGCACGGCTTCGACGCGGTGATCCTCTCTAATCTGCCGACGGGGGCGGGCCTGTCCTCGTCCGCCGCTCTGGAGATCGGAGTTGCCCGGATCGTCATCGAACTGAGTAGGGCATCGTGGAACCCGCCCCAAGCGGCATCGGCCGCTCAGAGAGCCGAGAACGAGTTCGTGGGGGTGCCCTGCGGCATCATGGATCAGATGATCGTCGCCGGTGCCGTGTCCGGTCATGCCACGCTGATCGACTGTCGGTCATTGCAGACGACGCTGGTACCGGTACCCGAGGATGTGACCGTCGTCATCCTCGACACCGGCACCAGGAGGAGGTTGGTCGACTCCACCTACGAGGACCTGAGGAGAGTTTGTGAGGAAGCGGCGGAGACGATCGGTGTGGCGGCACTGCGCGACGCCCGACTGGACCAGGTCGAGTCGTCAGGGCTCGAGGAGCAGCAATTGCGGGTCGCCCGACACGTGATCTCAGAGAACGCCAGGACCCTCGAGGCAGCGGAGAGTTTGAAGCGTCGTGATCTCGTGCGCCTCGGCGAGCTGATGGACCGGAGCCACATCCGTCTGCGGGACGACCTCAGGGTTTCAGGACCAGAGCTAGATACGGCTGTTGTCTCGAGCCACGCAGCAGGGTGTCTGGGGGCGCGTATGACCGGTGCCGGGTTTGCCGGGTGCGCCATCGCTTTGGTGGGCTCCGAGTCGGTGGTTTCTTTCATCGAAGAGGTGAGTTCGTCGGGCTCAATCACTGCATATCCGACTTCGCCGGCTTCCGGCGTCGAGGTCATCTGAGTGATCGACGCCGTCGTCTTCGACATGGATGGTGTGATCGTCGACTCAGAACCGGTGTGGCAACAGGTTCGTGTCGATCTCGTCGAGGAGCACGGTGCGATCTGGACCGACGCCGACGGCGATGCCTGCCGGGGGAGCGAGTCCGGGTTCTGGGCGGCCATGGTCTCGGAGCGACTGGCCGGAGCCCTCACCCCAAGTGAGGTCTTCGAGGAGATCCTGGCTCGCATGGCGCGCTCGTACGATGAGCACCTGCCTGTCTTCCCTGGTGCTGTCGAGGCAATCGAACGGGTTGGGTCCGAATACCGGGTGGCAGTGGCCTCGGGTTCGCCGAGAGAGCTGGTCGATCTCGTACTCGCGGTGTCCGGTTTGGATCGGGTAGTCGAAGCAGTGGGGTATGGGGACGAGGTGGAGCGGGGCAAGCCTGCGCCGGATGTGTACCTCGACGTCCTGGGACGCCTGGGCGTCGATCCGGTGCGGTCTGTCGGGG
>DASTBQ010000056.1:0-3790 GCA_035711995.1 Acidimicrobiia bacterium | reverse complement strand
GTGAGCCATCGCTCCGTAGGCGATCATGGTGAGGTCGGTGCCCTGATGGCGGATCGCCGCCTTACCCAGAGGCACACGATGCTCACCTGCCGGGAACGGACCCTTGGCCAGTCTGTACAGCTTCTTGGGCTCGAGGAACATCACCGGGTCGGGATCGGCCAGAGCTGTGTGGAGCAGGCCCTTGACGTCCGCGGGTGTCGAGGGGATCACGACCTTGAGCCCGGGGACGTGTGTGTAGAACGACTCGATCGACTGTGAGTGGTGCAGAGCGCCATGGATCCCGGCGCCGTAAGGGGTGCGGATCACGATGGGCACGTTCCAGCGACCGTTCGAGCGGTAGCTGATCCTGGCCGCCTCGGAGACGATCTGGTTGAAAGCGGGGTGGATGTAGTCGGCGAATTGGATCTCGGGCAGAACCCGAAAGCCCGTCGCCGACATCCCGATGGCACACCCGATGATCGACGACTCCGCGATTGGGGCGTTGAAGCAACGGTCCGGGCCGAACTCGTCGGTCAACCCCTCGGTCGCCTTGAACACACCACCTTTGCGTCTGGCGACGTCCTGCCCGAAGAGGACGACGTCCGAGTTCTGTTCGAAGATCTCGTGGAGGGTGAGGTTGATTGCCGTGATCAGGTTGACGGTTTCGCCCTCGAGACCGGGCTCCGGCTCAGTCGCCGCCGGACCTGGCTCGATGACCCTGGCGTACACGCGGCTGGTCGGCTCGTCGGGATTAGGGGCGGCTTCGGCATCTTCGACAGCCCGGGCCAGCAGATCGACGACCCCGGCGTCGATCGCTTCCTCTTGGGCCTCGGTGAGAAGCCTGCCCTCGATGAGATACTGCTTGAGACGACCGAGCGGGTCCTTCTTTCGCCACCGCTCGACCTCGTCGCGGCTCCGGTAGAGCGTGTCGTTGTCGTCTGAGGTGTGGGCGTAGTACCGGTAGGTCTCGGCTTCGATGATGGTCGGGCCCTCGCCGGCACGGGCCCGAGCCACCGCGTCGTTCATCGCCTGGAGGACCGCAAAGGGGTCGTTGCCGTCGATGAGGACACCCTCGAAGCCGTAGCCGGCAGCGCGTTCGCAGATCCGCCCTGCTACCTCTTCCTCAGCGGGCACCGAGATCGCGTACTGGTTGTTCTCGATGACACAGATCAGGGGGAGACGGTGGATCCCGGCCCAGTTCATCGCTTCGTGCCAGTCACCCTCTGACGTCGACCCTTCGCCTCCGTAGACGACCGCAACCGCACCTTCACCTCGAGTCTTGAGACCGTGAGCTACACCGGCGGCGTGGGGGAACTGGGTACCGATGACTGAGGACTGGCTGAATACTCTCTTGTCGGGATCGGACCAATGGCTGGGTAGCTGTCTCCCTCCCGAGAACGGGTCGTCTCTCTTGGCGAACACGCCTAGAAACACCTCGAGTGGGGTGAATCCCCATCCGAGGGCCACGCCCATGTCTCTGTAGTAGGGGAGCACCCAATCCCGTTGGCGGTCGAGGGCGAACGTGGAGGCGACCTGAACACCCTCGTGACCCGACGATCCCAGGACGAAAGCGGCGCGCCCCTGGCGTTGCAGTGCGAACATCCGGTCGTCGATCCGTCGCGTCACCAGCATCAACCGATACATCTCGATCACCTGGTCGTCGCTCAGTCCCAGGCTGCGGTGGTCGAGGTTGGAATGAATCATCGGGTCAGTTCCGGTCGTCTCCGCTGCGGCGGAACCTACGCAGGTCGCCAATTTCCCTTATCCGCTCGTCGGCCACCATCACCGCCGCCTCGTTCGGAGTGATCCCGTGGTTCTCGGCCTTCTCGAGAATCTTCAAGGTGGCCTCGTAGATGGAGTCGACCCGATGCAGCGCCCGTGTTCGCGAGTAGCCATGCAACTCGTCATAGACGTTGATGAGACCTCCGGCGTTGACCACGAAGTCCGGTGCGTAGAGAATCCCCCGCTCGGCGAGTCGGTCGGCGTCCTCGTCGGTCGCCAACTGGTTGTTGGCGCTGCCCACGATCGCATGACAATTGAGCATGGGGATCGAGATCTCGTTTAGACCGGCTCCGAGTGCGCATGGGGAGAAGACATCGCAGTCAATAGCGAAGATCTCGTCTTGTTCGACGGGCTTCACCCCGAAATTTTCGACAGCGGCGTCGATGGCCGGACCTTGAGCGTCGGTGACCACGACTTCCGCCCGTGCCTCTACCAGCAACTGCACGAAAGCAGATCCGACCTTACCAACCCCTTGGACCGCGAATCGGCGACCGGCCAAGTCGGAATCGCCCCAGACCTTCGTGGCGACGGCTCTGGCCGCGGCATAGAGTCCACGAGCCGTCACCGGGGAGGGATCGCCCGCGCCGCCTTCGGCGACCGATGCTCCTAGCGCCCACCGTGTCTCACGACGAACGATGTCCATGTCTGCGGTGGTGGTCCCGACATCCTCGGCGGTGATGTATCGACCCTGCAGAGAGTCGACTATGCGGCCGAACGCCCGGAACAAGCGCTCTGACTTCATCGAGCGCGGGTCGCCGATGATCACTGCCTTCCCTCCACCGAGGTCGAGACCTGTCACTGCCGCCTTGTAGGTCATCCCTTTGGCGAGACGCAGAACGTCGGTGAGGGCGTGAGCCTCGGATTCGTATGGAAAAAAACGAGTCCCGCCTAAGGCGGGACCTAGAGCCGTGCTGTGTATGGCGATTATGGCCCGGAGGCCGGAGACCTCGTCGTAGCCATAGAGGACCTGTTCGTGGGAATCGCCGGCTACGGCGTCGAATACACCCAATGTCGTCGACCTCCTCAAATCTCGAATGGGGTGGGTCCCGATCTTACCGGTGTGTCAGGTTCTGCGCCCCGGGGTCGATCTAATCGCATCTGTGCCAGGATGAAGACGTGACCAAGTCGTCTTATCTCCGGGTTTACAGCCCGGAAGTCTCCGGCTCCCGCGATCCAGTGCCCGGTTTCGTCCGGACCTACGGTTTGCTGTCCGAGGCGGAGGGCGACACGCACTGGACCGTCGAGTGGGAAGGGCGTCGTCTGATCTGCCCACGAAATCTCCGGCTTCGTGTTCTGGAGTCGACGGTGGCCTTCGCAAACGCGTACCGTGGATTTGGCGCAGGGCTGATTCCAGAGGCTGCGGCCCAGGCTGCGGATGCAGAGCTGAAGGCCTATCACCGTCGCAACCCCGAGCACCGATCACACATCCTCACTTCGGCCTGGCACGTGCCGGTGCGTTGGTTCGTGGCGTTCCAGCCCTCCGATAAGCAGGTGTACGAGACCGAGGAGGGGCCATCGCTCCGCTTCCGGACCGACATCGAGGGTGCTCGCACCAGGATCCGAGATGCTTACGAGGTGCTGATGAAGCTCTCGGTGTTCACCGGCCCCGCTCAGGAGCTGGCCCAAGTCCTCGATTGGCTCGAGCCGTTCCCGGACGGTTCGATGGTGGAGCTCGACTACGGCGAAGTGTCCGAGTTGTTCGACCCTCAGGAGTTGATATTCGACGACTCCTGTGAACAGGTACACGAATCTCTGGCTGCCCTGGCGGCCGGAGAGATGATGCGAGCGGGAGAATGTTATGGCCGGGTGGTCACCCGCTGGGCTCCGGCGTTCTCGGTGACCTTCAGCAATTGAACGGCCGCCGACTCTGGCGGTGCCAGCTGGACATGATGTCATCCCCGGTCGGAGCATCATCCCTCACTGAGCAAATGATGTCATCCCCGGTCGGAGCATCATCCCTCACTGAGCAAACTCCCATCTCTGATCGTCGGCCCAGACAGACTCCGGCCGGCGGCATTGATCGCTGGTG
>DASTBQ010000055.1:0-5533 GCA_035711995.1 Acidimicrobiia bacterium | reverse complement strand
GCCCGTCGAGAAGGAAGCCGGCGTCGCCGTCAACCGGATGGTCTTCGCAGATGTCGAGACCGACTCGTTGGAGTGGGTCTGGCAGCGGAGCGACGACGGCGGGAGCACCTGGACCGACCTGTGGAACATCTCCTATCGTCGATCTTGAAGCACGTCGAGAACGTATTGGATGTCGGCAGCGGTGTGATCGGCATTGACTTGGAAGCGGACTTCCTCGTCGCCTCTCGGGACCACCGGGTAGTTGAGACCGGTTGCCAGCACCCCGTTCTCGAATAGATGATCCACGAGCTCAGCGGTCCTCGCAGTATCACGCACCATCAGGGGTACCACAGGATGCGGCCCCGGGATCGTCTCGAAGCCGGCGTCGACCAAGCCCTCCTCGAACATACTGGTCAAGTTGGCCAGGTTGACGAGGAGCTCACTACCTTCGGCAGAGTCGAGGATCGAGACTGACATCTCGGCCGCAGCCGCCTCTCCCGGTGTTATCGGGTTCGAGTAGATGTACATCGGGCCCCGCTCCCGTAGGTACGTGGTCACGGTCTCACTTGCAGTCACATACCCGCCGTTGACGCCAAAGGCCTTCCCGAGCGTCCCGATCAGTACGTCGGCCGTGTCCTCTGTCACTTCCTCGGTGCCCCGTCCCGTCGAACCGTACGCCCCCACGCCGTGGGAGTCGTCGACCACCAGAACCACATTCTCGGGAAATGCGCCATCGTGCCTGGCGGCCACTTCGACGATGGCGGAAAGGTCTGCGAAGTCGCCCCGCATCGAGAAGACACCATCGGTGACCACGACTGCGCGACTCGCCGAGCCCGCCGCCTCGCCCAACTTCTCGTCGAGGGCCGCCATGTCGAGGTGTGTGTAGACACCCCGGTCGGCGGGCCGGCTCATCCGTATGGCGTTGATGATGCAGTTGTGGTTCAACTCATCCGAGACCACGACGGTCTCCGGTGTTATCAGCGAAGTGAGAGTGGAGACGACGGCGGCATAGGCCGAGGAGTAGGCGATCGCTCCAGCTCTCCCATGAAACTCAGAGAGTCGACGTTCCAGATCGACATGTGGCTGGTAGGTCCCCGAGATGAACCGAACCGCACCGGGGCCGGCTCCGTAGCGACGGGTGGCCGACTCCTCGGCATCGATCACTGCCGGATGGGTGGATAGCCCGAGATAGCTGTTGGAGTTCATCCGCAGGAACTCCCGATCGGCACCAGCCAGTCTGTAGCGGGGACCCAGCCCCGCCCGGGGAGGCACGACGTCGACGACCACCGACTCGGAGCCCTTGTCGGTGCCGGACTGGCGAAGGTCGCTGATTTCTTCGGACAGGGTCTGATCGAGACGGTCACTCGGCATGAGGTCGAACCTAGTTCCCGACGCCCGGGCTAGGTTCGAGGTGAGATGACGCGTTTGGGATTCATAGGGCTCGGGATCATGGGTAGCGGCATGGTCTCTCATCTCATTTCGGCGGGGCATCCGGTGACTGTCTGGAACCGAACGAGTTCCAAGACCGACGGTCTCGATGCGAGGGTGGTCGAGAGCCCTCAACAGGTGGGCCCTGAGGCGGACATCGTCTTCGTGTGCGTGTCAGACACACCGGACGTCGAGGAGGTGGTGTTCGGCGACTTCGGCGTGATTCACGGGATGACCGAGGGGGACGTACTGGTCGACCACTCGACAATCTCCCCAGTGGCCACCCGCGACTTCGCTGCTCAGGCAGCAGAACTCGGTGTGGAGTGGATCGACGCGCCGGTCTCCGGAGGCTCCGAGGGAGCGGCGAAGGGGACCCTCGCCGTCATGGCCGGAGGCGATCCGGAGGCTCTGGAGAGGGTCCGGCCTTTCATGGGGGCCTACTCGGTCTCGATAGTCCACGTAGGCGACGAGCCGGGCTCGGGTCAGATGGTCAAGGCGGTCAACCAGGTACTCGTGGTACTCAATCAGCTGGCGGCATCGGAGGCTTTGATGCTTGCCGATGCCGCCGGGCTCGACCTGCACAAGACGCTGGCCGCGGTTGAAGGTGGAGCGGCCGGGTCGTGGATGCTCTCCAACCGAGGTCCTCAGATGATCGAGCGCGACTGGCGACCCGGCTTCACGATCGACCTCCAGCAGAAAGATCTTCGCTTGGTCCTGGAGGCGGCCGACGAGGTTGGTGCGGCCCTTCCCGGGACGGCCCTCGTCTATCAGCTCTATCGCTCGCTCCAGACCCGTGGTCTCGGCTCCGAAGGCAACCACGCCCTGGTCAAAGCCCTAGAGAACCTCACCGGCAGGGAGTTGGGAAGCTGAACACACTTCTGGGCGTGAAAAAAGGCTTTCCGGCGGTTTCTGCACTCAGAACGGTAGGAAACCTCTAGCCGAGCAGGTCTTGTTTCACCCGGGCGACGTGACCGGTGGCCTTGACATTGCGGTAGGCCTTGGCGACTTCGCCGTTTTCGTCGATGACGAATGTCGACCTGATCAGGCCTTCGCTCACTTTCCCGTAGAGCTTCTTCTCCCCCCAGGCACCCAGCGACTCGGCTAGCGCATGATCCTCATCGGAGAGCAAATCAAAGTTGAGACCCTCCTTCTCTCTGAACTTGGCGTTCCGGGAGGGCGGATCGGGGCTGACCCCGATCACGTCGTAGCCGGAATCGGCGAACTCTGCGTAGCTATCCCTGAAGTCACACGACTCTGTGGTACAGCCGGGCGTCATCGCTCTCGGATAGAAGAACATGACGTATTTCTTGCCGGCGAGATCGTCGCTCGACACCTGCTCGCCATCCTGGTTTGTGAGGTCGAAGGTGACCGATTCAGCCATCAGGCGAGGCTAATCGGCCTCGGCGGCCGCCTTCGCTTCGGGGGACCTCAGGAAGGTCGAGCCACCGGCGAGGAAGCTCAACGCCGCCGGCAACCAATATGAGACGATCCGATATACGAGGATCGGCGCAATGGTCGTGCTGGCAGGGAAGCCGTAGGCGGCGAGCACGAGACCCATCCCGAACTCGGTGATGCCAAGACCGCCAGGCGTGCCGGGGAGACCACCGATCAGCTGAGACACCGCATACACCGCGAGCGCTTCCCAGCCGTTCAGGTCGATGTTGAAGGCAGTCATGACCAGCCAAAGAGCGCTCGCCTCGAGAATCAGCCGCGCCCAGATGTAGAGCTGGGACTCGAAGTCGGGAAGATGGTTCACCATCGAGGTAACGATCTTCTTCTTGATGAACTCGGGCAGATACTTGGAGATGCTGCCGAGCCTCCCCGAACCGAACATCAAGAGCACCCCCGTGATCAGGGCGATCGGTGCGATGACGATTATCGAGACCGAGAAGACCGGGATCGTCCCGGTGGGCCTGTCGAGCAGCACGGCCCCTCCGGCGGCGATGAGCAATGCCGCATAGTTGAGAAGCACAGTCCGGATGCCCGGTCCTGCCGTGCTCTCCTCGACCTCGTCACGAACCGTCCATGACAGGGCAACCGGAGTCACGGCCCCACCTGCCGGGATCAGCCTGGCGACACCCGCCGCCACCAGAGCAGCCTTGAACGCAGACCATGGCTTGACGTCATTCCCGGTCTCCTGAACCGACTCTCGAAACAACAGACCAAAGAACCACATCGCCCCGATCTGACAGATCGCCGCCAATACGACGAACCCGAGCGCGGCCCCACGCAGAGGTGGGATCTCGAAGTTGGTGAGCACCCAATAGGCAAAACCCGCGTATATGACTGCGGCGACCAGCGCGATTATGAGAACCCGCTTCGGACTCACGGGGTCAGAGGTTCGTCCGCCGTCTCCCCCGACGTCTCAGTGACCAGGTCCTTGTCGTAGAGAGCTCGTCTCATCATCGATGCCGTGTCCATTTCGTCGCCTGGGTTGCCCTGCATCCGACGCCCGATGAGGATCGAACTCAGGAGGAAGATGATCATGCTCTCGGTGGCAGGAGCACCTAGCGCCACGCTCACGATGGGGAGGAGTGCCCAACCGATGAAGCCTGCGATGCCGCCCCCGATCTTCCACCCCGCCATGGCCCAGCCGGTGGTCCAGATCGCAAGCGGGGGGTGGAGGGCGAGGATCACACCGAACGCCGTGGCAAGACCGCGTCCCGATCTCCCTCGCATGAAGATCGACCAGTTGTGGCCGACCACGGCCGCGACACCCACCAGACCTGCGGCACCCGGGCCGAGACCTGCGTTGAGACAGAGCAGAACCGGGATCAAACCCTTGAGGCCGTCGAGCACACCGGCGGCCAGACCCCAGAGGGCACCGACAGTCTTGGTGAGGTTACCGGCACCTACATTGCCCGATCCCACCTCTCGCAGGTCGACACCGTTGACGCGCGCCAGCACCTGCGCGAAGGGGATGGCACCCAAGAGATACGCTCCCAGCAACAGCAGCGGCCAATACACGATCGGCGACGAAATGACCGGCATTACCGACACAAGGTAGCTAGACCACGTCGGAGTGTGAAGCCAAGATCGGCGCCCGACTCAGGTCCATGGGCAGGACGAGACGGAAGACTGTTTCGGCGGCGCTGCGTTCGTAGTCCAGAGTGCCACCCATCAATTCCGCGAGCTGGCGTGCGACCGCCAGCCCCAATCCCACCGACCCATGAACACGAGTGTTGCCGGTGACGTAGGGCTCGAAGATACGGGACGCGGTGTCTTCGGGGATCCCCGGCCCGTTGTCGCGGACCTCGAGCCATACACGATCTGTGAGAGATCCCGTGATGATGCGTCGCTTCGGACCGCCATAACGCTGTGCATTGGTCAGGAGGTTTCTCAGTATTTGCCTCACCCTTCTCGGATCGGCGCGGACCGGGTCGGGGGCGGATGGTGGGAACTCGATGGTCATGCCGATCCCGTCGACGGTTGCCTGCAGTTCCTCCTGGAGATCGACCGTCGTTATCTCCACCGTCACAGTCCCCATCTCTGCTCGAGAGGCGACGAGGAGATCGTCGACGATGTTCGACATCTCGTCCGCCTGACCCACGACCACATCGAGGAGCTCGGTGCGCTCTTCGTCACTCATCAGAGGGTTCGACAGCATCTCGGCGGTGAGACCGATGATTGCTGTGAGCGGAGTCCTCAACTCGTGACTGACGTTTGCGATGAACTCGTCCTTGGCCCTGACCAGCTCGGCCATGGCTTCGTTGCGTTGCCTGACATGGGTGACGTCGGCGAGGGCCACGACTATCGAGCTGGCGGGACGTCCCGTCGAGGTGTCGACTGATCGGTTCTGGAGCCAAATCTGCTCTCCGGACCGACTTCTCATCGCGAGTTCCGATTCCCAGTGCTGCCCGCCCTCGTAGAGACATACCAGCGCGCTGACGATCGACTCGATGTTGTCGTCGGTGACGACGTCCGGATCGCGGTAGCCGAGGAATCGCGCCCGGTTCCTGATCTCGAGCAACTCCAGCGCGGCCTCGTTCGCCCTTATCACCCGCGACTTACCCACCGCCAGCCTCACCACCGCTGGATAGGCGAGGAGAAACTGCCGGATCCTTTCGGGCTTGCCTGTGTATTCCTCCCGCACGTACTCCAAAGCCTCGGACCAGTCTTCCTCCAG
>DASTBQ010000054.1:0-11797 GCA_035711995.1 Acidimicrobiia bacterium | reverse complement strand
GTGGTACCCCTCATGGTGCGTGATACTGCGAGGACTGCTGACCTCGTAGATCATCTATTCGAGAACGGCGTGCTGGCAACCGGTCTCAACTATCCGGTGGTCCCGAGAGGCGACGAGGAAATCCGCTTCCAAGTCAATGCGGACCACACCGCTGCCGACATCCAATACGTTCTCGACGTGCTTCAGAATCGACGATAGGAGATGTTCCACAGGTCGGTCCAGTTGCTCCCGCCGTCGTCGCTCCGCTGCCAGACCCACTCCAACGAGTCGGTCTCGACATCTGCGAAGACCATCCGGTTGACGGCGACGCCGGCTTCCTTCTCGACGGGCTCGGTGGAGAGGATCATTTGCCCGTCTACCTCCCCACCCGTCAACCAGAGGTATCCCCCGGCGCTGTCGACCCAGGTTTGCCGCCAGACTCCCGCGCTGACGTCGTACACCGAAACACTGTGGCCTCGATAGCTGGCATCGTCGGTCATGAAGTTCTCTTCGATCACGCAGTCGTCGAAGAGTCGCGTGATGGAGTTGCGTCCCCGACCCAAATCGCCCTGCGCGCCACCCATTTGCTCGGCGGGCCAGGTCAAATCCCATTCACCGAGCCAGAAGTCGAGTTGGCGTGCCTCGGGTGTGCTGCAGGGAGAGTCGGGCATCAGCCGACACTACAGATCAGTCCTTTTTCTATTCGGAATGCGGCTCTACCACCACCAAGACAGCCCCGGACTCGACCTGGTCGCCGGGTTGGAAGGCAATGGCGGTGACCGTGCCGGAGTGCGGGCTGCGTAGCGCATGTTCCATCTTCATGGCCTCCATCACGACGAGGATCATGCCCTCATCGACGACGGATCCGACCTCTGCGTCGATCCTGATCACCTTTCCCGGCATCGGTGCGTGGAGTGACCCGGCCGCCTCTTCCGAGTCTTTCCCCGGGAAACGGGGGACGACCTCGAGTTGAGCCGGCCCGATCGGGGAGTCCACATAGCGGAGACCGTCGTAGCGGAACACCATGAAATGACGGTCCTCTCCACCCACGGCAAGCGTCACATCGTGCCCGTTGCTGGAGACGAAACTGACAGAACCCACACCTTCGACCTGGAAAGGAGCAGTGACCGAGTAGTCGATGTCGAACCTACCGTGATGCCCGGTGAACGACCGTCGCTGAGGTTGGCTGGGCGAGTTCCGCCAACCAGGTGGGATGGTGGTGAGAGTGCGGGCCACCGCCAGCTCGTGGGCCTGGTCGGCCAGGGCGGCGGCAACGGTCGCCAGACGTTCGTCGGCTTCGTCGAGAAGTGGCCGGCCGAGACTCGAGACGGCGTTGCGTTCCAGGAAGTGGGTGTCGGTCTCCCCGCTCAGGAACTCGGGGTGCTCGAGGATGTGGACCAGCAGGGCGCGGTTGGTGGTCGACCCGTGGATGCTCGCCTGTCTCAGGGCTGTGGCGAGGAGTGCCGCAGCCGAATCCCTGTTTGGCCCGTGAGCGATGACCTTGGCGAGCATCGGGTCGTAATAAACCGAGACATCAGACCCCGATGCGATACCCGCGTCGACCATCAGGCCGGCCAGGTCGGGAAACTCGAAGCGGTGGAAGTGCCCGGTGACGGGGAGGTAGTCGTTCAGAGGGTCCTCGGCATAGAGGCGGGCCTCGATCGCATGACCTCGAATCCGGGGGCCTTTGTCGGGCAGGTGCATCCCGTCGGCGATTTCGATCTGGAGACGCACGAGGTCGAGACCGGTGACCATCTCGGTGACCGGATGCTCGACCTGGAGCCTTGTGTTCATCTCGAGGAAGAAGAATTCCCCGTCCTGATAGAGGAATTCGACGGTCCCGGCGCCCACGTAGGAGACCGCTCTAGCCGCAGCCACCGCCGCCTCACCCATCGCCGTCCGTGTCGCATGATCGAGGACCGGGGACGGGGCCTCTTCGATGATCTTCTGGTGACGCCGCTGGATGGAGCACTCGCGCTCGTGAAGTGAGACGACGGTGCCGTTGCTGTCCCCGAAGACCTGGATCTCGATGTGACGCGGAGCTTCCAGGTACTTCTCAATGAACACAGTGCCGTCGCCGAAGGCACTTTCCGCCTCCCGTGTGGCCGTTTCGATTGCGGACTCCAGGTCTCTGTCGCTCTCCACGATCCGCATTCCTTTGCCGCCGCCTCCCGCTGAGGCCTTGACCAGGACGGGGAAGCCCAGCGAGAGGGCGGCGCTGCGCACCGTCGAGCTTCCTTCGACCTCGAAGGAGGGGAGGGTCTGAACCCCGGCTTCGTTCATGAGACGTTTCGACTCGAGCTTGGACCCCATCGTCTCGATGGCCTCGGGGGTCGGCCCGATCCACGTCATTCCGGCGGAGACCACCTCGCGTGCGAAGGAGGCGTTCTCAGACAAAAAGCCGTAGCCTGGGTGAATCGCGTCGGCTCCGGTCTCCTTGGCCGCGGCGAGAATCGCCCTCATGTCGAGGTAAGTCTCAGTTGGAGATGTCCCGGGGAGATTCACTGCCTCGTCGGCCTCCCGGACGTGGGGTTCACCGACGTCGGCGTCGGAATACAACGCCACAGTGGCAATCCCCATCTCCCTGCAAGTTCGGAAGATCCGACGGGCGATCTCGCCCCGGTTGGCTACCAGAACCTTCGAGATCATCGGCTCCGCAGGCTAGCCCCACGCTCTGGGACCGGAACCCCGACGATGCCGTTGAAACTTTCCCGGCCGTTGCGACGTCTAAATGTTTCGAACCCTCTCTTTAAGGAAACATCTGTGAGCATCGATCTCGAACCACGCCGAACACCCGAGTCTCTCGACAACCAGATTGTCGAGGAGGCTCCGAGCCGCTCGCGGTTCCGTTCGGTCATGATCGCCCTCCTCGCAATGGTCATCGCCCTCGGTGTGCTCACCTGGTGGGGTGTGCAGACGGTCCTCGACAAGGTTCCAACTCCCGGCGACATCGCCGCCGTGTTCGAACCGCAGCCCTACGAAGAGATCGGCCCTGTGACGATCACAGCCATCAGAGACCTCGCTCAACTCACGACCGTCGAGACGGTGCAGTACACCATCGTCGAGAAGGGCACCGATGAAGGCTGGCTCTCTTGGGCCCGGGGCGACTCGGTGCGGATGTTCGCGGTCGCACGGATCGGTGCTGGTGTCGACCTGAGCCAACTGACGGTTCGTGACATCGCGGTCGACGAGGACGGGGTCGTCGAGATGACGGTGCCCACGGCCACGATCCAGTACGTGGACCCCGACGAGGACGCCACCCAGGTTCTCGAACGCGACACCGGCGTATTCACGAGCGGCGATCCCGGTTTGGAGTCGGACGTGCGACGTATCGCCGACGAGGTGCTGGTCGAGAACGCGATCGACGAAGGCATCCTCGAAGAGGCTGAAGTCAATGCCCGTTCTGTGTTGACCGACTTCCTGCTCAGTTTGGGTTACACCGACGTGGTCGTCGACTTCGAAGCTCCGGTCGCAAGCGGATCCTGAGCGGCGCTTCAGTACGCATCACATGCGGAACACGCCGAACCGGTCTGTTCCCTTCACCGGTCCGGAGTGGATCGCTGACAGGGCGATGCCGAGCACGGTTCTGGTGTCACGCGGGTCTATCAATCCGTCATCCCTGACCCGGGCCGTCGAGAAGTAGGCCTGTTCCGACTCCTCCATCATTCGGGTCAGTTCAGCGTTGCGGGTCTCGTCGGCCTGTTCGTCGAACTCGACCCCTCGGGACTCTGCGGATTGCCGGGCCACTATCGACATCACACCGGCCAGCTGTTTCGCCCCCATCACAGCCACCTTGTGATTGGGGTACCCGAAGACGAACCGGGGCTCGTAGGCACGGCCTGACATCCCGTAGTTACCTGCCCCGTATGAGACGCCGGCCATCAGCGAGATATGTGGGACCTCGGAGTTGGCGACGGCGTTGATCATCTTCGCCCCGTCTTTGATGATGCCCGCCTGCTCGTAGTCCTTCCCCACCATGTAACCGGTGGTGTTGTGGATGAACAGGATCGGTGTGTCGTAGCGGTTGCACAGTTGGATGAACTCGGTCGTCTTCTTCGCCTCGTCCATGAAGATCACGCCTTGCTGGTTGGCGATGACACCGATCGGGTAGCCGTGCAGTGATCCCCAGCCGTTGAGGATGGACGTCCCGTAGACCGCCTTGTATTCCTCGAACTCCGAGCCGTCGAGGGCGCGTGCCAGGATCTCTCTCATGTCGAAGGGCACACGGAGATCGGCGGGAATGACTCCCAGGATCTCGTCCGGGTCATAGACCGGGTCGGCGACCGGTTTCGTGGGTCCGTAGCCCTGTTTGCGCCAGTTGAAGTGACTGACGATGTCTCGACCCATTCGGATCGCTTCGTGCTCGTCGTCTGCGAAGTAGTCGCTGAGACCAGACACCCTGGAGTGCATCTCCGCACCTCCCAGTTCCTCGTCTGTGGACTCCTCACCCGTTGCCATCTTGACCAGTGGTGGTCCACCGAGGAACACCTTGGCCTGCTCCCGCACCATCACCGCGTAGTCGCACATCGCAGGGAAGTAGGCGCCCCCGGCTGTGGAGCTTCCAAAGACGATCGCCACTGTCGGGATGCCCCGTTTGGAGAGACGAGTGAGGTTTCGGAACCACTTGCCCCCGACGAGGAAGACGTCGGCCTGGTCGGGGAGGTCGGCGCCGCCCGATTCGACCAGATTGATGAGAGGCAGACGGTTCTCCATGGCGATGTCCATGATCCGGAGTGATTTGGCCAGCGTGTAACGGTTGAAGACACCTGCTTGGCTCGTGGGGTCGTTGGCGAGGATCGCGCACTCGACACCCTCGATCACACCGATGCCGGTGACGACGTTTGCGCCGAGTGGCTTGTCGGTTCCCCAGGCCGCCAGTGTCGACAGTTCGAGGAACGGCGAGTCGCGGTCGACGAGCAGCTCGATCCTCTCCCTGGCGAGCAACTTGCCCCGCTCCCGGTGTCTTTGCACGTACTTGTCGCCACCACCAAGTCTCGCCTCGGCCTGCAGTGCCTCGAACTCGGCGAGCTTCTCCTCCATGGCGGCCCTGTTGGCCAGATAGTCCTCCGAGCGCGTGTCGAGACGCGTCTTCAGCACCTGCATCAGGGAGAGCGTAGGGGTTGGGAACGCGTTGCTAAAGCAAGTGGCGGTTCAATCCGAGACCCGTTGCTATCGCAATCCCGGGTTCAGCCGCTGTGGACTGCGGATTCCTGGTAGGGCTCGAGCATGATGCACTCGCCGGGGCACTCCTCGGCGGACTCGATGACGTCGTCGATCAGCCCGTCGGGTACTCGTGCAAGTCCACGGGCGCCGTCCGGGGCGTCCTCACCGTCGAAGACGACTGTGGTGCCGAAGTGCTTCGACTCCTCCTTTACGACCCAGAGGCCATCGTCCCGACCAACGAACACATCGGGGGTGATCTCCTCGCAGATACCGTCGCCAGTGCAGAGGTCTTGATCGATCCAAACCATTAGCTTGGTTGCGTCGGCCATACCCCCAAGTTAGATGGTCAGGGGCCGCTACCCAACTTCCAAGGCTGCGGGCGTCGGATTTGGCTGTCACGCCGTCTAGAAAGGTGAAAATGGAAGAAGTACTGAAGAGACTCCAGCTCCAACAGGGTCAGGAGACCGGGGTGAGTGACTGGTGGGAGGTCACCCAGGAGCGGGTCGATGCCTTCGCCGAGGCAACCGGCGACCATCAATTCATCCACGTCAACCCGGAACTGGCCGCCCAGACACCGTACGGGGGGACGATCGCCCATGGCTTTCTCACGCTCTCGCTCACGGTGGCGATGGGCTCCGAGGTGGTCAGAGACCTCGGGAATCCGATGATGGGGGTGAACTACGGCCTCGATCGGGTCAGATTCCCGGCCCCGGTGCCGGTGGGATCGAAGATCAGGGTCCGCATCACGTTGGTCGAGGTATCCGAGGTCCAGGGTGGCCTGCACCTGAAGGAGACCTTCGTCACCGAGATCGAAGGGGAGGAGAAGCCGGCGATGGTCGCCGAGCGACTCACGCGCCTCTACTACTGATCCGACGCGTCGGGGGTCTCAGGCGATAACGTGGCCGCCATGGTGAGACCAGCTCTGCAACCGCTGACGGTCACCGGCACTGTCGACGCCGCCTTCACGATCTACAGGAGACGTTTTCGCGACCTGGTGATCATCGCCGCGATCATCCTGGTACCGCTGACCGTGATCACGTATCTACTGAACGTGACGGTCTTCGACACCGAGGTGGTCGTCGATCCCGACACGCTCGACATGACCGGCTTCTGGGGTGCGCTGATCGGCGGTCTGGTCCTGGCGGTCATCTCCTACGCAGGGACGCTCGTCATCTCTGGTGCCGTCGCCAAGACAGTTGGTGACGAGTACGTGGGTGTGGGGTCTGACTGGCAGAACTCGATGCGCAAGGCCGTGGACCGCATCTGGGCTCTGATCGGAGCATCCCTCCTCTACGCCATAGGAGTTTTCCTCGGGCTGCTCCTGTTCATCATCCCAGGGATCTATCTGGCGATCAGATGGGTGGTTGCATCGGTGACGGTCATCCTCGAGGACCGGGGCCCGACAGCGGCTCTCAGTCGCTCGGCGGAACTGGTACGGGGCAGGTGGTGGCCGGTATTCGGCGTGATGGTGCTCGGTCTCATCATCCAGTTCGTGATCGGAGCGATCGTTGGCGCCATATTCGGGGCCGTGATCTTCGCAAGCGACGACCCCAACTCGGCAGGTGTGCTTGCAGCATCGGCGGTGATCGACCTCGTGATAGGGATCTTCCTCCAACCATTCGTCGCAGTTCTGGTCACAGTCATCTACTTCGATCTCAGGGTGCGAAAGGAAGGCTTCGACCTCGATCGTCTCGCCGACCAGCTCGACGAAGAGATCGCTGTTCCGGAGCCGCGGTCGGAGTGGGACGAGGGGTGGGAGGAACCAATACCCCCAAGCGAGCCACCGGCGGGCGACTCCCCATTTGGATGATCGGATGCGGCGACTCGTGCTGGTCGTCGCCATCCTGCTGTCACTCTCCGGAGCCAGCGCCCTCGCTCAGGAGAAGTCCACGCCGGAGATGGCCGCAGCCGCCATCTCCGACCCGGCTGGCGCCATTGACGACCTGGGTCGGATCGGTCCTCTGGCCGCCGAGGCCCTCGACGGGAATCCCGAAGAGGTCACCAGCCGTCTCGAGACCCTCTCCACCCAGGTCCTGCCCGACGCGCAAACCCTCGAGGAGGTAGCCGAAGCACCGGCTCTTGTCGGGGCGATCCTTGACGGAGCGCGGTACGACACAGATCTGCCACCGCCGTGGGTTCAATGGTGGGAAGACATCGTTGCCCGCTTGAGTATCTGGTTCTCGGGTCTGATCGACGGACTCGTAAATGACTACTCGCCGTTGTTGACGGCCGCGGTTCTGCTGCTCGTGGGGGTGGCCGTCTGGGTGCTAATCAGGCTTGCGCGGGGACGGGTGAAGGAGTCAGAGCGATCTGCGATCGCACGACGTAGGGACGAGCGCGGGATCGATCCGGACCGACTCATGAGGCTGGCAGCGGAAGCCGAGAAGGGCGGTGACCTCCAAGGCGCGCTCCGATATCTCTATCTGGCGGGCTTGGGGCGGCTGGCGGAGAGCGGGAGGGTCCACCTCGCACCCGGTACCACATCGGCCGAGGTGGCCTACGAATTGGATTCTCCGGACTTTCAGAGCGTGTGGTTCCGGCATGACGAGGTCGTGTTTGGTCAGCGCCCGATGGCGTCGAGCGATCTCGACGAAGCCCGGGCCGAGTGGTCGAAGTTGCTCGAGACGGTATGAACGACCGCGCCGCGAAGGCCGACTTCCGTCTCGGACGCCTGCTCGTCGTCGTTGTCGTCGTCCTGGTCGGGGTCAATCTCGTGGTCTTCCTGGTGAGACAGGTCGTACAGGGGGAGGCAGTCGACGGCCCGGCCGGGTCCTCATATGTCACGACCACTGCCGGTGTAGCCGCGATGTTCGAGATGTACGACCGACTCGCGCTCCGGCCGGAACGTCTTCGTGATTCGGTTCTGCGCGAGCCGCCTCGACCCCAGCAGGTCCTGTTTCAGGTGAACGAGACCACCATCTCGGTCGAGGAAGGCGAGGCGGGCGTGGTGCGTGATTTCGTGAGGGGTGGGGGAAGACTGGTTCTGGCCGGACCAGTTTCTGAGACATATCTTCGGATCCTCTCCGAGGACTACCCGGTGTACGTCTTGGAGAGTTCGAGCGATCCGTTCTCCCAGGTGTTCCCCGATCTTCCGGCATCGGGCGTGGCCCTGATCGAGGCGGACACGATCGGAGTCCTGGCCGAGCCACGGACCTGGACTCCGCTCTACATCGACGGGCAAGGTCGAGTGATCGTCGCCGTCAGCAGACTGGGTTCCGGCGACGTCTACTGGATCGCCGACTACGCATTCTTCGCCAACGGCTACATCGCCAAGGCCGATAACGCCTCCCTTGCCGTCGCCCTGGCAAATGGGAGACAACCCGTCTTCGACGAGACGATTCACGGTTTCGTAGACAGCCCGGGGATCATCCCCCAACAATGGACGGTGGCGTTCTGGTTGGGTCTGGCAGCGGCTCTGGTTGCTGTCATCAGCTACGGGACACGTCGAGTGCCACCGGAGGAGTCCCGGCGTGATCTCTCCCCGGCGCGCGCCCAATACGTCGACTCGATTGGATCGTTGCTGGCGCGAAGCGAAGACGAGCCGGCGGCTCTCAAGCCGATCCGTGAGGCGGCGATCGGGCTGCTCACCACGGCATCCGGCGAGCCTGACGGTCAAACCAGGGCCGGAGTGATGCTGGGCTTGGCCCCAGGGGAAGTCTCGGCCCTGATCGACGACGAGTCCCCGGATCCTCTGGTGATGGGTCGGGCCTTTTCCAAGCTCGAACGAGCGCTCAAGGAGAAATTGTGAAAGAACTGAGAGAGAGGATCCAGTCTGCGGTCGGCTCGGTTGTCGTTGGTCAGCGGACCGCCGTCGATGCGATTCTGAGCGGGGTGCTCGTGGGAGGGCACGTGCTCCTGGAGGGTGTGCCGGGCACTGCAAAGACGCTCACGGCGCGAACCCTTGGTCGTGTGCTGGGTCTCGACTTCGGTCGGGCCCAGTTCACACCGGACATGCTTCCCAGCGACCTCACCGGCACCAACACCTTGCGTGGGGGCGATCTGGCTTTCCGGAAAGGTCCGGTCTTCACGAACCTCCTGCTCGCCGACGAGATCAACCGGACGCCACCCAAGACACAGGCCGCGCTTCTCGAAGCCATGGCCGAAGGCCAGGTGACCGTGGACGGGGTCAGTCACCTGCTTCCGACGCCTTTCGTGGTCGTGGCTACGCAGAATCCCATCGAGTACGAAGGGACCTACCCGCTACCCGAAGCGCAGTTGGACCGTTTCCTGTTCAAAGTCCTCGTCGACTATCCCAGCCAGGCGGAGGAGGAGTCGCTGCTGGCGATGCACCGCTCGCTTCAGGTCGCCGGGCTGGACGAGCTCGAGTCTGTCACCGGGCCCGATGAACTCTTGGATTTCAGGTCCGAGGTGGAGCAAACCCGAGCCACGGATGAGATCGTCGGCTATGTGGCAGCGATCATCCGCCGCACCCGGGAACTGCCGTCTGTCGAACTCGGCGCCAGCCCCCGGGCCGGGGTGCACCTGCTCACCGCCGCCCGGGTGAGGGCGAGGTTCGCAGATCGGGACTACGTCACGCCTGATGACATCGCGGCGGTGGCGCGAATGGTCCTTCGTCACCGGATCCTGGTTCGCCCGGCGGCCGCCCTGGAGCGCTACACCCCCGACGACGCGATAGGTGCTGCACTCGCCTCTGTCGAAGTACCCAGGTGACCGCGACCAACCGGGCACTCACGTTGCTGGCGGTCTTCGCTGTTGCCGCCCTTTTCATTCCCCCCAGGATCGCAGTGGTCGGCTTTGGCCTGGTACTCGTCGCCATCGTGGTTGATCTCTGGATGATCCGACACGCTCCCGCCATCGAGCGGAGTGAGCCCGGGCTCCTGTGGAGGGGAGTTCCCAGGTCGATGTGGGTGGAGACGGCCACAACGATGGAGTACGAGACCCGCCAGCCAACAGGGCCGAGCCTGATCGTGACGCCAGCCGAATCCGATGGTCCGCTCGAAGCTCAGATCGTGGCGCTCCGCCGCGGAGACCACGAGTTGCCCCCGCCTTCGGTGCGTCTGGCGGGCCCGTTGGGACTGGGTCGTTGGCGATACGACGTGGGAGACAAACTCGCTGTCTCCGTATATCCGGACATGCCAGCGGCATATGCATTGGCGGAGGAAGTCCGACATGGTCGTTTCATCGACGAGGGACGTCGTTCCCGGGGTCCGATCGGTCTCGGGACCGAGTTCGATTCGATCCGTGACTATCTGCCCGACGATGACATTCGGCAGGTCAACTGGAAGGCCACGGCCCGGGTTGGCCGGCCGATGAGCAATGTGTGGCGGGTGGAGCAGGACCGCGAGGTCATCTGTCTGCTCGACGCAGGCCGGCTGATGGCCGCACCGATCGGTGACCAGACCCGTCTCGACGCAGCTGTCGACGCGGTGGCTGCGATGGCTGCGGTGGCCGACGAGATCGGCGATCGAGTCGGAATCGTTGCCTTCTCGGACCGGATCGTGCGTCACGTCCCGCCCGCGCGAGACAACGGACACGAAGTGCTTCGGGCCCTCTTTGACGTCGAGCCATCCCCAGCCGACAGCAGCTACGAGCTGGCCTTCCGGTTGGTGGCAGCTGCCAAGAGATCATTCCTGCTGATCCTCACCGACCTCTTGGACGAAGGCGCCGCAGCTCCCCTCCTCGAGGCCATGAACCTGCTGGCGCGCCACCACAGTGTGACTGTGGCGGCGGTGAGGGATGAGGACGTCTACGAGGCCGCAACGGGTTTCCCTGAGACCAGATCCGACGTGTTCGAGATGTCGTCTGCGCTAGACGTCCTCGCCACTCGCCGCAGACTCGTCGCCCACGTCGAACGTTTCGGGGCTCAGGTGGTGGAGAGTCCCGTCGAGACGTTTTCCCGTTCCTGTGTCGGCGCCTACATGCGGTCCCGCCGCAGGGCTCGAATCTGACAAGTTGGATCTCCAGAAGAAGAGGCCCCAAAAGAGTCCACCCAGAGCCAGCCCGATTGCCGTCACGGCCGCCCACCCGACCCCCGTTCGAGACGCGAACCCTTCTACGAAGCCGGCGAGTATCAGCCACAAGCCGGTTCCTGCAGCGAGTTGGATCGATGCGGGTGCTTCCTGCCGCAGCGACCGGGAGCGTGTCATAGTCCCGGGGGCGAGAATCGATCTTCCCAACGAGAGCCCGGCAGCTCCGGCGACCACGATGCAGCTGAGCTCGAGGATGCCATGAGCCGCCACCGCTTCGACGAACAGCCGGCCGTTACCGGCTCCCACAGCCAGAGCCCCCAGCATGCCGAGGATGTAGCCGTTGTAAGCGAGGACCCAGGCAGTACCGATGCCGAATGTGATTCCAAGGGCGAAGGCGCTGACGGTGACCAGGATGTTGTTGACGAAGACTGCTGTGGAGAATCCGGCCAGACTGCCGGCATCGAGTCCCTGATCTGTCGATGATGCCTCTACGACCCACAAGAAGTCCGGGGGCACCGAAGCAGCGGCACCTTCCGGGTCGGTTGCTCCGAAAATTGCGCCAAATGTGGCTGCTCCTATCAACAGTGCAGCGGACAGGGCCAGGGCACGACGTCGGCCGTGGAGGAGATTCCAGTATCCGTCGACGACGAAGTTGACCACAGCCCTGCGGCGGCGGCTCTTGCCATATACCGCGGCACGAGCCGCTCCAGCACGGCCTTCGAGTT
>DASTBQ010000053.1:0-9099 GCA_035711995.1 Acidimicrobiia bacterium | reverse complement strand
CGAAAGCCGCTCTCCCGATCTGGGAGATCACCGTCCCGTAATCGTCGATCGTGTCTTCAGAGATACGGACGTCGAACCATCGTGCAAGAGTCGATATCCCGAGGAACATCGAAATCGAGATCGCCCCCATGACGCCCAGCGTGGTGGCGGCGTTGTGCGACTTGGGCTCCCGGAAGGCCTGGACACCGTTAGCGATCGCCTCGACACCGGTTAACGCCGTGGACCCGGAGGCAAACGCACGCAACACGAGAAACAGAGTTATTGCCCCGACCTCGGCATCGATCTCGAGACCCGACGAAACCGCTTGCGGGCACTCACCATCGAGACACTGGACGAATCCAGTTATCAACATCGTCCCCACCGTGGCAACGAATAGATAAGTGGGAGCGGCGAACAGCGTTGAAGCCTCCCTGACGCCACGAAGATTGGCGATGGTGAGGAGAGCGACGAACCCGAGAGCAATCTCCACCCTCCACGGGATCAGATCCGGCGCCGCGGAGGTGATGGCGGCCACACCTGCGGCCACCGACACCGACACGGTGAGCACATAGTCGATCAACAATGCCGAGGCAGCAACAGCGCCGGTACGGATACCGAAGTTGTCGTTGGCCACGATGAAGGCCCCACCACCGTCGGGATAGGCCTTGATGGTCTGGCGGTAGGACACGATCACGATCAGCAGGAGCGTGGCAATTGCCAGTGAGATCGGTGTCAAGAGGCTGAACGCGGCCGTCCCGGCCAAGGCCAAGACCAGCATCGCCTCCTCCGTCGCGTACGCAACTGAGGACAACGGGTCGGAGGCAAACACCGGAAGGGCGAGACGCTTCGGTAGAAGCTGGTGCTCCTCTTCGTGAGTGGCGAAGGGCCGTCCGAAGAGTCTTCGTTTGAAATTCAGATCCGACTGGGCTCTCACGGTCCACCTGACGGGCGCAACAAAAAGCGCGGTCGACATCGGACCGCGCCCAACACATCGTTGATAACCCCTCGAGCGTCAGGAACTGGCCATCTTTACGCGATTTCTACGGGTGGTTGCCAGATTTCGACGCATTCAGGGCGAATCCGGCAGCGTCGCCGCCATCACCCCAACTCCGACAAGAGCAACGACGATGACCAGCACCAATAGCAGGTTCAACACCAGCTTTCGGCTCGGATCGGGCTCTAGGGCCAACTGCTTCGTCAGGGGACTACCAGACAGAAAGGCGGCAACGATGAGCACGCCTCCTCCGACCACTTCAGCGACCTCGGTGTAGCCGAGTATTCCCGCGACGATGGCCACGAATCCCGCCGCGAGAGAAGTCATCCAAGCCCGGCCCAGACTGGCGATACGCGTAGATCGGCTCACAGCCCAGATGTACCGCGTCGGATCTCGGACCTTCGAGGGATCTACGAAATACCAACGAGTCAGCGGCGAATAACCGCGCAATCGCGACGCCGAGATGATCCTCTGACTGTGCCTCAGGTCTGATGTGACTGTTCCGTGAGCGGTCGCGTGCTCTTTGCTTTCTGTGACCGAGGTTCGGGCGTCTCAGATCCTCGATCTCGACTGCAAGCCAATTGCACCCAACGCCACGTAATCGGGCGCCACGCTCTGAAGCGGGCTGAACCGCCACCGGCTGAGAATGCCTGCAAAGACGCCCTTTTCACTACAGTCGGGCACTGCTCAATACGGGCGTGATCGGATTCAGGTTCCTGTGATCGCAAGATCGTGGGGGTTCAAGTCCCCCCTCGCCCACTGTGGTCTTCGATCCCCCAGCCAGATCGAGACGGCGGGTGGTGGGACGCATCCTCTGGCCTGTCCTCATCGCCCTTGCCCTCGTGTTCGCCGTGGTTGTGACTGCGGCGGGCGACGAGACGCGCGCCGAGCTCGAGTACCTCGACCAGATCAGGACCCAGACCTCCGCCTTGACCCGCAGTGGGGCTGCGATCCGAGAAATCATGCCGCGGATCCGTGAGATCGATCGGGACGAGTTCACCACGGTATTCGAGAGTGTGGCCGCAGACGTAGACGTGGCCGCTCAGTTTGTCGAGGTCGAACCACCCACCGAGTCCCTGATCCCGATTTGGGCTCTGTATCGCCAGGCGGTGGACGCCTGGTCGGAGGGAGTCGCCAACATCTCCCAGGGCGTGATTCTCGCCGCCGATGATCCTGAGAACCCGGATGCGATGCTCATGGTGGCCGACGGTCTGGCTGCCCTCCGCACCGGGGACAGTATCTACGGCGATCTCCAGGTCGAGTTCGAGCGTGAGGAGGTCCCTGAGCCGGTGGCACCCCTCATGGACGTGACCCTTTCCACCGGTGAGGGTGGTCTGCTCAGTCTCGCCCAAACCTACGTCGCAGCTGCCCAATCTTCGACGAACAACCTCGGTCTTCGGCCCGGGCTGACGGTGAGTCAGGTCATATCGAGTCCGCTCTGGCAGATGAACGTCGAAGGTCAGCCCGTCATACCGTTCACCGAGGAGGTCGTCTTCTCGGTGGTGGTCAGCAACATCGGGAACGTCGAGAGTGGTCCACAATCGATAAACCTCACATTGACCGGGGGTGAGGCGCCAGTCACCGACTCGCTCGAAGTCCCTTCCCTCCGGCCCGCCGGACAGGTCACCTTGGAGTTCGCGCCACTACCGGTCGAGGCGGAGACCCCCTATGAAGTGTTCGTCGAGCTCACCATCAGCGGTGTCGACACCGACACGACCGACAACTCACGTCTCATCCCTTTCAGTGTGAACGCCGCTTAACAGCGCGGTGCGTGCCCTGAAAGCGGTACGCGCCTGGGCCTCGCCACACAACTCCGGATAAGGCTCCGCCCAAAGCACTCGGTACCATCGTCTCATCCATGCTCGACCCGAGGATCCTTCGCGAGAACCAAGACGCCGTGGCCGAGTCCCTACTCCGTAGGGGCTCGTCCATCGTGCTCGCGGAGTTGGTCGCCCTGGAGTCGGAGCAGAGGTCGGCGCTCCAGGAAGCCGAGGAGCTCCGGTCACGTCAGAAGGACGCCGGTAAGGAGATCGCTGCTCTGGAGGGCGAAGCCAAGAATCAGGCTATCGCCCAAGTTGCTGAGCTCGCCGCATCTGTGAAAACCGCCTCGGCACGAGCCGACGAGCTAGGCGAGGAGTTCAGGCAGCGCTGGCTGGAGGTCCCGAATCTCGTCGATCCCACCGCTGCTGATGGGCTCACCGACGAAGACAATCTCGAGATCAAGCGGGTGGGCAACATGTTCAGCGAAGGGACCGACCACGCCAACCTCGGGGAGTCGCTGGGGATCATCGACACCGAGCGGGCAGCGAAGGTCTCAGGGAGCCGTTTCGGCTATCTCAAGGGTAAGGGCGCGCTTCTCGAGCTGTCGTTGGTTCGTTGGGCGATGGACAACCTGGTCGACCAGGGGTTCACCCCGATGATCCCGCCAGTCCTGGTCAGAGAACATGCACTGGAGGGCACCGGATTCTTCCCCGAGGCCCGTGAGCAGGTATATGCGATAGAGCGCGACGAGCTGTTCCTGGTGGGTACCAGCGAGGTCCCGCTGGCTGCCTATCACGGTGACGAGATCCTCGACGCCGAGGACCTACCGCTTCGGTACGCGGGCTTCTCCACTTGTTTTCGCCGGGAGGCCGGTACCTACGGCAAGGACACCGCGGGAATCTTCCGCGTGCACCAGTTCGACAAGGTGGAGATGTTCGTGTTCACCGCACCTGAGGCATCCAAAGACGAGCACGAGAGGTTGCTCGAAGTCGAGGAGTCTCTGGTGCGTCAGCTGGAGATCCCATATCGAGTCGTGAACGTGGCGGCCGGTGATCTAGGTGCCAGCGCGGCCAAGAAATACGACATCGAGGCGTGGTTCCCGGGGGAGCAGGCCTTCCGTGAGATCACTTCCTGTTCCAACACCACCGATTACCAGGCGAGAAGACTGAAAGTGCGTTTCCGTAGTGGAGGTGGCAACACTTTGACTCACACGCTCAACGGCACCGCGTGCGCGGTGGGACGGACCATCCTGGCGATCTTGGAGAATCACCAGCGACCTGACGGGTCTGTGGTGATACCCGACGCCCTCCGCTCCTATACGGGGTTCGAAGCAATCGAGCCGTGAGCGAGGTATCGGATCCGATATTCGCCCGGATTGCCCGTCGCTACGACCGCATCAACCGCATCCTCTCATTTGGGCAGGAACGAACGTGGCGTGCGAGAGGCGTGGCGCAGCTGGAACCGGGAGTGGTTCTGGATCTGGGATGTGGAACCGGTGACACCGACTTCGCAGGCCGTGAAGTGATTGGACTCGACCCGGTGATCGAAATGCTCGCCCTGAGCCCGGTTGTGGCACGAGTCGTCGCGGTCGGTGAGCAGATCCCTCTCGCCGACGAGAGCGTCGACGGAGTGTTCAGCGGATTCGTATTCCGAAACCTCACCTCTGTGGACGCGACCTTGACCGACGTCGAGCGGGTCCTTCGGCCCGGGGCTGCTGCCGTCGTCGTCGACCTGGGCCGACCGCGCAATCCCGCACTTCGTTGGTTGCATCGGTTGGGGACGGCGGTCCTTCTTCCCTTGATCGGGTTGTTGTTTGCAGGTGCACCGAGGGAGTACTGGTACCTGCACCGGAGCTTGGACTCGCTGCCACAGCCAGAGAACCTCTACGCCGATGGCCCACTCCAAATGGAAAACGTCTGGCACACGGGTCTCTTCGGCTTCGTCTACGGGGTGGTCCTTCGCAAACCGGGTCGAGCCACCCCCGGCTAACCCGGTACGTCATGGCCAATGCCCGTGATCGTGACCCCGCCGTCGAGTCACGGTGGACGTCGTCGACGTCGGCCGTGGGCTCGGACCAGGCGACCCTGCAGCACCCGGGGGCTGACCACTTAGGGCTGCTTCCTTCCGGACCTGACCCGGTTCGTGGCGCCCCGCCGCGCAGGACCCGATCGTCAACGCCCCGACACCGACCTCAGGGTTGTGACGCCCCGACGTGTCGTGACCCTCGGGCGGGGAATTCGGCCCCGCGTGAAGAGGATTTCGGGTACAGGGCACCCCTAGCGCCCCGCCTACACGATCGAGATGAGGCTACCGGCAGCCACGAACCATCCCAACACCGCTGTCGGCCTTCGGCTGTTGAACCAGACACTGTTACCTTCGAGGGACTCCATGTCGGAACACCGGTTCGGCCCCAACTTTCCCCGCCTGTTCGCCGCGGCCCTGCTTCAGGAACTCTCGTTCGCCCTGCTCGTCCATGTCCCCGGTTACTTCAGTGACCTGGGAGCGACTGAAGGTCTCATCGGTCTTCTCTATGCCGCCGGTGGGTTCGTGTCGCTGCTCTTCCGCCCCCTGCTGGGCAGGATCCTCGACCTCACCCACCGGAGGACCGTTCTGCTGGTGGCTGCGGTTGGCAACATCACAGTCCTCGTTGCTCTGGCGGGCACGAGTGAGTGGGGTCCGTACCTGTGGGGTCTCTTCCTGGTCCAGCGGGTCCTTCAGATCGCCCTCTTCACGACGATTCTCACCTACGGAGCCGATGCAATCCCGGCCGAACGCCGAACCCAGGGTCTTGCCATCTTCGGGCTTTCCGGCCTGATACCGATCGCAGTGGGTGGCTACTCAGGCGACGTGATCGTCAGTCAGTTTGGTTTCTCCGGGCTCTTCATATTCGCAGCCGCAGTGGCCTTTGCCTCCTGGCTCATAGTGTGGACCCTTCCTGTGCTCCCCATGCGTGGCCGCCAGCCACGACGCTCTTTCTGGGCGGCCCTGGTGCAGCGCAACATGATTCCTCTGTGGTTCGCCAGTGTCTTGTTCGCCATTGGTCTCGAGGCGCTGTTCACCTTCACCCGCACCTTCGTCGACGTCCGTGATGTCGGCACCGCCGGTCTCTTCTTTGCGGTTTACGGCGTTTCCGCTGCGGCCACACGTATCGCCGGTGGACCGTTCTACGACCGGATTCCCCATCGTCCGCTGCTCGTCGGGTCGATCTCGGCGTACGGACTCGGTCTCACGCTGATGGGCAGCGCTCAAGACGTGGTCCCTTTCGTTCTTGCGGCGATGATCACCGGGATAGCCCACGGCGCTGCCTTTCCCGTGCTGTCCAGTGAGGTGGTCAATCGGGCGAGGATCGCCGAGAGAGGTTCGGCGGTGGCGGTGTTCACATCGATTTTCGACATAGCGGTCCTCGCCGGTGTTCCCGTGGTCGGCTTCATGATCGACGGACTCGACTATTTGGCCGCCTTCTCGTTGGTCGGTGTCACGCTGGTGGGGGGTGCCCTGGTCTACAGGTTCTGGGACCGAGCCATCGAGACAAGAGGTGTCTCCGTCGAAGACGCGGTCTGATCAGGGGTGATGACGATGCAGGCCTGGCGCGAGCAACAACAAGTCGAAGGAACCGTTGATCATGCGGGCCATCAATTCGGGTGAGGAGGCGACCTCGTCGACCTCGTCCGCGTTGAGGACGAGTAGGGACGCCCCCAGATCCTCCACCTGGTGGGCCAGGTCGGCGAGGCTGGGCGAGGCCGCCGGCAACATCGATACGTGGTCGTTCTGGAAGATCCCCTGTGCCACCGACTGCTCCCGTTCGTCGATGTCTTCGAACTCTGGAACAGAGCCCGAGGTGTCTGTTTCATCGATGACGATCATTCCGCAGGTGCGGACCATGGCATGGCCCGCGGCGGCCCGCACCGCTTCGAAGCTCTCTCTGCTTCCGTCGATGCGGACTGCCACCGGTCCGATACGGCTGGGGTGGCCTCCGACGACTGTGAAACCAGGACGCTCCGAATACTCGACGCCTTCGACAGCGGTGGTCATCATGGCGGCGAGGTACCCAACGGCCCTCAGCCTGAAACTATCGACTCGCGAATCGCGATCTCGTGTGCCGCAACCGATGGGAACGGGGCGGGTTCTACGGATCGCAACGGGGTGAGGGTGACGTGGTTCTCCGAGCAGAGGACGGTGTCGGTACCCGGATCTGATTTGCTGGTCTCCGACCCGACCACGAACTGGAGACGTCGGTCCTCGACGTCCGCAGTCGCCACTCTTATGTAGCCGAACTCGTCGAGATCGGCCCAGTGAACGCCGACGACTTTGTCAGGTGGCACCCCGGGGATGTTCACGTTCAGCACCTTCGGTGACTCGTGCGCCAGGATCCAACGGGCCACCGGTGCCGCATACTCGGCCGCCGTCTCCCAATGCCACGGGTCGGACTGAGCGAGACTTATCGCCACTCCCTTCATCTTGAAGGTGTTGGCCGTGAGCGCGGCTCCCACCGTCCCGGAGTGGATTATCGAGTGACCCGTGTTGATCCCGGCGTTGATCCCCGAGAACACAAGACGGGGCAACGTGCCGAACGCACCCAATGCCGCTGCCGTCACGGCTAGACCCGGAGGACCGTCGATGCTGTAGGCCTCCACCCCGGGCACATCCACAGGGGTCAGCTCGACTCCGGCGTCGAGGTCGAGACCCCCGATACCGGTGCCAGAGCCGGACCTGTCGCTGTTGGGCGCAGCCAGGATCACGTCGAATTCGGATGCCAGGGCCCGGGCCAAGGTGCGGACGCCGACCGACTCGATGCCATCGTCGTTGGTCACCAGGACACGTGGTCGGTCGGTCACGAAGAGACACCGCCAACTGGCTCGACTTTGGTCCGTTCGGCCAGCCCGGGAATCAGACTCTCTTCGGCGCTGCCCAGACCATGACGTGTGACATTGGCGGCCCCGGCTGCACATCCGAGACGTACCGTCTCGATGAAGTCGAGCTCACGGCGTACCCCTGCAGCCAAGCCGGCGGTCATCGAATCTCCCGCACCGCGATGGTCGGCTGGGTCGAGCTCGGGTGAGGTCGCGCGGAGGACAGCATCTCCGGATCGGGCCAGAGCGGGCTTGTCCTGCCGGGAGAGGACGATCGTCTTCGCCCCCTCGGTCATCAGTTCATCCATCGCTGATAGAGCCTCTTCTGCATCGGCGCCGGCATGAGACAGTGTTCCGTCGTGCTCCAAGTCTTCATCGCTCACCTTGAGCAGATCGAGGGGACCCCCCTCCAGGAAAGAGCGGAGCTCGGGGCCGTGCAGGTCGGCGACCACTTTGACCTCGGTCGAGGCCAGGTCGTGCCCGAGTCTCTTGTAGAAGTCGAGCGAGAACGTTGGCTCCGACTGACCCGTGACCACGCACACCGGCGCGGCCATAGCCCTATCGAACAATCGCCCGTACACGTCGTCTGCCTCGTGGCGGGCGAGTTTGATGGTCGGGGATGAAGCGATCAGCTCTCTGTCTCCTGACCTGCGATCCTGGACGATTGTGGGGGTCGAGTCGGCGATCTCGATGGTGCTCACGTCCATGCCGAACTGGCCGAGCAGACCGAGAAACACGCGACCCGTCTCACCACCGATCGGACCACAGAGGAGAGGTCTCTCCCCGAGATGCTTGAGCATCCGGGCGATCCAGAACCCCTGTCCCCCTGGGTGGATGTGGATCTCGTCTTCTTCCGAAGATGACCGTTCAACTGTGACTGTCAGGTGGAGGACCGGTGCGAACACGGTCACCGTGTGCTGTTCGTGGCCCATAGGGCTCCTTTCCCGTCGGGGGTTACCCAACGCGAGGGCCAGGGCAAACGATCAACCGAGACGCATCTCCTTGAAGAAAGTCTCCAGGATCCCTCTGGACTCGCCGGCCAACACACCGTGGGTCAACTCGACCCGGTGGTTGAGACGACGGTCTTGAGGGATGTTGTAGAGAGACCATGCCGCCCCCGCCTTGACGTCGGGGGCGCCGTAGACGATTCGTTCGAGACGTGCCAGCACTGCAGCCCCGGCACACATCGTGCATGGTTCCAGGGTCACGACCAGGGTATGCCCGGCGAGCCTCCAGTCTCCTATCACACGGGCCCGCGCCGACAGCACCAGCATTTCGGCATGGGCAGTGGGATCGCGTAGCTCCTCACGACGGTTCCGATCGACCGCCACGACGTGCCCATCGGGGTCGAGAAGCACGGCCCCAACAGGGACGTCGCCCGCACTCGCAGCTTCGGCGGCGAGGTCGAGGGCGAGTCTCATCGGCGTCTCGTACGAAATAGGTTCAGTCTCCACTCGGCATTATCCTTTGTCGTGCCGCTCGGGTCAGGCGGTATCTCGGGTATCGAGTAGCGAG
>DASTBQ010000052.1:0-15398 GCA_035711995.1 Acidimicrobiia bacterium | reverse complement strand
TGTGTGCAGGACGAAGTCCTCTCCCTCGGCCCTTATGTTGAAGCCTTCGTTGAGAGCGGATATGCCGATGTCAGCCAACATCCAGTCACCCAACAGCTCGTTTCCTGAGACGATGCGAAGACGTCTACCGTCCGCCACCACCTGAACGCGGATGCCGGCGCCGACGTCACCGCGCATCGTCACGGTTCCATCCAGTTCAACAGCCACAAGGCCCCCTGGTAGCACGGCCCGGCGACGATGTTATAGCGGACGTGAGGAAGGGGGCCGGTTTGAGGACCGACCCCCTTCCTGACTTCGAATATGGGACTGGGTCAGTCCTTCATCTTCTCGAAGGCCTCGGAGAAGCTCTGCGCTGCCTTGCGACGCCCAGATTGCTGGTCGCCGCCACGGTCGTCGCCACGACGGTCCCCGTTGCGTCCACCTCTGTCGCCGCTCTTGTTGCGATCCCGATCACGATTGCGGTCGCGGTTGTTCTCGCCTCCGCCACCACCACTGGAGGGACCGTCCCCGTTGGGAAGGGTCGCACCCTCGAGCGCCTCGACGAGCTCGAGGCTCACTTTGCCGCGCTCGATCTCACGAACACGGACCTTGATCTCGTCACCCTCGGCCAGGTAGTCCTCGACCCGCTCGACCCGTTTGGAGCCATCGAGCCGGGAGATGTGAAGCAAACCATCGCGGCCGGGGAGGATGTTCACGAACGCACCGAACTTGGTGATGTTGACCACTTTGCCGTCGTACTCGGCACCGATTTCGGCCTCGGGCGGGAAGGCGATCTGAGTCACCCTCTCCTTGGCCCTGGCCAGGGCCTCGCCGTCGTTCGAGGCGATTCGAACTATCCCGACACCGTCGGTCTCCTCGATCTCGATGTTGGCGCCTGTCTGCTCCTCCAGCTCGCGGATCACGGCACCCTTGGGGCCGATCACCTCACCGATCTTGTCCTTGGGGATCTCGATCGACTCGATACGGGGAGCCCACTTGTTCATCTCCTCACGGGGAGCGGAGATGACCTCCGCCATCGCCCCGAGGATGAACAGCCTGGCCTCACGGGCCTGGTCGAGAGCTCCCCGGAGAATTTCGGAGGGAAGTCCCTGGATCTTTGTGTCGAGCTGGAGGGCGGTGATCATGTCAGCCGTCCCCGCCACCTTGAAGTCCATATCTCCGAGAGCGTCCTCAGCACCGAGGATGTCGGTGAGAGTCACGAACTGATCGCCCTCGTTGATGAGCCCCATTGCGATCCCGGCCACCGGGGCACTGATCGGTACACCGGCATCCATCAGAGAGAGGGACGACCCGCAGACCGACGCCATCGACGAGGAGCCGTTAGACGCAAGCACTTCGGACACCAGACGCAGCGCGTATGGGAACTCGTCAGAGCTGGGGATCACGGGGAGCAGCGCCTTCTCGGCAAGGGCGCCGTGACCGATCTCCCGACGCTTCGGGCCCCGCATGAACCCGGCCTCGCCGGTGGAGAACGGCGGGAAGTTGTAGTGATGCATATAACGCTTGCCATCGGCGATGTCGAGGGTGTCGAGCATCTGCTCCATCTTCAACATGCCAAGGGTGGTCACGTTCAACACCTGAGTCTCGCCACGCTGGAACAGCGCCGAACCATGGGTTCGCTCGATCGTCCCTACCTCGATCGTGAGGGGACGGATGTCGGCAGCGCCGCGGCCGTCCATACGAACGCCCTGTTCGGCGACACGTCTGCGAGCCTGCTTCTTGAACACGCCGCGGAAGGCACCTTTCACCTCTCTGAGCATCTCTGGGTCGTCATCGGCGACACCGAGCTCCGCGATCACGGCATCGAGAGCCTCGACTTCGGCATCGAGCCGGTCGTGCTTGCCGGGGATCTCGAGGACGGATGCGATCCGGGCGGCGGCTGCAGCCTCGACCCGGGCGTAGACCTCGTCGCTGTAATCGATGACAGGGTCCCACTCGAACGAAGGGACCTCGACCTGACCCAACAGCTGGTCCTGAAGGTCGATGAGCTGTGAGATGTACTGCTTCGACTCCTCGAGACCCTGGGCAACGGCTGCCTCGTCGGAGGCACGATCACCGCCGGCCACGAGGTGGGCGCCCTCTGCGGTGGCACCGGCCTCGACCATCACGATGTCGATCTCACCAGCGTCGTTTCGCCTTCCGGCGACCACGAGCTCGAAAACCGACTCGGTGAGGTCTTCCTCCGTCGGGAAGGCAACCCATTCACCCTTCTTGAGAGCGACTCTGACACCACCGATTGGCCCCTCGAATGGGAGGCCGCTGATGGTGAGGGCCGCGGACGCCCCGTTGAGGGCGACCACGTCGAAGGGGTTCTCCTGGTCTACGGAGAGAGAAGTGACCACGATGTGGGTCTCGTTGCGATACCCGTCGGCGAAAGACGGACGGAGGGGTCGGTCGATGAGCCGGCAGGTGAGGATCGCCTGCTCCGATGGACGACCTTCACGACGGAAGAACGACCCGGGGATACGTCCCACGGAGTACATGCGTTCTTCGAAGTCGACAGTGAGGGGGAAGAAATCGACTCCCTCACGGGGCTTGCTGTTTGCGGTGGCGGTCACCAGCATTTCGGTACCGCCGATTTGAGCGACGACGGCTCCGTTCGCCTGCCCGGCCAACTTGCCGGTGGTCAGTACGAGCTCTTTGCCGCCGATGATTCCTCTTACTGAGGTCTCGGGCACTACGTGCTCCTTCGTTTGTCTGGAGCCGGCGCCCGTTGGCAGTGGTGAGGTCTTGGTCTCGCGATCAAGACCTCACCACTGACAACCGACGTGGCTCTTCGTGGCGGAGTTTCAACTCCGTTGTCGCGGGTCGCTTGCGACCCGCATACTCATGTGGAGCGGCGTCACCGCTCCACATGGAAATCTCTAGCGCCGGAGACCGAGCTTGGCGATGAGGCTTCGATATCTCTCTACGTCCTCACGACGCAGGTAATCGAGGAGTCTTCGACGCTTGCCGACCATGAGCAGCAGACCACGACGACTGTGATGGTCGTGTTTGTGGTCACGAAGATGTTCGGTCAGGTGGTTGATCCTGTCGGTGAGCAGAGCCACCTGAACCTCGGGCGAACCGGTGTCGCTGTCGTGGGTTCCGAATTCTTCGACTATCTCGGTGGTTGTCTTCATTGCGCGTAAAACCTGAAGTAGGTGGGGATCTGAGCGGATGTTACCAGCGGCAGTCGGAAACTCACATTCGCAACCGGGCAGCAGAGAGGATGTCCCGGCTGCGGTCCACGTCGTCGTCGATGCGCTCGGCGAGTTCCTCCAGGCCGTCGAAGGCGACTTCGGGTCGGAGATAGTCGACGAACTCGAGAGTCATATGTTGCCCATAGACGTCATCCGAGAAATCGAGGAGATAGGCCTCGATCAGAAGCTCCCCACCCCCGAATGTGGGTCGGATGCCCACATTGACCGCGGCATCGTGACTTCTCCCTTCGATCGTTGCGAAACAGGCATAGACCCCATGGCCGGGTATCAGTTTCCGAGGCGGCGGACGGAGATTGGCTGTTGGGAAGCCGAGATCTCGGCCCCGCTTCTCCCCGTGGACGACTTCACCGCTCAGCGTGAACCTCGAGTCGAGCAGCCCGGCGGCCTCCGCCACGTTTCCCTCCTCCACCAGGGCCCTGATCCGACTGGAAGAGATGACCTCGTCGCCCAGGGACACGAGGTCGATCACCTCCACATCGAAGCCATGAGCCCTTCCCAGATACTCGAGTAAGGCAACGTCGCCACCCCTGTCCTTGCCAAACCTGAAGTCTGCGCCCACGACCATGTGGACCATGTCGAGCTTCCCAAGCAGCACTTTCTCCACGAACTCCTCAGGCCCCAGATCCTTGATGTGCCACAGGTCGAGAACGCCTACACAGGCGACTCCTGCCTGATCGAGCAGAGTCACCCGTTCCTCGAGATCGGTGATCAGCCGGGGCGGTGTGCCCGGTCGGAGAACCTCGACCGGGTGGGGGTCGAAAGTCAGTACGGTTCGCAGCCGCTCTGGATCGAGACCTTGGAGGAGACGACGGTGCCCCCGGTGAACCCCGTCGAGCACGCCAACGGTGACAGAGGTGCCAGCACCGGGTCTCTGCCATCCGTCCCATGACCCGTCGAGCACCTTCACGAAGGCAACACCACGTCCGGCTCGGCCCGGTCGCCTGTGCGGCGATAGACCGCGATTAGCTCGCCCTCTGGATCGAGGACACGGTAAGGCTCGTCTTGCGGCCCAGAGACGATCGGTCCGGCCACGAATCGCACGCCGTTGCGGACGCCCTCGGCTGTCTCCCGATCGACGTGCACTGCAGGGAGGTCGGCCACTCCTTGCGCAGGGGTGAGGAAGTAGTCCTCCCAGTTCTGCATGTCTTCGATGGTCACACCGTTGCTCGCCCGATGCGAGCCGATACGAGTCCGACGCAAAGCCGTGAGATGCGCCGAGCCTCCGAGCACCGACGCCATGTCATCCGCAAGAGAGCGAACGTAGGTCCCTTTTCCACACACCACCCTGAACTCGACCTCGGGGTAGGGAGGAGCCCCGACCGACATGATCTCCAACTCGTGGATCTCCACGGCACGGGCATCCCTCTCCACCACTTCCCCCTCGCGGGCCAGTTCATAGAGACGTCGCCCCTCCTTCTTCAGGGCCGAAACCATCGGGGGGATCTGGGAGATGGTCCCGGTGAACCTGGGCACGAGGGCTTCGACGTCCTCGCTCGCGATGTTCATCGGCTCGCGTGTGAGAACAGCTCCGTCGGCGTCGAGAGTGTCCGTGGCAACACCGAAGAGGGCGGTTGCGAGATACTCCTTTGGCTGGTCCTGGATGTACTTGATGAGGCGTGTCACGTTGCCCACCGCGAGGACCATCGCACCGGTGGCCATTGGATCGAGAGTGCCGGCGTGGCCGACCTTCTTCGTGCCGGTCGTCTTCTTCACCACCCCCACGACCTGATTCGAGGTCATGCCCCCGGGTTTGTCCACCACCAGGAAGCCCCTGGTCACCGATAGTCCTCCACCGAGTCGAGCACCTTGCGACGGACGTCCTCGGGTTGACCATCGGAGGTGAATCCTGCTGCCAGACGGTGACCGCCACCGCCCATCGCCGCCGCAAGAGAGCCCACATCGGTCGCCCCACGCGAGCGCAGGCTCACCTTGACCCGACCATCGTCGTGACCCTTGACCAGCACGGCAGTGTCGGCTTCGACCGGGAGACGGAGCAGATCGATCAGGTTGTCGGTATCAGCCCACGAGAGACCAGCCGTGTCGAGGTCGGACTGGGTGAGGATCGTCGAGACCACTCCGAGGTCAGCATGTAGTTCTGCCCGGCCCAGGGCGATGGCGGAGGCCTTGAGATAACCGAAAGGCGCCTCTTCGTAGACATGACGGCCGATCACCGCGGGCTCGGCGCCGGCAGCAATGAGCTCGGCAGCGATCTCGAGGGTCCGGGGTCTGGTGTTGGAGTATTGGAATCGACCGGTGTCGGTGACCAGCGCGGTGAGAAGGCACTGTGCGATCTGGGGAGACAATTGCCAGCGAAGCGCTCCGAGCAACTCGTAGACCAACTCCCCGGTGGCGGCTGCTTCGTGGTCTATGAGGGCGACATCTCCGAAACCCTCGTTGGTGACGTGGTGGTCGATGACCACGACGGTCCCCGCCCTTCCCGCGTTCGAAGCGAGCTCGCCGATGCGCTCGGCAGATCCCACGTCGAAGACGACCATCGTCTCGGGGTCAGAGGGAAACTCCTTTGGGGGGACGAGCAGGTCGGCAGGAAGGAACTCGAGTCCGGAAGGCAGGTCGAACGGAGAACCGAAACTTGCCACAACCTCTTTCCCGGCGTCACGGGCCGCTACTGCGAAACCGAGCATGGAACCCAGTGCGTCCCCATCAGGACCGACATGACAGGCCAGGGCCAGAGTCTCAGAGTCCTCGATGGCGCGGGCCGCCGCTGCCAGCGTCGATGGATCCCTTGTCACTCCTCCTCCGCTTGATCATGAGGTGGAGCGATCCAGGTCCGGTCGCTGCGCTCGCCACCCCCTGCCTGAGGGCTGGGATCTGGATCCTGTAGGTCGCGCAGGATCTGATCGATCCGCTCACCACCAGTGATGCCCGGGTCGATGGCGAAATCGAGTGTCGGCGTGTACTTCATCCGCACCTGTGCCCCGATCACACTCTGGAGACGTCGGGCCGCACCACGCAGCGCTGCCAATGCAGGTTCCTGACCCTGGGTGCTGAGGACGTCCACATAGACCATGGCATGCCGCAGGTTGGGTGCGGTGTCGACGGCTGTGACCGAGACCATCTCGAGTCTGGAGTCACTCATGCGCTCGATCTCCTCGGCCAGAACCTCGCGCAGTGTCGAGTTGACCTTCGACATGCGGTCGGACACGCCTCTCTCCTTCAGCAGGCCTAGGTGCGGGCGACCTCGCGGACCGTGTACACCTCGATGTTGTCGCCATCCTTGATGTCGTTGAAGTCCTCGAACCCCATCCCGCATTCGAAGCCCTGTTGGACCTCGCGCACGTCGTCCTTGAATCGCTTCAGCGAAGAGATGACGCCGTCGTGGATGACGATTCCATCCCGGAGAAGACGGGCCTTGGCGCCTCGCTGCACCATTCCCTCGATGACGTAACAACCGGCGATGGTGCCGGCTCTCGGGACCTTGAAGGTGGCTCGCACCTCCGCCGTGCCCAGCACGACTTCTTCCTGGTCGGGGGCGAGTTGGCCGACGAGCAACTGCTCGAGTTCGTCGAGGAGCTCGTAGATGATCCCGTAGGTCCGTACCTCGACACCCGCTTCCTCGGCGGCACGACGTGCCTTGGGCTCGGGGCGGACGTTGAAACCGACGATCACGGCTTCGGTCACTTCGGCGAGGGTCACGTCGTTTTCGTTGATGCCGCCGACAGCGGTGTGAACGATCTGGATTTTCCCGCCCTCGCGCTCGATCTTGGCGATCGACTCTCTGAGCGCCTCGAGCGACCCCTGGGCGTCGGCCTTGACGATCACGTTCAATGTGGCGTCTTCTGACCTGAGTTGTTCGAGAAGACCCTGGAGCCGGTCACGGGCCGAGGGGGCGATCTGTGTCTCCTGACGCTCGGTCTCCTGACGTTCGGCCGCGATCTTGCGCGCCTCCCTGTCGTTGTCCTGAACCTCGAAGAAGTCACCTGCACCCGGCACATCGTCCCAACCCATTATCTGCACCGGATCCGACGGCTTGGCGACCTTGATGCGGTCGCCCTGATCGTTCATCAGGGCACGGACACGACCCGAGATCGGGCCCGCCACGAAGGAGTCACCCTGTTTCAGCGTTCCACGCTGGACGATGACGGTCGCCACCGGGCCTCTGCCCACTTCGAGCTGTGCTTCGACCACGACACCGCTGGCATTTGGCTTGGCATTTGCCTTGAAATCCTCGAGTTGGGCAATCAGGTCGATGACTTCGAGAAGATCGTCAACACCTTCACCCTTGACAGCCGAGACCTCAACCGATGGCACATCGCCACCGAGCTCTTCGACGACGACACCTTGATTGGTCAACTCGGTCCTAACCCGGAGCGGGTCGGCTCCGGGGAGGTCCATCTTGTTGACGGCAACGATCATCTTCACCCCGGCTGCCTTCGCGTGTGAGATGGCCTCGATTGTCTGTGGCATCACACCGTCGTCTGCCGCCACCACCAGCACAACGATGTCGGTGATGTTGGCGCCACGTGCCCGCAGAGCAGTGAACGCCTCATGGCCGGGAGTGTCGACGAACGTGATCCTGCGACCGTTGATCTCTACCTGATACGCGCCGATGTGCTGGGTGATCCCACCTTCCTCGTCGGCGACGACATTCGCCTTGCGGATGGTGTCGAGGAGGGTCGTCTTGCCGTGGTCGACGTGACCCATGACGGTGACGACCGGCGGACGGGGAGTCAGATCTTCCTCGGAGTCCTCGAATTCGGGACGCTCCGCCACGGGCGGCGGCGGTGGAGCGGTCTCCACCTCGATGATGAAACCGAAACCTTCGGCGATCTCGTCAATGAGGTCTGTCGGCATCGCCTGGTTGGCACCGGCGGGGATGCCACGCTCCAGCAGTGATTTGACGATGTCACCGGGGGACTGGTCCACTGCCGCGGCAAACTCGGCCACCGTGGCACCTTCGGGCAGTGCCGCGATCTGGATCTCCTGCTCAGGCGTCTCCGCTTCGGCCTGCTCTTCGTCCTCGGTCACCTGAGGTGCGGCCTCGTCCTCGGATGCAGTTTCCTCGGCAACCGGTTCCTCCGCGACCAGTCCGGCCTCAGGAGAAGCCACTTCCTCGTCTGCTCTGTCGCTGGTCTCCTCAGGAGCGAAAGCCAGTTTGACCAGTTCCGCCCCCTCCTCGTCGAGACCCGACGAGGCAGTCTTCACCTCCAGACCGAGCTCCTGGGCCTGTGCCAGGACCTCCTTCGAATCGATGCCCAACTCGCGGGCAAGCTCATAAACCCTCATTCAGCAATCACTCACTCTCGGTGTCGTTCTCAGAATCTTCGATCTCGTCGCTTTCGGCGGGCAAACTCGGATCCAGGGCAGCTTCGGAGGCCTCCGCCCCGATTGCCACCTCATCTGCTGCGGCAGCCGCCACTTCGGCGTCACCTGGTTGTGCCGCCACAGACGGGACCGTCTCCCCCTCCGAAGCGGTCTCGACCGGTTCCCCGCCTTCGCTCCCCTCGGTATCGGAGCGGATGTCGACTTTGTATCCGGAAAGCCTGGCGGCGAGACGGGCGTTCTGGCCCTCCTTGCCGATGGCCAGGGACAGCTGGTGTTCAGATACGACCACATCGGCTGTCTTCTCATCCTCGTCGATGTGCACTTCCTTGACCTTCGCAGGGCCCAACGCCTCGGCGATGAACTGGGCGACGTCGTCACGCCATTGCACCACATCGACCTTCTCACCCCGGAGCTCGTTGACCACCTGCCGCACCCGTGACCCACGGGCGCCGACACAGGCTCCTTTGGGATCCACATTCGGATCGTGGGAGATCACCGCGATCTTGGTGCGGTGCCCAGGTTCTCTGGCGATGTTCACGATTTCGACGGTGCCATCGGCCAGCTCGGGGACTTCCAGCTCGAGCAGTCGACGAACCAAATCGGGATGACTGCGGGACACGACGATCTGAGAGCCCTTCGTCTCGTTGCGAACCTCGAGGATGAGCGCCTTGACCCGGTTTCCCCGGTCGAGACGTTCGAAGGGGATCCGTTCGCTGCCGGGGAGGATGGCCTCGGCATCGCCAAGGTCGAGAATCACCGAGCGGTAGTCGACCTGTTGGACGATGCCGGTAACGAGGTCTCCCTCCCGGCCTTCGTACATCTCGAAGACTTTCTCACGCTTCGCTTCGCGCAGCTTGAACTGCATCACCTGCTTGAACGACTGCGCAGCGATACGCCCGAAGGCTTCCCCCTCAGGGGTGTCTTCCCATTCGTCGATGACGTTTCCGTCGTCATCCAGCTCCTGGGCATAGACAGTGACCTCACCCGAGTCGGGATCGATGGTGACTCTGGCCTCCTCGGCGGCGCCGGGGCTGCGTTTGTAGGCGGCGACGAGGGCGTTCGCGAAGGCGTCGAGGATCGCGTCAACGGCGACACCGCGCTCCCTGGCGAGTACCTCGATTGCCTCCATCATGCTGTCGAGTTGCATCGTTCTCCTTCAGTGACCTGGCTTGGGCGTCTTCTCCCACCTGAAGACAGTCTTGGCACTCATGACGTCGTCGTATGAGACCTCTCGTGGGCCCGACTCGGTTAGGACCGTGAAGCTCAGGTCGTCGGCTTCGTTCAGGGTGCCCCGGTATGTCTGCTTCGCGTCACCCGCAGTCGTCTTGACCACGACCTCGCGACCAACCGACTTGCGGTAGTGGTCGGGTCTGCGCAGCTTCCGCTCCAGACCCGGCGAGCTGACCTCCAGCTGATAGGCATCCTGCAATTCGGGCTCGTTGTCGAGAAGTCTGGAGAGACCGCGAGACAGTTCGGCGAGCCGATCTATCCCGAGCTCCTCACCATCGACCGTGACGCGCAAAACCCGGCCCCGGCCGTGTCCGGTGAGCTCGAGGTCGTCGAGCTCGAGCCGTTCCGCGGCGAGATAGGGCTCTATCACGCTCCAGATGTCAGCTACCTCCGTCAAAATCCGTTACTCCACAAACAAACAGGCGGGTGCCCAAAGGCGCCCACCTGACCGAAAAGCGTCCTGGTTGTAGAGGGCGATTATAGGACGACCTCCCCAGCAGGGTTAAATGCCGAACCTGGCCTCCTCGACGAGCCCGACCACACGCGCCATCACCTCGTCGAAGCTCACCTCGACCCGATCCATCTCACGTCTCGTCGTCAGCTCGGCGATTCCCGCCTCGAGGCCTTTGGGTCCGACAGTGATCCGATAGGGGATTCCGATTAGCTCGGCGTCGGCGAATTTCACGCCAGGACGCTCGGTTCGGTCGTCCAACAACACGTCGACACCCGAAGTCGCGAGATCGTCATAGAGCTGATTGGCAACCGCCATGGTCGCTTCGTCGTCGGGTCGGATCACGGTGACAACTACTTCGTAGGGAGCGACCGAGACCGGCCACACGATGCCGTTTTCATCATGGCTGGCCTCGACTACCGCGGCCATGCCCCGTTCCAGCCCTATGCCGTAGGATCCCATGATCACAGGATGGCTGACACCGTCTTCATCGTGCACGTATGCGCCGAAAGCCTCCGAGTACTGGGTGCCCAGCTTGAAGATGTGACCGACCTCGATCCCCTTCCACAGATCGAGCGTTCCGCCGTCTTCCGGACAACGCTCCCCTTTGGTGACGGCCCGTAGGTCCGCCCAGGAGGACACCGCGATGTCCCTCGCCACGTCTACTCCCGAATAGTGCCAGTCGTCCTCGTTGGCCCCGGTGACCATGTTGAACCTGCCTTCGAGGGCGCGGTCCGCCAGCACCCTGACATCTGAAACACCCACGGCCCCGAGACTCCCCGGGTCAGCGCCGAGCAGTTCTCTGATCTCATCCGTCCGGGCGGGCCGCGCCGCGTCCTCCGCCACACCGGTGGCATCGAGGAGTTTCTGTTCCTGGAGATCGTGGTCACCGCGGAGCATCACGAGAACCGGCTCGCCATCGACGATGTAGACGAGTGTCTTGATCTGCCGCTTCGCCGACGCGATCTCGGGATGAGCCTCGGCAAGACCGAGGATTGTCCTCAAACCGGGGGTGGGGAAACGGCCCAATTCCGAGGAACCACCGTCGTCGACAGGATCGAGCGCCGAAACCGCCCGCTCCACATTCGCCCGGTAGTCGCAGCTGTCACAGGTCACTACCCAGTCTTCCCCGGCCTCGCTGCGTTGGATGAACTCGATCGACTCAGATCCGCCCATTGCACCTGACGACGCCTCGACGTCCACAGCACTCAGACCCATCCTGGCGAAGATGCGACGATACGCCTCGCGGTGCTTGTCGAAGCCGATGTCGAGTCCGTAACGATCGATATCGAGTGTGTAAGAGTCTTTCATGGTGAACTCTCGCACCCGGAGCAGGCCCGACTTGGGTCGTGGCTCGTCACGAAACTTGACGTGCATCTGGTACCAGATCTGGGGCAGATCCCGATAGGACGACATTTCTGAGGCGAGCATTGCGAAGATCTCCTCCTCGGTCATGCCCAGGGCCAGATCGGCGTCCTTCCTGTCCTTGAGCTTGAACAAGTTGTCGCCCATCAGTTCGTAGCGGCCTGACTTCTGCCAGATCTCGGCGGGATGCAACGTGGGGAGCATCAACTCCTGGCCGCCGATTGCGTTCATCTCCTCCCTGATGATCCCCCCGACCTTGAGTCTGACCTTCTGCCCGAGCGGCAGCATCGTGTACGAGCCGGCAGCCAGCTGTCTGATGAATCCCCCGCGGACCAGGAGACGATGACTGACCGCCTCCGAATCGGCAGGCGGCTCACGGAGCGTCGGGATGAAGGCTTGAGACCAGCGCATCGGATCGGCACGGTAGCAATCGCCCGCCGTTCACCCCCCAGGGTTTACCTTGACGGGTATGCAGCCGATCCAGCGACTAGTCGTCGTCGCCGTGTTGCTGATCTCCGCTTGCGGACAGGTCGAGCCAGTCACTGTCGCGGTGAGCATGCCCGACTGCGTGTATCGGGGTGCCGATCGCATGCGCGCGGGTGATGCCAGTGTCAGCCTCACCCTGAATGGTATCGCAGATGCAGGTGCGACCCTGGTCCTGATCGAAGACACGCACGGTTACTCCGAACTGGTCGAGGTCCTCCACGAGACCGGGCAGGTCCCAACATGGGTGGAGTCGGTCGTCGAATTGGAACTGAGCCCCGACGACGGAATCGATGGGGTGGAGGAGACGGTCACGTTGGATGCCGGCACCTATGCCCTGCTTTGTGTCAGTGACGATGGGGTGAGACCTGCCAGCAGTCTCACCGTGACGATGGGGTGAGACCTGCCAGCAGTCTCACCGTGAGGATGGGGTGAGACCTGCCAGCAGTCTCACCGTACGGACGGGTTAGGAATCGCCACGGACGGGCTAGGAGTCGCCGCCCGCCACCTCGGCGACTCGGGCCCGTCTCTCCTCTGCCCTGTTGACGTCGCCACGGATTTCGATGAGTTGAAGACGCTCGGCGGCCGCGATCTCCGCGGCGTTGGCCTCGGCGTGGGCGAGCCGGGCCTCGAGTCCCTCCTCCACCAGCTTCCGGGCCTCGTCGAGAAGAGCTTCCACCATCTCGTCCTCGGGGACCACCCTCACCACCTGGCCCTTGATGAAGAGATGACCGCGCCCCCGGCCCGCGGCTATCCCGATGTCGGCCTCCCGTGCCTCACCAGGCCCGTTGACCACACATCCCATCACGGCGACCTGGATCGGCAGGTTCGCCTCCTCCAGGGCACGTTGGGCTTGAGTCGCCACCTCGATGACGTCCACTTCGGCCCGTCCACACGATGGGCAGGCGATCAGGTCGAGACCCTTGCGCTCCCTCAGTCCCAGGAACTCGAGGAGCTGACGTCCTGCTTTGGCTTCCTCCACTGGATCGGCCGTCAGAGAGAAGCGGATGGTGTCGCCGATCCCCTCGTTCAGCAACGTGCCGATCCCGGCCACGGACTTGATCAAACCGGAGGGCGGTGGGCCTGCCTCGGTCACACCGAGATGTAGCGGATAGTCGACTGTGTCTGCGAGAAGACGGTACGACTCCACCATCAGTCTCACGTTCGAGTGTTTCACTGAGATCTTGATGTCGTGGAAGTCGACTTCCTCCAGGTATCTGGCCTCGATCAGGGCTGACTCAACGAGGGCTTCGGGTACCGCCGATCCGTACTTGTCCATCAGGTCCTTGTCGAGGGATCCGGCATTGACCCCGATCCGGATTGGGAGACCGTGATCACGAGCCTCACGGGCCACCGTCTTGATCTGATCTTCTTTACGGATGTTCCCGGGATTGAGACGTAGGCCGTGAACCCCGGCCTCGATGGCAGCGAGAGCGAGGCGGTACTGGTAGTGGATGTCGGCGATGATCGGAACCGGGCTCCGAGGCACGATCTCGGCGAGACCTTGGGCCGCTTCGACCTCATTGCAGGTGATACGGACGATATCTGCGCCTGCGCCCGCGATGGCGTAGACCTGAGCGAGCGTCCCGTCGACATCGGCGGTCTTGGTGGTGGTCATCGACTGCACCGAGATCGGTGCGCCACCTCCGACGGAGACATCCCCGACCTCGAGCTGACGGGTTTCGCGACGCTGGAAGTTCACCCTGCTGAGGCTAGGGGGGTTTTCCAAGAAAGCTCCAACCTTTCGAGCTGAGCGGGAAGGCGCCTAGCCGAGTCTTATCGGGTTGACGATGTCGAGGACGATCGCCACGAAGCCGAGGAAGAACAGAGTTCCGATCACCGCGGCGGCTACCGGCATCATCTTCCGCATGTTGGCCTCCCGCCCGGTGATCTTCTCGTATGTGGCGACCGCGAAGTGCCCACCATCTAGGGGGAAGAGAGGAAGCATGTTGATGGTGGCCAGGATGACGTTGATGTAGGCGAGGATTGCGATGAACCCGGCGGCGTCCTGGGTCTGGCTCCCGATCGACACGATCCCGATCGGGCTCACCGGCCGGATCTCGTCAGGGACGTCTGTGTTGCCGGCGAGAACCCCGAAGTACTGGGCCAGGCTGGAGGGCCGGAACATCTGGTAGAGCGAGTTGAAAGTGTCACCGACACCGCCCCACACCGCCTGGCCGGCGAGACCGGCTCCGTCGAGCACTCCAACCGGGACTTCCTCGAAGACCGGCGAGACCCCGAGATAACCGGCGCCGGGAATGGTCTCGGACTCGGCTAGAACCACATCCAGGTAGACGGTTTGGCCGTCCCTTTCCACCGTGATCGTCGTTGGTCCGGGCCCGGCCTCGGAGAGGGCGGCGGTGGCGTCGTCCCAACTGGAAATCGTGCTGTCGCCTATGGCGACGACTTCGTCGCCCGGCTCCAGCCCAGCCACGGCTGCTGGAGAGTCTTCGACCACGACATTCACGGCAGGGATCGGCTCGTTCATGCCGTTGGCGACGAAGACACCCCAGAACATGAGAAACGCGATCAGAAAGTTGGTCCCCACACCGGCCAGGACCACGACGGCCTTCTCCCAGTATTTCTTCTCCCGATATGTGCGGCCCAGATCTTCTGGAGCGACCTCCTCGAGCGGGTTCATACCCACAATGCGCACGTAGCCACCGAGAGGAAATGCCTTCACTCCGTATTCGGTTTCGCCCCGTCTCGTCGACCAGAGCCGGGGGCCAAAACCGAAGAAGAACTCGGTGGCCTTCATGCCGGTGGCCTTTGCCGCGAAGAAGTGACCCGCCTCGTGAGCTGTCACGAAGAGGAGGATGGCGATCGCGGCGGCTATACCCCCGAGCATGGGCGAAGATTACTTGGGCCGCGGCAGTATCAGCATGCCCCCGAGATGAGAGACGCTGCAATCGCACGGGCCTCCAGGTCGACTTCGATCACCTCGTCGACATTGACCAGCGGCCGCCATTCGATCATTTCGATGGTTCGGGACACCACCTCGGAGATACCCATGAACCCGAGTCTTCCCCGCAGGAACGAATCCACCGCAACCTCGTCTGCGGCATTCATCACAGCCGGCGCCGAGCCACCGGCCCTACCCGCCGCAAAGGCGATGTCGAGCGCCGGGAAAGTCTCCCGGTTCGGTCTCTCGAAGGTCAACTCGAGACCCGCCAAATCGAAGGGGTTCGCGAGCGACGCCCGCCGTCCGGGGGCCGTCAACGCATACTGAATCGGAATCCGCATATCGGGATGACCCAAGTGGCCCTTCCAGGAGCCATCGCTGAACTCGACTGCCGAGTGGAGGATCGACTGGGGATGCACCAACACGTCGATGTTGTCGTACGGCACGCCAAAGAGATGGTGGGCCTCGACTATCTCCAGAC